>JBIKLJ010000006.1:0-59288 GCA_044359895.1 Pirellula sp.
AAGGAGTAAGGAGTAAGGAGCAAGGAGTAAGGAGTAAGGAGCAAGGAGTAAGGAGCAAGGAGCAAGGATTAAGGGGTAAGGTGTAAGGTGTAAGGTGTAAGCCCCTAACGCAACTTCAACTTCAACTTCAACTTCAACTTCAACTTCAACTTCAACTTCAACTTCAACTTCAACTTCAACTTCAACTTCAACCACCAACCACCAACCACCAACCACCAACCACCAACCACCAACCACCAAACTTCAAACTTCAAACTTCCCATGTCTCCCTCTGCCGCAGAAATTGAAACGATCGTACGTCGGGTGCTTCGCGCCCTGACGTCCGAAGCTGCGCAAGGAGCGGTTGGTTCAACGAATCCGGACACCGGTTCGACGCTTCGGATTGCCGATCGCGTCATCAGTATGCAATTGGTCCGCGACAAGTTATCTCATCAACGGGCGATCGAAATCGGAAAAATGTCGGTTGTTACCCCAGCGGCAAAAGATTATTGCCGTGAACGAAAGATCGCGATCGTACGCGTGGGGGAAGCGAATGCTGCCGCTTCCACTTCGAGCCAAGACGGTACAACCAAGGTACTATCATTGCCGAAACCACAACGCTTGTTCGTGGCGGGAACAGCTTCTTGGATGCCGTCGATTACCAAGCAATTGTGCAATCGGCAGTCGCAAGTGGAGGCCATGCAAGCGGACGACACTTCTGCCATGCACCGGATCTCAGAGGGATTGCGAGCTGGACACCAAGCGGGCCTTGCGGTTGTATCCGCACCGCATGCCGCCTGCTGGCAAGCAGCTCGCGACGATCGGTTGCGGCCAGCGGTGGTGTCGAACTGGGCCGAGCTTTCGGATGTGCTTCGCGAGGTCCCCGTCAACGTATTGATCTTATCGTCCAAGAACTGGAACGTAGCATCGACATGCAATGTCGCGCGACGTTTCTTCGAACACCTTCGAAGCAACTCTTGATTGAAAGCAGATCGAGTCTATGCAACTTTATCAAGTCAACGGTACCGTCACTCTCAGTCGAGCTCATCCGAGCTTCATGGGTTGTCGCTTGAAGACGGCTGAAGCGTTTGGCGACCGCCTGCTAGGGCGAGCGGCAAAAGATCCGGACCTCGTGGTGGTTTGGGATGACCTTGGGGCTGCCGAAGGCTCCATCATCGCAGTCAGTGATGGCGGCGAAGCAGCTCAGCCGTTCAAACCAACTTTAAAACCAGTCGACGCCTACAACGCAGCGATCATCGATGAACTTCATGGTCCAGGATTTAAGAAATAAGCCCCCTGTTTTCAAGCCAACACTTCTAAAACATACGTTTTCACCAACTCGTCAACGCAACTTCAAACGAACACCCAAATGAACGCACACAAGATCAAGCAAGACATCGTTGAAATCGGACGCCGCCTTTACAACAAGGGATTTGCGGCCGCGAACGATGGTAACATCACCGTCCGAATCGGCGAGAACGAAGTTCTGTGCACGCCGACCATGCACAGCAAAGGCTTCTTGAAAGTAGAAGATATTTGCACGATTGACATGACCGGCAAGCAAACCGCCGGTATCAAGAAACGATCGAGTGAGGCGTTGTTGCACTTGGAGATTTACAAGCAGCGTGCGGACATCAAGAGCGTGGTTCACTGCCATCCTCCCTACGCAACCGCATTTGCTGTTGCTCGCGAACCGATCCCTCAATGCGTGCTTCCCGAAGTCGAAGTGTTTCTGGGTGATGTTCCCATCACACGTTATGAGACACCCGGTGGAAAGGCATTTGCCGAGACCGTTCTACCTTACGTCGATAAAACCAACGTCATTATCTTGGCCAACCATGGTACCGTGAGTTACGGGGTAGATGTCGAGCAAGCCTATTGGTGGACGGAAATTCTCGATGCGTATTGCCGGATCCTAATGCTTGCCCGACAGCTGGGCAATGTTTCGTACTTCAGCGAAACAGAGGAACGCGAGCTACTGTCGCTCAAGCAAAAATGGGGTTGGGCGGATCCTCGAAATACCGACGAGTACAAGAACTGCGACGTGTGTGCGAACGATATCTTCCGAAATTCGTGGAAGGAGTCTGGGGTGCAAAGACGCGCGTTTCCAGCTCCTCCAGCGATGCCTGCAACTGCTGCTAAAGTCGAACAAGCGGTGGCCCAGTCGATCGCGGGTACCGCCCCTGTTCTCAAGGCTAGCAGCACAAGCTCGCCAGCAGAGGGCCTTGCCGGGATCGATCAAGAACAATTGATCAAATTGATTACGGCTCAAGTCATGAAACAACTTGCCCAGTAATTGCATTCCTAACAAAGTGCTGCGTTTGTGATTGCGAGCGCAGCCAATCAACAACCTAAAACATAACACTGAGACGACTTGTAGAGAGTGAATCCAATGAAGGTTAGCATTATCGGTGGTGGCGGTTTGGTAGGATCCTGCGCAGGGTTCGCTCTTCAGTGTGGCGGCGTGATTCGCGAAATCGCCTTGCTGGACTTGAATGCGAACATGGCTGCAGGACATGCTTTGGACATGATGCATGGTGGGCCAAGCGTTGCAGACCAAGTGATCCATTCTGGCGGCTACGAACATATTCCTTCGTCTGATGTCATTTGCATCACCGCAGGCCTTCGCCGTAAACCCGACGAATCGCGCCTTGACTTGATCAACCGCAACACGGACTTGTTCAACGGAATTTTGGAAGACGTCAAGAAGGCGGGGGTCAAGCAGTCCGCCATCGTGTTGGTTGTCTCGAATCCGGTAGACATTCTGACATTTGTTGCCGCCAAGAAGTTGGGTTTGCCAGCAACGCAAGTCCTTGGTCTTGGAACTCAGTTGGACACGATCCGTTTTTGTTCGTTGATTGCGGAACAGCTGGGCACCAGCCCAACTCAAACTCGCGGCTTGATTTTAGGTGAACATGGTGACAGCATGGTACCTATTTGGTCGAGTGCAACTGTTGGGGCGTTACCATTGGACAAGTATCCAGGATGGAATAATGTCATTGCGGACAAGATCTTCACCAGAACTAAAGGGTCCGGGGCAGAATGCCTCTCGAAGAAGGGGGGCGCAGGCTTTGCGGTCGGTATTGCGATTCGCGATGTGATTCACGCAGTAGCTCTGGATCAACATAGGATCCTACCGGTAAGCACCATTCAGGATGGGGCCTGTTACGGTATTCGTGACGTCGCGTTAAGTGTTCCGACGGTGGTTGGACGATCTGGGGCGGTTCAACGAATCGAAATCGATTTGTGGCCCAAGGAACTGCAGGGGCTAAAAGCGAGTGCCGCAGCTATCAAACCAACCCTGGAAACCGTCATGAAACGAGTTTTAGGCTAAGCCACTACGATCGGAATCGTTACGGTCAAAACTTGCCTTATCCTTACCGATTGCTCGATTCGAGTCTTCAGGCGTCGTGATCGATCTGCCAACGTTTCAACGCGCGACTTTCTCTGAACGCGTCAAGGATTCGATGACAGCCGCGACCAGCTTCTTCCGCTTCACACATGATTCCAAGAAATACAACGTTGACGATGGTGCCGACCATAGGATGGCTTGGCACTACTTTCTTGGTGGAACGTTTTCGAGTTATCACGAACGACCAAGAGCAATCTGTTTATTCTTGGTTTCACACGCTAGTCGACGGATGCATTGTTCGCTAGGTAAGCTTGTTTGATTTGGTCGGCAAGGCCTACTTCTTGGTAAGCGATCATCGATCCTGCCGCATAGTGTCGTACTTGATTTCGCCCATGGTTCTTGCACGAGTAAAGCGACTGGTCGGCCCGTTCGAATAGCACCTTCACGTCATCACCATCGACGAGCGATGTTGCTAGCCCAACGGAAACGGTGACTGCCAGTTCGCTCTCGCCGTGTTTCAATGGTGAGTTCGCGACTTTCTCTCGGAATTTCTCCAGGACAAGCATGGCGTCGCTCGGTCGTGTATTTGGCATGAGCATGCAAAATTCTTCGCCACCATATCGGAATGCAAGGTCTTCGGTTTGTATGCGAAGGCAAGACGCAAATATTTTGGCGACATGCTTCAAGACTTCGTCGCCAGCCGCGTGCCCGTGTTGATCATTGAATTTCTTGAAGTGATCGATATCGCAAATTGCGATCGTCAACGGCTCTTGCTTTGCAAGCGAGTCGGTAAGTTGGTCGAAGAAAACTTGCTCAAAGTATCGACTGTTGTAAAGGCCTGTCATTCGATCTGTGATCGACTGGCTATAGATTCGAGTCTTGTTTAAATTGACCGCTGCTTGGTCTGCTAATCCCAGCAGCAAAGCAACATCCTCTTCGGTAAATCGTCCGAGCGGATCAAGTACCTTGTTTCCTTCGGAGTCGATGATCACCTTGTTGGTCATGTTGATGACGCCTTCCAGTTCGTTCCCGTACAAGATGGGAGCGCTTGCCATGCAATAAACGGCGTGTTGGCCAACTTGCGGGATTTGCGTACGGTCGTTGATTCGAATTGGCTTTTTGGTTTGGGCGCAAGCCCCAGCAACTCCTTCACCGATATTGAAAGACTTGGTTTCGACGAGGCCGTTGTTGATTTCATCGCGAACATTGGTGGGAATGTTCCCCCACACGACCCGAATCTCCAACTTGCGAGTGATCTTGTTGTAGATCATCAAGTTTCCTTTTTGGGTCATCAAAACATCGACTGCCTTGTTGAGCGTTTCGATACACAATTTCTTGAAGTCGTTCACATTTGCGATCTGCTGATTGATATCGTACAGAGTCTGAATGTTCTTAAGAATCCGCTCGTTCTTTTCATACTTCAGCGTAGAATCGATATTGGTGATGGCGATCGATGCTAGTTCTTGGATAAAAGCGTAATCGCTTTCTGGGATCTGAGAGCCATCCTCGCGTTCACCGATGGTAAGGATGCCCAGCACTTCGCCGCTCTTGATCAGCGGACACCAGACGTCAGACTTCAAAGTCTCAATGTTCCATTGCTTCCACGCGTGCTTGAACCGAGGTTCTTTCTGCATGTCTCGTACGCTGAAAACGTTACCCTGCTGAATCAATTGCCACAGGAGTCCATTGTTCTTCGGAAACTTGAACATGAAGATGGATTCCTGAAGGCCGCTCGGGTGAGTGAACTTCTCTTCCAATCCATAATGCGATTTGACTCGGAAGCAATGCTGTTCGTTTTCAAGATCGTCTTTCAGCAAAACTGCTGTGTTAACAGCGCTGTATTTTTCACGAACAACTGCCATGAATGTTTCTAGCAGTTGCTTCAAATTCAGGATGTTGCTGAGACCCTTGCCAGACTGTAGCAACGCTCGCATCTCGAATATCTCGATGTCCTGCTCGATCGCTTTATGCTTGTAGTAATCAAGTTCCTTCGTTAACTTGAGAGCAGGGTTTTGAAGCTGGTCTTTGCTGGTGTTGTCGCTGCTCGAAATCGCATCAATCAGTAGATTTGCATTCTGAGTTTCTTCCTCCATGGTCGAAATCAGGTTGTCTGTATCGCACACAGTCCTTGTAGATTGATCGATAAGGACAGGAATCTCCAAGCCCTGTAATTCCGCCGATAGGAAACCTGCGGAGCTGCTAGAGTTTTGATTGGAAATGGTCATTTGTTGCTTCCCGCGTTCGGGGTACTGAAACAAGATTGATGAATTTGACGCGACCGAATACCAACGGTCTCTTTCGACATTCGTTAGTGCTTCTTCGGCGTTTGGAATTACGAGCTGAAAGAGGGTAGCTCTTAGATAGTGCGCGCGAAGGAAATTTGTGCGATAACGTGAGCATTCGTTCGAGCTTGGAATCGCTACATTCCTCAAACTCGAGGCAAAATTTTGCTGTTCGCGTTTTTTGACGTTCTTCGCATGTTTCCGTCGGCACAATGCGAAGAACCGTCATGAATCAGATAAATTTCCAAAATAAAGGCAATCTGTGTCAGTTACTAGTGAATAATCTCGTTCATTCCGTCCTCCTTTTAAGTGTGGTGTGCATGACCGGTCTGAATGGGGGCCCAAAAAAACGTGAACTGGAAGGAGCAGGTAGTTTGGGCATGACGACCGAACGACCTTTGGAATCAGATATCGTTGAAGACTGCCATCGGCAATGGCAAGCAATCCTCGAGCGTTACGCATGGGCCATTCTCCGCGATTGGGCATTTGCGGCGGATGCGGTCCAAAATGCCTTTGTGGCATTAACAAGATTTGGAGGGGATGTTGAGCCGGACGCCCGAAAGGCTTGGATGTTTCGAGTGGTGCACAGAGAGGCGATTCGAATGCGAAATGCAGAAATACGCCGCCAAGACGTAACGAGCCAATTGGTTCAAGAGTCGCCGACTTCGTACCATGTGAACCCACTTGGGGAGATCGCGAAGACAGAAGAAATCGAAGATCTGCGACGCAAGATTGCCAAACTTCCGTCGGAGCAACAACGAATAGTAAGCATGAGAATTGTCGAAGAAAAAACGTTTAGTGAGATTGCCAACTTGTTGGCTATCCCTGTTGGCACGGCTTTATCGCGAATGCGATTGGCTCTTGAACGATTAAAGGCAACCCGCCATGACGAAGGAAATAGCCATGACCAATAAGAGGGACAGCGACAAAGGCCTTGAAGCCATGTTGTACGTGCTGTGCGATGAATCGATAGACCGGGATGCATTCGAAGCAAAACTGGAAAGCGATCCGGCGCTGGCCGAAACGGTAGCTGAAGCTGTGGCAATAGTGCAAGGCTTGAAGCAAGCCGCATTGATTTCCAATGCTTCCATGAATACTAAGCCACGTTTCGAGGACAGCTTTGTGCGTTCGGGGCAAATGCCCTTTCTGGCTAAGGGCCTAGTAGCCATGGTTTCTATTGCGGCAGCTTTTTGCGTAATCTTTTTTCGTTGGCAGCGTGACACCTTCATCGCTTCTGCCGAATCGATGCCTGAAATTGCCGCCGCCTGGATTGACTTGAGCGAAGCGAACACCGACTTGATGGACGCAAGCATCTCGCGGTTTGAAAGCGATGGCGACACCGAATCCGACACCGAATCAGCCGGTTTAGGAGCGGAGCACAAGCAGCTTACCGTTGCAGACGACATGCCGGACTGGATGCTTCTTGCTGTCACCGGGACTGATTCTCAAAATCTAGAGGTAATCAAGTAACCATGTCCATTTCGAAACGCAGTTTTTGTCTTGCATTCATTATTGTTGCTATCGTCTCTACGGAGCTTTTCGCACAAGGCGATTCTACACCCGTTTCTGAAACGCCTTCTGTAGTTCTGGAAGCGTCTAGCGCTGATGAAGCCAAGCAACCAGCGAAGGCATCGGAAGGCTTGTTGCAAGAATCGGAGTCGATGGTGTTGCCATTCGTCGAAGAACATCACTCGCAATTGGTATCAGTTCTTACTGCCTTGAAACAATCCAATCCTAAAGAATACGAAGCCGCGATTGCCGATATCCATAAGACACTGCGTCGCCTGTCGCAATTAGAGAAAAGAAACAAAGCGCTCTACGAGGTCGATCTTGACGCGTGGAAGACCCAATCGCGAATCGATCTGATGATGGCTCGAGCGATCGCGAAGGAACACAGTTTGGATGAAGCTGCCCTCCGAAGCTTGGTCGCCCAGCGAAGAGCCATTCAGGTGAAGCGACTGAAGATCGAACTGGATCAGCTTGAAGATCGGAAAAAGCAACTCCAGGATTCACTCGTTCGGCTAGAAGATAATGAAAAAGAACGAATGGATCAGCAGGTGTCAGGCATGTTAAAAAGAATTGACTCGAAGAAACCCAAAAAGAAAAACAACGACGGAACCAAAGTCGAAGGGGCATCCAAATGAGTTTTCAAAAACAACACTTGAAATTACTCCAAGCTAATTTTGCTTTCTGTTTTGCTATTTCGATCTGGGCGGTGGCCATCCTAGTTTTCGCATCGCCTTGCGTCGTGCATGCCGACGACATTCTTTTGCCCTTGAAGGATCGCTTTAGTGCGAATACTACGAGCGAAACGACAAGCAAAGAAGTACCAGACTTTCAGAAGCATGTTTCTCCATTACTGGGACGATTAGGTTGCAACGGCCGAGCGTGCCATGGATCGTTCCAAGGCCAAGGAGGCTTCATGCTCTCTCTTTTTGGATACGATTTTGATATTGATCATAAGGCTCTCTTGGACGAAAAACGCGTTGCTCCAGAGGCTCCCTTGAGCAGCTTGATTCTGACCAAGCCGATCAGCGACGAAACGCACGAGGGTGGCAAGCGATTCGAACAGGGAGGATGGGAGTATCAAGTCCTGAAGGCGTGGATTGAGGCGGGTGCACCCAAAAAGAGCAAGGGACAGTCGAAAGATTTGCAGTTGGAACGACTTCTGGTAACCCCTACCGAACTGGTGTTCGACGTACCGGAAAAACAAGCACAAATCCACGCCGTCGCCGTTTGGAACGATGGCACTCAAGAAGATGTAACCAATCTATGCCGGTTCTTTAGCAACGACAGCGAGATTGCTAAAGTCGATGAACAAGGTGTTATCACTGGAGGCGAGAGGGGCGATACTCATGTGGTCGTATCGTACGACAATGCCGTCGTTCCCGTAAACGTGCTTCGTCCGTCCGGGCCAGCTGGAATGCTTCAATCGTCCATTGCTAGCGCTTCCAACTTGGTGGACCGATTGGTTCTGGCAAAGCTTGATAAGCTTGGGGTCCAACCTTCCGATATTGCATCGGACGAGGAGTTCTATCGCCGCGTCTCGTTAGACGTTGCTGGAACGCTTCCAACATCGGCCAAGGTCAGGGAATTTCTGGCTGACAGCGATCCCAACAAACGAAGCAAAGCCGTAGAGCAACTGTTGAACTCGCCAGGTTACGCTGCTCTTTGGGCAACGTTTTTATGCGACATTACAGGAAACAACGAAGAGCAGCTCAATAACTTCTCCTACGTCCGAGGTTCCCAGTCGCAGCACTGGTACCAGTGGGTTTACGATCGAGTTGCCCGAAACGTTCCTTACGACCAGATTGTAGACGGAATCGTGACTGCGGTTTCGCGAGAGCCCAACGAATCTTATCGTTCGTATTGCGAAACGATGACAGCCATTGCCAACGACAAGTCCGGCAAACGTTTCGCGGAACGTTCCGACATGATGTACTATTGGGCTCGCAACAATCAGCAAAAAGCGGAGGACAGGGCGGTTGCTTTTGCCTACGCATTCTGTGGCGTTCGTATTCAATGCGCCCAATGCCACAAGCACCCTTTCGATCAATGGTCCAAGAAAGACTTTGATCAATTCGAACGTCTCTTTGATGGAATCGAAGCAAGGCAAAACAGAGTTTCACCCGAGGCAAAATCCGACTTCGACGCGATCGTGAAGGACCTTGGTTTCGGACAAGAAGCTTCGGGCAACAAGCTCGCGAAAGCCATTCAAGATAAGTTTAAAGGAAACTACGCTCAAACACTCCCCTTTCCTGAAGTCTACGTCGCGGCCAAGAAACCCAAACCGACCGAGGGCAAAAAAGGTAACAAGGGCAAAGGCGCTAAAGAGCAAGCCGCTAAGCCAATTCCAACAGCCCGGTTGCTTGGCGGTGATTTCGTCGATTTGTCGACAGTTTCGGACCCCCGGGAAACGCTGATGGCTTGGCTTCGCCAAAAGGATAACCCCTATTTTGCAAAGGCGATGGTGAACCGAGTATGGGCGCATTATTTCCAAATCGGGATCGTCAATCCGCCTGACGATCTTAACTTGGCGAACGCTCCCAGCAATGCCGCTTTGCTGGACGCTTTGGCGCAGGGATTTATCGAAAGTGGTTTCGATCTCAAATGGCTCCACCGAACTATTGTGAATACCGATACCTACCAGCGGACATGGCGAACCAATGCGACCAACGATCAAGATCGTCGCAACTTTTCGCACGCTCTTTTAAGGCGTCTTCCCGCTGAAACCGCATACGATGCAATCAAGATCGCGGTCTCCAACGAAGTCACTGCGACATCCATGTGCAATCTGGAAATAGAACGAGCGATGACGATGGCAGGCGCCAGTGTCAGGAATCGCGGCAAAGGAGACCAGTATGCGTTGTCCGTGTTTGGACGCTCGATTCGGGAGAGTAACTGTGATTGCGATCGCTCCAGCGATCCAAGTCTCCTGCAGACTGTTTTCTTGAGAAATGACGTGGATGTTCTGAAGGCAATGAGCGATCCCAAAACCAGTTGGCTGGCTCAGGTAGCTCGTGAACATCAATGGCCCTCGTTGCAAACAGAGCCCAATCGCCGCGACAAACAAGCGGATCCAAAAGCGATGATGTCCAACACCGCAGATCCTGATCAAAAGATAGCCGACGACCTTGATCGCGAGATTCGGTCACTGAAGGTCAGGATCGATCGTCAAAGTAAAAACGAGCCGGATGGAAAGAAACTGGTGGAGCTCAAGTCGCAACTAGCTAATCGCGAGGCAAAGCTTGCGGCCCAAATGGAGAAACTCGCGAAGTCTGCTGAACTTGAAGATGAGCAAAAAGGGGGGCTTGCTGATACTGGATCTGCGGTAAGCCTAGTTCAGGCCGAACAAGAAACGATGCGGTCGCTGATTGAAGAGGCTTATCTGCGTTCACTTTCAAGAAGACCTTCTGAGTTCGAATTGGCGAGATCACAAACGGCTATCGCTCAAGCGGAAAATCCAACTCGCGGTCTGAGCGATCTTCTATGGGCCTTAATCAACTCCAAAGAATTTATTCTGAATCACTAGCCGTCTAACACCATGCTATCCATGGAAAGAAATGAATATGAAACGTAATCAATACTGTGATGGGATTCAGCGTCGCGATTTCATGCGTGTTGGCGGTGTTGCCGTCGGCGGGCTTATGGGCAGCGGGTTCAGTCTTGCGAGTTATTTGCAACTAGCAGCGGCTGGACAAGTTCAGGACGGGTATGCAACCTCGGGGATCTTTATCGACCTGAGTGGTGGGCCTTCGCATCTGGACACGTTTGATCCGAAGCCTGATGCCCCCGATGGGATTCGCGGTGATTTCAAGACGATTGAGACGTGCGTTCCTGGCGTTCGTGTTTCAGAGCACTTGCCAAAGCTTGCCTCTCATTTTGACAAGTATGCCATCGTTCGTGGCGTTTCGCACACGTTGGCAGCGCATCGATTGGGAAGCGAGTACATCAATACCGGCAGCCGTCCATTGGCCTCCCTGGAGTACCCCGGGTACGGTGCAGTCGTTTGTAAAGAGCGACCTGTTGCAAGTGACATCCCGCCCTTTGTTGCCATCCCCAACGGAGGGCAGCGCGCTGGTTTCTTGGGGATTCAGTATGCGCCCATGAACACTTCGGACACGCCAAAACAAGGGAAGCCTTTTAATGTCCGAGGTATCTCTTTAGGAACGGGCATCACGGTTGAGCAATTGGATCGACGGCAGAACTTGCTCCGCGATTTGGACACTACTTTTTCATCGCTGGAAGGGCGGGATCAGCTTCTCACCGGCTTGGACAAGTTTGGTGACAAGGCATTTTCGATGTTGACCAGCGAAAGAGCACGAATCGCATTCGATATCTCGAAAGAGTCACCCACGTTTGCAGCTCAGTTTGGTCCCGATCCATTTGAGCAAAGCTGCCTCTTGGCTGTTCGTCTTATTGAATCGGGGGTGCGCTTTGTTTCGTTGTCCTTAGGTGGCTGGGACAATCATACTGATATCTTTAATGCGTTGAGCAAGAAGCTATTGCCGAAGCTGGATGGTGGGCTTTCTTCTTTGTTTGTGGGATTGCAGCAGAAGGGCCTACTCCGTTCGACTGCAGTGATGGTGTCGGGTGAATTCGGGCGGACTCCTAAGATCAACACGCGAGCCGCTCTTGGGGGACGCGACCATTATCCACGCTGTATGTTCATGTTGATGGCGGGCGGTCGCGTTCAAGGTGGGCAAGTGATCGGAGCAAGCGATGAAACGGCTGCTGGTCCGGCCAACGAATCGATCAGTCCCGACGATGTCGCCGCCTCGTTTTATCACAATCTAGGCATCGATCACAAACAAGAATTCCATACCGAAACCGGCCGTCCGATCACGCTTGTTCGCGACGGCGACGTGGTAAATCAGCTCTTTTCGTAAGTAAAGTCATCGTATTTCAAGACAGTCCCGTTGGCGGGCTCCGTGTATCTTGCATGGCTTAGCAGCGAATGGTCCCATCGGCTATCATCGACAGAGATGATTTGGCCATTTCGAACTTGAGCACGATGAGGACACCTTGAATAATCGACGTAAATTCATGCAGCGGGCGGCGACGGCCTCGATTGCAATTGGGTTCTGTCGCGGCGACAGCATTGAATGTGATGCCGGGTTCCGGTGGCTTGCGCCCAATGGCACTCACTTTGTTCGAAATGAGCCGCGGGCGCTAGCCGCGACAACCGTATTTGGCAGGGAAACCGTAACGCGGCTAGCGCCCGCGGCTCAGTAATTTGCTTGCGCAAACCACAAAGCGAGTGCCATTGGGCTAGCGCCCGCGGCTCAAGGGGCTCGTTGTTATCTTTACTCTACGACATCCGGTGATGTTGACTTTGAATTCGGGTCAGACGGTTTTTGCTTTAGCTTCTTGGGCTGCAGAGCGGGATTCGATGGGGTTCCATTGGGTTGGCTATAGTTCTGAGGATTTTGCGGGAGAGCTCCTGGCACGCCAAGCAAAGGGTTTGATCCTATTCCGACGTTCCCGGTGGGAGGATTGATATAATGAATTTGAGGAGGAAAGTTCGAAGTGGGAAAAGGGTTTGGAGCAAGAGTTGGTGGCATCATCGGGGGTGTTATCGACAGCTCAGGCATGTCCCCTTCCGAATCTTGTTCGATCAACTGAATTCGCAGGTCGACTAACTTAGGAAAGGATTCTTCGCGCTTTTCAATTTGCTTCTTAAGTTTTGCGAGCTGCTCCTCCAGTTGTTCCACTTTTTCTTTTCGCTGCTTTTGCTCTTTTTGAAAGCGTTCCAGCATGGCTTCCTTGAGCTTGCTCTTTGCCTCGGTCTTTTCTGCTTCCTCGGACTCGGGGGATCGAATGGTCCCGACCCATTGGCGGATCTTCTGTTCCATCTTTGCCCGTTCTTGCATCTGCTCGAAGTTTCCTTCGGGGGCCGGTGGAAGTCCTGGGTACCCAGGGTTCGCAGGGGGTATTGTGTAGGAGTTGTTCCAGGACGGTACCGGCTGAAAGACAGACGGGGGTGGGTTCATCATCGATGGTTGATTAGGCCAGCTTGGTCCGAATGATTGCCCGAAACCGTTGGGGTTGGGAGTTGGATTTCCCTGGGGAAACCCATTGCGAGCCGAATCGTAGGGCCCGTTAGAATATGGCTGGTTTGGCCCCCGGTTGTTTGGGTTTGAGTTATTGTTGTTGTTATTGTTGTTGTTGCTAAATTGCGGCTGTCCACTGGATGGGCCAGGCCCTGGTCCCTCTTGCTGAGCGATCAAGCGGATACCACCCAGCGCAACGGTTGCAATGGCGGATGCGGTAAGACCCAGGTACAAACTTGTTCGTTTCATTCGGATTCCTTTTCACTTTCTTTCGAGTTCAACAGTTGTGACTCCAAGGCATCCAGTTCGATTTGGATGTTTTGCAAGTCTTGGTAAAAACGTGCTTCGTTCGTGGATTGGTACTCGGATGACCAGGATGCCATCGGTAGGGATTCGATCTGTCGCAGTTCGCTTTCGATTTGACGGAGATCGCTATCGGATTGGGCTATTGCTTGGATCTGCTGATTTTGTTCTGCGACAAGTTGCTGAACCTGGGCGTTGAGGTTTCTTGCACCGCGGTTGGATGAGTTCCGTTGAAGTCCGCGCCATTCTTGCCAGCCAGTCCACCACGTCGAAACGATCGCAAGGCTCAGTATGGCTGTCGTACTTGTGATGGCTGCCCATGTCATCCACGAGCGACTTTTCCAGGATTGGAAAAGAGCTTTCTGTTTGGGTTTTCGGCGTTGAAGCGAAAGTCCGCCGGATTGCAGTGTCAACAGAAGGCGTTCTAGTTCTGCTTCAACGGCGTGCATGTCGTGAAAACGGTCCGACACATTTTTGCTCATCAGCCGCGAGACCAGGGCAATAACCTCCACGGGAACATCAGGGTTGATTTCATCGATGGGTCTTGGCGACTCGGTGCAGATCCGATGCAAGACCCCCATGGCGTTGTTCGCGCGATACGGAGGTCGCCCGGTGAGCATAAAGTACAGGACGCTGCCTAGGCTAAATTGATCGCTTCGCGTGTCGAGCGCATCGCCATGAGCTTGTTCGGGGGACATGTAGTGTGGCGTGCCAGCCACGACGCCAGTTCGTGTGAGCGAGGCGTCGTCCACGGCTCTTGCTAATCCGAAGTCGCTCAGCAGCACTCGGTCGACATTGTCTTCCAGCAGAATGTTGGCCGGCTTGACGTCGCGATGAACGATGCCTTGATCGTGAGCCGCGGCCAAACCGGAGGCCGTTTGCTTCGCGATACGAAGTGATTCGGCAAGTGATAGCGGTCCGTTGTGATCTACCTTTGCTTGCAAAGACGCCCCCATGACGCATTGCATGACAAGATAGGGGACTTTGCCAGCGGTTTCGACGTTGTAAATCGGAATCACATTTGGATGCAAGATGGCGGCTGCGGCTTGTGCTTCACGAGCGAACCGCTTCCGTGCCGATGCATTGTTGGCGAGATGAGCTGCTAGCACCTTGATCGCAACCACGCGATGCAGTTCGGTGTCATGCGCTTTAAGCACCAGGCCCATTCCACCGGTACCAATGACGCGTTCAATGTCGTATCTGCCGAGCCGGCCTAGTAGTTCCGGATGGCGAGGAGATTCTAAGAACGGGAGCTGAACAACTTCAAATTCCACTCGGGCTTCGTCTGGAATTTCCGGTTGGACTTCAATGACGACGGAACTGGTGATGTTGTCGCACGAGCTAGAAGGTAGTTCGTGTTCAAGCCAAGAACTGCGGGCTTCGTTCCACCAGTTGGTCTTTTGGTTGGCCGCATCCGCTACGCGTTGTTGGCAGGTGGTGCATCCTTCCACGTGTCGAAAGGCTTCGTTAAAGCTTTGTTCTCCTTCCGTGCCATCCAGCAAGTGGTGCCAATAGGTAAACCGGCATTCGCGCCCTGAGGCCTTGGCTTGGTTCGAGTTAGATAGCATTGTTGTCCTCCAGTTGCACGATGATGTCCCGAATTTTCGAGGTGACTCGGCTTCGTGCGATGTAAACCGCTCCAGGTGAGAGTTCCAAGCTGGCAGCGACCGAATCTACCGACTCGGCAAGCACCGCAGTTCTCCAGAAGGCATCCCATGTGCTGGCGCTGAAGGAGTCCCTGGCTTGAGCGGCAGCGACTCGAAACATCTCGCGACGGTATTCCAGTTCGATTTCCGCGGCGCGGTAGTCTTCGGAGGGGAATTGCTCCAGGGCTGAGCCATCAAGAGCCCGAGCGGACGAGGCTTGGGTGGCCTGTTTGGAGATCCAGTTGATCAGTTGGTTACGAGCGATTCGAAAAAGCCAAGCGCGAAAACGGCCACGCTCTCGATCGGGTTGCCATCGGTCGACCGATTTGGCTACCGCGATCAGAACGTTCTGAGCAATTTCTCGAGCGTCAGCTTCTTGCAAACCTCTTCGGCCGGCAAAGCGAATGATCAGTGGTTCGTAGATTGCGATGAATTCCCGCCATGCGAGAGCATCCTGCGAGGATGGTAATCGCAGGATCAAGCTTTCTCGAGTGTCTGGGTTGGAAGTCATGGTGCCTCATTGGAAATGCAATGGTTGTGACGCGTTCGACAAGCGAGATCGCAATAACAACCTTAACACCATCGTCGAACAGGAACCTTTCAGCGCAAGTCGGAAGAATTTAGGATTCTCAGCCCGCGATAGCTATCATTAGCGCTCGCTTTCGACTTTCCTCGGGGGAGAGCTGAAGCTTGAAGTTTGAACACCGAATGTCGAATGTCGAAGTGTTTTGCGAATTCCTTCGGGCTTCGACATTCCTTGTTCGAAATTCGATATTGATTTCGACACCGCGATAGCCAAGCCTGCCAGGCCAGGCAAGGCCAATCTGCGCGGGGGTGCCTGCCGCGGCTATTGTCTTTCGAACTTGCAATTTTGGCTTTTCGTCGTACTCGTACTCAATGAAATGGTACTCGTACTCGAAACACGTTGATCGAGCACGGGTACAGTTGGTACTGAGCACGAGTACAAAAAGCCAAGTTTCTCACGGCGCCTTGGGTCTTGCTTACACAAGCGGGCATCGTTAGGCATTGTCCATGGAAGCATGAGTTGAGGCGTTGTCCGTGGCTTCCATCGAAGCAGTATCCATGGAGGTGGAATCCAGTCGATTGCCTGCCATTTGCTTTTTCCCAGTGCCAGCAGAACCGGGGCGTCGACCGCGTCGCTTTTGGGTCGAATTCGGAATCAAGTTGGTGTCGATTTTCTGAAGCATTCGCGTGATGCACAGCTTGTTAACACTAACAGCTAGCTCATTGGCTTCGGAGCAAATGGAATCGTGCAGGCTCTTGGGAATGCGGACCGTAATCATACGTTGCGGTTCGTGCGGGTCGTTTTCAGGCAAGTCGCGGGAACGCAGTACGGTTAGCATTTCCATTACCTTGCTGTGCTCGTCGCTGCACTCGTACTGATGAGCTTCTTCGATGTCTGGGAATAGAGCGCGTGCAACGCCGGCGGCGCCAACGGTCTCGCGATAGAAGGCTGTCCAGGTCGGCGCGACTCCGAACAATTCCGTTGCTGTCTCAACAACCAACTTGCGGCGCTCCGCTGCGGGCAAGTCGCAATTTCGCTTGGCCCGTAGCTCGGCTGCAACTTCATTGAAGATTTTCATTTCGGCTGCGAGCTTTTCTCCCGCTTCCCTCGAGGCTTCTTCCTTGGCACGCGTCGAAGCAGGCTTGGCTGCAGCCGCTGTTGCGACATCGCTGTTTGCCCATGGAGTCATTGCTTGATCGCCGCTAGTGTTGTTGTCAAAGTTCATCCTGTGATCCTTAATCCTTGTGTCATACCAAAAAAGTCGATGCCCATTTGCCGCGGATCCATTTCCTGCACCTTGAACGATGGATCCGGTCGAAAGAAAAATTGGGTCGCGTTCCCGACTCGTTCTTCCGAGTGAGCGAATCTTTGTTTAGCTGGCAATAGCCCCTTCGCAAAACAAATGCCAGCAAGGCTTTAGGGTGATTTTGATAGCATTGCTTACAAATTGAGCAGCACCCCAAAGAGGGTGGTTTTTCGAGGCTGCCTTGATTTTGGGCACGGGTTGCATTCTCAAATACCAAGTGTCTGTCCGGCGGAGACTTGAGGGATTCTGCGAATAACTTGGTTCTTGAGAAACTAGTCTTGGTTCCGTTAAGATGCTTTGGTATCGTCTCGGTCCCTGCCGCATCTAGCGGATGAAGGGTTCTTCTCAGCCGGCTTTGAGCCAAGGATTGAGAAGAGTGTGATCTTGCTTTGCAGCAAAGCGAAAGTTCTCGGAAGGAATCTAGTCAATGCCAAGGATCGACTCGGACAAGTCTTGCGTTCACATTCGGTGGATGATTCGTCGCGACATGCCGTCAGTGCTAGCTATCGAATCCAACAGCTTTGAATTCCCCTGGACCGAAGACGAGTTCATTCGCTGCCTTCGCCAACGCGATTGCATCGGAATGGTTGCCGAGCGCAATGAAGAAGTCGCGGGCTTCATGATTTACGAGCTTCACAAGACTCGAATCCACGTTCTCTCGTTTGCGGTCCATCCTGAATTCCGTCGGGAGGGGGTTGGCAAGGCCATGATTGAGAAACTGATTTCCAAGCTTGCCTACCAGCGCAGAAACCGGATCGTATTGGAAGTTCGCGAGACGAACTTGGACGCTCAGCTGTTCTTTAGGCAACTGGGCTTTCGCGCTACGGGAGTTCTGAAAGGTTTTTACGAGGATACGCCGGAAGATGCATTTCTAATGCAGTTCCGTCAAGAGAATGAACAAGCACTCGAGCTGAACGCGAACCAGCGTTTCGCTAGCTAAGTTATGGGACTCGCAAGAGCCGCCGTTCATTTGCTAATGACCGAGGCTGCAAAACGGCCATTGGAGGGTTCGATTCTCACATTGGGGCGTCAGCATGTCTATGTGACAGCGGACGAGGTGCGTGCGTTAGCCGATCAACATCAGGTTGCTCTGCGATCCTACCCCGTGGAATTGCATCGCGAGCCCAGTCTATCCAAGTTGGGGTATGTCTCCGACGATTGGTTGCTGAAAAGTCTAGGCTTTGATTCGATCGTCAGGTTGGACTACTCGGACTACGAGTCCTGCGAGATGATCTTGGACTTGAACGCTTCCCAAACTCCCGAATCCATGCACCACCGTTTTGATGTGGTGTTGGATAGCGGCACGCTGGAGCATGTATTTGATTTTGCGGCCGGCTTGCGGCACTGTGTCCGAATGGTTCGCGAGGGCGGCCGAGTCATTCACCTTACGCCGGCATCCAACTGTGTCGAGCACGGGTTTTACAGTGTCTCACCCACGTTGTATGCCGATTTTTATGCTGCGTCAGGTTTCGACGTTCATCGTGTCTGGCTTTGCGAAATCCCAATCGATCTGCCGCGTGGCGTTTGGAATGTTTATGACTACCTTGGTTCGCCCGAACGATTTATCTCGCTTGGGCAACTCTCCGATAAAATCTGGTTCGCGTTTTCCGTTTCCACGGCCCTGGCGGGGTTCGAGGCTCGCACGCCGCAGCAGTGGGTTTATACTCGTACATGGGCGGAAGCAGAGAAGGATTCCGGGGCGGCAAGTTCCGGAGATCCTCAACAAGTAAGCCCCCAATTTGAAGAAGGCTCGAAAAGCCAAAAGCTTATGTCGATGCTCGGTAGATTGCCGGCGGCCCAACGAGTCGTTTCTCAATTGATTCTTCGGTGGCGAAAACGAGCCCATCAGGCAAAAATTCGGCGTCGTGAAATTCCCTATCCCTTCTTGGGCAAGTTTTGAAGTTATGAAGATCGCGATTGTCGCTCTGAACGGAAGTCCATTGATCGACTCGCGTGAATCTAGGCAAATCGGCGGCCTAGAAACGTTCGCCTGGAGTCTTTCCCAGGCATTGGCCAAAGATCGTTCCCATTCCGTAATGTTTCTGGTTCGCAGCGGACGACCACAAATCGCGACCACGCTTCATGGAGTTCAGGTCAACGCTATCCATGAACCGCTACGCGATGTTCGGCAAAGCGTTTCAAAATCGATGGAGATCGATCCTAGGGTGGGTAGATTTCGAATCAAACGATGGAATCCGAATCTTCTTTGGCAGGTTCCCACGCTCGCGGTCAGCAAGTTCTTGTTCAAGCCTTATTCCGAGCAGGACGCAATCGAAAAGTCGCTTCAAGAATTCTCGCCACAGATCCTTGTGGCTCTCGGTGTCAACGAAACTTCGCGAAAGCTTGGCGAAATCGGAAAACGCTGCGGAATTCCAGTCTTGTTGTGGATTCAATCTAACGCGGACTTGGAGCCGAAGCTTTACGCAACAGAAGACTATCAAGATAAATATGGCGTCACGAGCGCGGTGGCTCAGGCCTGCCTGGCATGTTGCCGATCTCTCATTTTTCAAAGCCAGGCACAGCAGAAGCAATTCCAATCTCTTGAGCCAACACTTCGAAGGCAAAGTGCAGAGCCTTTCCAAGTAAACCTGATTCCCAATCCGGTCGATGCCAATCGCTTTTCTTTGGGGGCAGTTCATCCTTTGCGAAAAGGAGTTCTATGGGTCGGCCGAGCCGATCGATTTCACAAACGCCCCTTGTTGGCTATCGAGATTGCCAAGTTGTGCCCCGAGGTGCCATTTCGATTCGTGCTCAATGCGGGTGAAACCGATGTTCGAAAGCAAGTTGAGAAAGAGCTACCGAACAACGTACGGCTGATCGACTTTGTTCCCAATGAATCGATGCCTGAACGGATGCGAGAATCGCGCATCTTTCTTTCTACAGGCTCCCCTGAATTCGAGGGTTTTCCCAACGTGTTATTGGAAGCTGCGGCAAGTGGCACACCCATCGTATCGCTTGAGGATTTCGATGGTTTTTTAGCTAAGTCTGGTGCGGGCAAAGCTCACGGCGGTGATGTTCATCAAGCTTCCGAAACGCTAAAGCGATGGTACGAGAGCGAAACCGAGTGGAACCCGCGATCGGCTGACGGGTGTCAGTATGTAAAAAAGTTTCACTCGCTGGATGCTATCTCCGCCGAGTTCACTCAACTTGCGAAAAAAACAGTTTCGGCAACGCGTTGACCAAACGTGTCCCTGAGAGGCTCGATGATGATCCCATGCGGTGGCTTTGATACTGACATCAAATGGACCGCCTGACGATTCACCTTTTCGAAGACACTCTTTCGCACACCTTGGGGATTACCATGAGCATGACAGCAACGCTACCCGCTGAAGCATATTCGAGTGCTGCTTCAACTGCAGTAAAGCCAGTACTGCCGGCAACTACCTCTCCTGCAACCGCTCGGCCGACAACTACTCTGCCAGCAACCGCTCAGCCAGCAACGGTACGAATTGCAAAATTGATCGAGCGCGTGATGCAACAAACCGATGACCTCGTCTTGGTTCTCGATTACGAGGGTAAGGACGGCTCACGGACTCGGCGTGTTGTCAGTCCCATTCGATTTGTTGCAGAGAACCGATTCTTAGCGCTGTGTTTATCGCGTGAAGAGCCGAGACAGTTTTACCTCGACCGTTGCAGCAATGTCCGAGTTGGGCTGTCCGGTAACTATGTGATGCCCGTGGAAATCCAAAGCCTTAGCTAACGCAACCACGCGTTCACTTCGTATTCGATCTCGTCGTGACTGATTTCTTCATGAGCCATCAACAAATCTTGAACGGCTGCGATTGCGGACCAGTACCGATCTTGTGATAGGCTTTTATGAAGCTGAACAACAAGTTGCTCAAGCATTTGAAGGCAACGGCGATCGGTGGGGCAGCGAGGGCGCGCAATTTCCCAAGCTTGCTTCCAATCTTGGCCCCATTGCTCCACCAAACCAGGATGCAAAGGTTCGGATCGGTAAATCATTTCGGCAACTGGTCCCGAAAGAATGGTTGCCAGTTGGTCCTCGGCCTTGCTATGACGAGGCCAGTGAATTTCCACTTCTCCATGGCGTAAGGACTCCTCAGGAGAAATGGAAGCTCGGCAAACTTGTGCGCCGCACAGGACTGCCATCACGCTATGTCCGGCCTCGTGATAGGCAGTTCTCGCCTGCTCTTCTTCGTCATCGCATTCGTATTCCATACTCTCCATCTGAGCCGCAGGCGCTAGCCGCGTTACCGATTCCTTAAAAATACTTATATCGCCGCTAGCGCCTGCGGCTCATGTCGAACACAGTTAGCGACATGTTGGGTGATGCTAACCGGCTGCAACTACTTCGGAATCAAATCCACAGGTCGGATCTTCTTCGAGCTAAAGAATTTCGCGTCCCGGAAACCAAAGTAGCTTGGCTTGTAATTCTCCGAAACTTGAACGCTTGCTTGCTCGGGGATCTTATCTTCAAGACCTGTCATCCAGTAGGTTGCGTTGACAATCAATCGACGCAGATCTTCGTTCAGAAAATCCACTGCGGCACCCATGGTGGTGCAAAAGACTTTGCCCTTGGGGCCGTTGTCGTATTGATAATCCTTGGTCCAAGCCAGAGGCATCATCGGACTGTTTTTGTCGCCTTCTACGGGCGGATCGGTTGGCTTCATGCCCTTTACTACTTGACCTAGAAGTAGAACCTTCGCAGTGCTTGGCAGGTGGACAACGCCGTAGACGTCGCTAGGACCAAACACATCCTTCACTCCGTTCAAAATAGGATCCGATTTGGCATCTTCGTTGATGACACCTCGAGTCGCCTCGCCATTGTGAACTCCGTGGTGCGAATGCCATGTTTCTCCGATGATTTGTTGGCCGAAACCGCCTGGCCAGTCCTGGCTGTTCCAAGACCAGTTTTGGTACGAGGTCTTTTGGCCGCTGAAGTTGAAAGGGTGAGTAGAAGTACGTAGGGAGGTAAGCGGTTTGCCCTCGCTGACGAACTTTTCAAAATGGGCCATTTGCCAATCGGGCAAAGCACGAAATCGGGTCGCCATAATCATGGCATCGGCATCATCCAAATGATGCAAGCCTGGAATATTCGACGAGTAGTTCGGGTCGACGGTTTGCGTGTCAGGATTGATCGCAAACAAAACAACGCAATCGAAGCCGTGTTGTTCCGACAGAATCTTCGCAAGCATAGGAAGGGCTTCTTCGGATCGGTATTCTTCATCACCAGAAACGAGAACGATCTTCTTTCCTTTTCCGGGCAAACTTGCGTCGGAAGCTCCTGGCATCACAATCCACGGATCGATCTCTTCCCTGAGGCTGCGAACCCAGATGTTTTTGAATCGCGTAGGGTTGCCATGATCTTGCAGTACGATCGGGCCCGTTGGTGGATGCGGGGTATAAGGTGAAACATCCTGATGATTCATGGGTCCGATGTGTTCACGGGCGTTCTGAACCAGAACTCCGTTATGGATCACTGTCGATCGCGCGGGTTTGACAAGCTTGTCCCCTTCGAAGCGAGGTGCTTCAAAAATGATATCGTAAACATTCCATTGCCCCGGGGGATTCGTGACATTGACCTGTGGAGGAAATTGTCCGTAGATCGAGGCCGCTTGCCCGTCGGCATAGGTGTCGTTGTTGTGGCTGTCTAAAACTTGAATTTCATAGCGGCCCATGATGATAACGCCGCTATTTCCACGTCCCTGAGAACTCCCTTCGACCTTTTCAGGAGTCGCCCATTCGATATGCAATTGCATATCTCCGAACGATTCCCTGGATTCCAAGGTGCCGCTGTTAGGGACTACTTCCATCGCACCATCCCGGATCACCCAAGGAGCCTTTTCGCTGTCCGTACCTGACTTTTTCCATGCATCTAAACTTTGTCCGTCGAACAAAACCGTTGCATCCGACGGAGGTAGGCCCACGGACGCGCCGGGCGTGACCACAGTGGGGCGCGGTCGGTGCTGGTCATGCACTCGCCATTTTCCTCCCGGAAGCATTGGTGTGGTTGTGTAACCGACACCTGGTCCGGGAGGGGTCTGAGCGAAACAGGGAAAAGGGAGGCAAGCGGAAACCAACGCAATGGCGACCGCGCATCGTAAAGGTAGGTAGGTCATGGTGTGAATCGCAGGAATCGAGGGAGAGGGAATAGGTGGGAGGGATGAATGACGCGAAAAAATTACTTAATCGGCTCGCTCTTCTTGCCTTCTTGGATCGCGAAAATTCGATTTCGGTTGGCAATGTAGATCGTGTCGTTGGCTGCAACCGGGGTGGTGTAAAGAGCCGATCCGAGGTTGATTTCGGCCAAAACGGTCGCTGTCTTGCTCAGTTCGAAAATCAGGATATCCCCGTCTTCGTCCCCGATAAAGATCTTGTTGTCTGCAATCAAGGGAGAAGCCCAAGAGGCGGCAAGCATATCGTGAGTCCAGTGGGCTTCGCCTGTTTTGGCGTCAACGCAGTGGACCATACCGCTAAAGTCGGCCACAATCAGCAAATCGTCTTTGATGGCCACGGTTCCGCACGTGCGGTGCATGGTGGTCTCAAATTCGTTCGGGTCAGAACCGACGTAGTGCCATTTTGCAGCCGAATTAGGATTGTCTCGCTCAACGTCTCCTTCAGCCACAACCATCGCTTGCTTTCGTTTAGGAGCGATCGGTTTTGTCATATCCGACGAGTTGTAAACGATCGTGGGGCTAACATCTCCACGCTTGGTTGGGTCGATGCACCACAAGTGTCCACCACCTTCGCCGTGTTCTGGATCTTCACCGACGGCCACGTATACCATTCCATCGTAGATGACTGGTGTTGCAATCACGTGGTTCCGGGTCGCTCCATTGAGGCGATAAACAGAGTCTTTCGGATTGCAGTCAAATTTCCAAAGCAGCTTTGCCTTGCCTGCGTCCCCGGCGGGATCGAAGCTGTACAACCAGCCATCGCCGCCACCAAAAACAACTTGAGCCTGACCGCCAAGAACGGCGTAGGCTGGCGACGACCATTGGCCGTGAAGGATGTTGGATCCGGGTGTGTTGTCCGTCCAGAGAACTTCGCCCGTTTGGCGATTCATGCAAAGGAAACTAGCGGCCTTCTCTTCTGGAACGGTCAGGTGGCTGTCATCCACACCGTTGGCCGTATTGACAAAAAGAAAGTCGCCAGCGCAAGTGACGGAGCAGCTGCACATGTTGTGTTGCGACACGTTCAATTGCGACATCATGTCTAGTTTCCAGATCACATCCGCTTCGTCTTTGTTTTCGTTGGGTTCTTTGTTGAACGGGCCATCGTTCTCGCCGTCCAAAAACCCTTCCGTGTCCAAGCAAACCACTTCTCCGCGGCTGGTGACGTACCAAAGCTTGTCACCATCCACCAAAGGAGCACAGCAGATCCCTTGGTTCGGCCAGTCGTGAACACGCCCGGTCGGCAGTTTTTCGCTACAATGCTGCCAAAGAAATTTCCCGTCGGCTTCATTGAAACAGACAAGGGCACCCAAGTCGACCGAACTGGGGTAACGCTTCACGTAGCCATTCCCGTTGTTCGTTCCGACGTAGACTTTTCCGTTGGCGACGACAGGGTTACCGTATGTTTCCGACCCGAGCGGGGATGACCAGCGGATGTTGGTTCCCGATTTGACGTCGAATTCGGCCGGTAGCGGGCCGGTTTTGGGAACGTTATTGCGTTCTGCCGAACCGCCCCATTGAGGCCAGTCCTGTTGCCCAACTTTGAGTTTCGAGATCCCCTCCAGAGCAACTGCTGTTGGGTCGTAATCTCCTGCTGCCACATGCGAGGCAAATGTGGTAGAAACCGCTAATATCTGAGCTAAAAGGAATCGCTTTGCAACCAATCGCATTGATCTTGCCTTGTTTGGGAGTGGGGTACGTGACTTAACATGCATACGGACCAAATACGATTGTACCGTATAAAATACCGAATGCGAAATGGTTGGCCAGGAAGAGTTTTTGGCTGATTCCGACTTGGACGGGTGAAATACGCTTTCTAAGACTATTAAGTTGAGGATTCGTTGCTTGCTTGTGAAGACCAAGCAAAATACAATCGAAGGGCTTGTTCCAGGCCCGCACTTGCATCCTAAACAGTTTTATTCCAAAGTCTTTCCCCACCTCTCGCCACCTATGTCAAAACCATTTTCGCGACGTCATTTTTTGTCGACAACCACCGCTGTTGCTGCGGGGCTAGGCTTATCTTCCAAGCTGTCGGCCTTTTCACCTACTCAAGCTGCGAAACCGTTCAAAATTTCGCTCGCACAATGGTCGCTCCATAAGCCACTGTTCGAAAAGAAGCTGGACAATTTGGATTTTGCCAAAGTTGCCAAGGAGAAGTTTGGAATCGAAGGCGTTGAGTACGTCAACCAATTCTTCAAAGACAAGGCCAAAGACGGAGCCTATCTTGCGGAGATGAAAAAGCGAACTTCCGATTTGGGAGTTACGAACGTTCTGATCATGATCGACGGCGAAGGCGCTCTTGGGGATCAAGACGAAGCCAAGCGAACGATGGCGGTCGAGAATCATTACAAGTGGGTGGAAGCCGCCAAGTTTCTTGGTTGCCATTCCATTCGCGTTAACGCGGAAACCAAAGCTGACTACGAAGAAGGCAAGAAGCTAGCAGCAGACGGACTGCGCCGCCTGTCTGAATTCGCGAAGCCACTGGACATCAATGTGATTGTTGAGAACCATGGTGGTTTGAGCTCCCATGGCAAGTGGTTGTCCGAAACGATTCGCCTGACTGGTGCCAGCAACTGCGGAACGTTGCCTGATTTTGGTAACTTCTACGAATACGATCGCTACCAAGGCGTGACCGACCTGATGCCTTTGGCAAAAGCTGTCAGCGCGAAAAGCTACGACTTTGACGCTCAAGGCAATGAGACGAAGATCGATTTCGCCAAAATGATGAAGATCGTTCTGGATGCCGGTTATCACGGCTGGGTTGGTATCGAGTATGAAGGAAACAATCTCAGCCCAGATGACGGAATTGCCGCGACGAAGAAGCTCTTGGAAAAGTGCATGACCTAAGTCGACGATTCTAGAAAGCTTCAGTGCAACACCATGTCAGCAGTCCTCGATCATGATTTCCAAAGTATCTTGCTGGTTGATGATAGCTTTGTTTTGCGTGATCGATTGGCTGAAGCGTTTCAAGAGCGGGGCTTTCGAGTTGCGGTTGCGGGCACTTGTGATGAAGCGGTCGAAGTCTTTCGGGCCGCTCCAACCGACCTTGCCGTGGTGGATCTCCGTATGCCTGGGCGAACCGGCTTAAGCGTGATCGCAGACCTGAAAGCCATCCACGAAAATGTTCAGGTTCTGATCCTGTCGGGGTTCGGGAGCATTGCAACCGCCATCGATGCGATCAGGCTTGGCGCGGTGAATTTCTTGCCCAAGCCTGCAGACGCGGATGATATTCTTTCTGCATTCATTCGCGGCGGAACGGAAGTCGAAGTGCCCGTTACGGACGACCAAATCCCGGTTCCAACTTTAGCGCAAGCGGAATGGGAACACATCCACCGTGTCTTGGCGGATTGCAACAACAACATCTCCGAAGCGGCTCGACGATTAGGCATTCATCGCCGATCGCTTCAACGCAAGTTGCGTAAACGCGCCCCTTGATTTAGATACATTCGGGGACACTCCACTTTTGTTCTTGAGTCAGAACAGTATGCAACGGGTGCCAACGCTTGAGCCCCCAGAAAGCAAATAATCGCAACGCGAAGGTGGGCCTCGTGCCCTCCTTCGCAATAGGTTTGGCGCGCTAACACGCAAATTCCCCCTTCAAGATCGCGTTCGTGGGCCTTCAGCCCACGAACGCGAAAAAGCTAGGTCGGTTAGCACTGACAATTAGCACGCCAAACCTATTGCGACATTCGGGGCAAGCCCGAACGTCGCTACAACTGACGTCGCTACAGCCGACGTCGCTGCAACCGACGTCGCTACAACCGAACGTCGCTACAACCGACGTCGCTGCAATGTGCGTTTGGTCGCGAACCATTGCGATGGGCCATGTGTCTCAAGCCGCATGAAGCACAGGAAACAAAACAGCGACCGAAAATCGCTCCAACTTTGCAGCCAAGTCCGCTGGGCGCTGGAATATGAAATTAACGAATCGCTTGATAGCCACGAAGCAGTAACCGTTTCCGCGGTTTTGCCAGCCCCCAACACTTCCAACTTGCTGGTAGTGCTAGAAACCTTGGAAAAATTATCCTGGGAACAAGCGGCTTGCATTGAACGTAAAATGGCATTGCGGGCAAATGCGCTTCGCGCCATCGTCGCTCATAGTATTCAACGAAGAAAAACCCCTAGCCTAACGTTTTGTGTTCGACCGAAGAGCTTAACGAACGAGGTTTCACCAGAAGGAAATCCATAATGTCGAACTTACTGAACGTCTCTTCACCTTCATCGCCGAACATCTCGATTACAGGCGAAGCCACTGGCCAAATTGATCTTGGCCCGGACCACTGTCCCATCGAAGTGATTGGGAACGAGTCCATTCGTGGCTCCTTTGGCGATAGCTGTATCTACCAAGCGATGGCGGCTGCTCGGTCACCGGGCGTGAGTCGCTTCGTGCTGAATCCGGACGCGCATTGGGGCTACGGAGTTCCCATCGGCAGCGTCCTGGTCTCACCGACTCATATTTATCCGAGCCCCGTTGGCGTCGATATCAAGTGTTCGATGAGCCTGTTGCAAACCGATGTTCCAGAGGATGAAATCGTCGACCCGCGAGTGCGTCGACAACTGATTCGCGAGATCGAGTCGAGACTTGCCAATGGTCGAAAGCCAGCTCGCGATCAGGGGGTTACGGAGGAGTCGGGGTTTGACGCGGCAGTGCATGGTGGCTCGAAGAAAGTCGTGAAACATTTTGGGATCCCACAGGCGTGGTTGGACCGATGCGAAACCGCGAAGCATTCCGTTCTGAATGACGCTCAAGATTCCTTGGCGATCCGCATGGAAAAGCTGATTCGAGAGAAAGTCATTACCGACTTCCAAGGCAAATGCCGTCAACTAGGTTCGTACGGTGGCGGAAACCATTTTGGCGAATGCGAGGTGGTGCGGGTCGTGGATTCCGAAACTGCACGAAAGACCGCAGCAAGCTTTGGATTGCGCGATGGGTGCGTTGGCTTTTTATCGCACTGCGGTTCGCGTGGACTTGGTTATGCCTTAGCAACCAACCAATTTTATCAACTGAAAACCGCCTTCAAGAAGAAAGGGTTGGCGTATCCCAATGGCGACGCTCAATTGGTCTATGCGGAATATGGTTCACCGGAAGCGACTGAGTATTTGACAGACATGTCGTTGGGTGCGAACTTCGCGACCGTTAATCATTTGCTCATCAATTCGATCGTGCTTCAAGCCTTTCAAAAGGTCTTGCCAGGCGCCCGAGGTGAATTGGTGTACTTCATCAGTCACAATATCGCGAATCGAGAGGAACTGGATGGACAATACGTTTGGGTTCACCGAAAAGGAGCGACGCGAGCCTTGCCGAGCGGGCATGCAAACTTGGTTGGAACTCCCTTCGAGGAGACTGGGCATCCGATTTTGTTGCCCGGTAATCCACGCGATGGATCGTCGATCATGGTTGCTCTGCCAGGTGCTTCGCGCACCGCATTCAGTATCAACCATGGTGCTGGTCGGTGCATGAGCCGAACGGAAGCCAAGAAGAAGCTCAATGCTGCGGCTGTTCAGAAATCCCTAGACGATTTCGATGTCCTGAGCAACTCAAGACACTATCCGGTCGACGAAGCTCCAGACGCTTACAAGAACTTTGCGGACGTGTTGCAAAGTGTCGAGCAAGCTGGCTTAGCCCAAGAAGTCGCCAAGCTGCAGGCTCGTTTCGTCATCAAAGAAGGCGGAAGCGGAGCGGACTAAGCAAAGTGCGTCGAGGGTGGTGACCTTGGGTGGGTTGAGTAGAGATGGGTAGCGAGTGAAGGTGTAAGTCTGTATAAATCCTGGCTTACACCTTGCACCTTACTCCTTACAGCTTAAACCTTCTGATCCTGATGGAAAAAAAACCGAACAAGCTCGAAGTCACGATCTATCCTAAGGCAATTGCTCTGACAATCGGTGGCTCGGATCCGTCGGGTGGCGCTGGCATTCAGGCTGATTTGAAAACATTCCAGCAACTGGGCGTGTTCGGAACAAGCGCGATAACCCTTCTGACAGTTCAGAATACGTTACGAGTCTCGAGAGTTCAGGTTCTGGATCCTCGGTTCGTGCTCGAGCAGATCGATGCGGTGGTCTCGGACATGGAGCCTGTCGTTGCGAAAACCGGTGCCTTAGGAAACGCGGAGATGGTCGATGCGGTGGCCGATCGTGCGAAGGAACTTTCGATACCGATCGTCGTAGATCCTGTCATGATCAGCAAACATGGCGATAAGCTGATCGAGGAGGATGCTATCGAATTGATCCGATCCAAACTGATCCCCAACGCTTATATGTTGACACCCAATCGGCATGAAGCGGAAAGATTGACTGGCCTGACTTTAGACAGCGAAGACAACGTCGCGAAAGCCATCCACGATATGCATGTGATGGGTGCGAAGTTTGTGTTGTTGAAACTTGGTAAAGTCGATGGTGTGTCGCTGAATATTTTCGGTGACGGGGACCAAAACACTGCTATCTCATTGCCTTGGCTAAAAACTCGGAATACGCACGGGTCGGGGTGTGTCTTATCGGCCGCAATCACGGGCCGTCTTGCCAGAGGCGAGCACGTGAAGTCCGCTGCAAATAATGCCGTTGGAGACGTCTGGAAAGCGATTAAGGGAGGCCGCCCGTTGGGGCAAGGGTTCCATCCCGTCGAGTTTCAATTTATTGGCGTCGAGAGTTAACGCGGAGAAGCTAGCGATGAGAAGCTAGCGATGAGAAGCTAGCAATGAGAAATTAGGACATAGCCATTAGCCAATCAGCTTTTTGATTGCTTCTAACCATTTGGGGATAGCGGTCAAAGGAGGTTCTTCCGCCTCGTATTCCAATGCGACCCAACCGCTGTAATTTGCAGTGCGCAGGATCGATAAAATACGAGCGATATCGGCTTCTTCCCGTTTCCCGTTCGGAAACATTTCTACCTTCAATTGTGCGTTAACGGCATAAGGTGCAATCTGCTCCAATTCCAGGTAGGGATCAGAGGTTGAGCGAAAGTTGCCTGAATCAAAGTTGACGCCGATGCTCTTCGATTGGATACCACCGAGAATTTGAAGTAGGCCTTCGGCCTTGGCGGTAACACCACCATGGTTCTCTAGCCCCAGAAGCATTCCTTTCGATTGGGCATACAACCCAAGCTTATTGCATGCCGTCGTGCAACGTTGGATGGTTGCATCCCATGAGTCGTCGCCGGGTTGGGTGCCTGCGAAAATTCGGATGACCGGAGCACCAAGAAAGGAGTAATGGTCGATCCATCGGATAGCATGCTCGATGTCCCGTTCGATCTTGGCTTGATCTCGTTGGCAAAAATCGTTGGCGATGGCACCGCCCGAAATGGTAACGCCACGACGATGGCAATGGTACTTTAGCTCGGCGAGGTATTCGGTGGTTACTTCTTTGGGGAAGTAGTAGCTAGTCAATTCAACTCCAGCGACATCATGCGCATGACAGTAATCCACCAGCTGGAACAGATCCATGCCGTCGCTTGGCTTCGTGAGTAAGCTGCGCAGCGAATATGCGGACAAGCTCAATCGGAGCCTTCCGGGACTTAGTTTCTTTTGGGAATCCGATCCAAGCTTGGAATCCAATCCAAGCACTGTCGATGGAACTGCACCCATTCCGGTTGCAACGGCGGAAATCATCGCGGTTCGGCGAACAAACTCGCGGCGGTTGGTTAAGCTGGAACTGGGTGTGCTGGAACTGAGAGTAGCGTGCACTTGAGACATCCTTCGATCCGATGGGGGGGTTAAACTTGGAGCAGATCTTTTATGATGTTTCCTTGGCTGATTGCAAGTGGTCGACCGATCGGGGTTTGCAATTCTTGGGTGAAATCAAGGCCGAACGAGTGCAATAGTGTTGCATGCAAATCTTCGATACGGACAGCATTTTCGACACCGCTCAAGGGGTCTTTTTCGCGTTGCATTAGCTCGTTCGTAGTCTTACCGTGAACATAGCCTCGCCGCATCGGGCCGCCAGCCAGGAACGTGCTAAAGCCAGTTGGCCAATGATCGCGTCCGCCAGCGATATTGATCTGAGGCGTGCGTCCGAATTCTCCGCCGCACATCACCACCGTGTCTTCGAATAGTCCTCTTTCTTGCAATTGAGTTATCAATGCATGGAGACCGGAATCCAAAATGTTGCAGCGACCTGATTGCAACGCATGGTTCTCCACATGAGAATCCCAGCCCGATAGCTCGACTTCCACACAGCGGACTCCCTGTTCGATCAATCGGACGGCTGCTAAGCAACCGCGACCGAACGGAGTGTCCCCGAACGAATCGAGAACATTCTTTGGCTCGGAGCCGATATCGAATGCTTTGATCTGTTCGCTCGACATCATGGTCCTGGCGCGACCGGTTGACGATTCATGCATCGTCTTTTCCTTATCAAGGTTACGAATCCGGCCTCGACGAAATTCTTTTTCCACCACGTTTTGCAAGTCTGCAAGCCGCTTTTCCAGGACTTCGGGTGCAGTGTACGAGATCAAATTGGGCAAGGGGTTTTTCGGATCATCGATTTTGAAGGCATCCAATTCGCTGCCAAGGTAACCCCCTCGTGCAGGCCATTCGCCGCTAAGAATCGACACATGCCGAGGAATCTCCAAATTGTCGGAAGTGTTATGGCAAAGAACGGATCCGATGGCGGGATGGATCAGAGTTGGATCAGGCCGCCAACCGGTTTTCATATTGTACGTCGCGCGTTCATGATCGCCCTCGCGGGAAATCATGGATCGCACCAGGGTTGCTTGATGCATCAACTCCGCGGTTTTCGGCAAGGTATGCGCGAACTGGATGTCCGCAAGCGACGTTGAAATGGCTTTGACTTCGCCGCCTATTTTTGTGCCGGCATGAGGGTCGAATGTCTCCAGCTGGCTCGGCCCGCCTTGCATCCACAGGATAATAAGGTTTTTCGCAAGCAATTTGTTCGCTTGCTTGGATTCGGAGGCACGAGCGAGTCGTTCCGCGAAGTGCGTCAACGATCCTGCGCTCGCCAAGCCAACGGTTGAGATGGCCATTGATCTTAGGAACTGCCGGCGTCGGAAATCGACCAACGATTGGCATCCATACTCGCGTTCATTTAGTGATTCCATTGGAACTCCGTGCTATTGATGAGCGTCCAGAACAAACTTCCGACGGCTTTGGAGCGAGCGTCGCCACGTGTATCATGCAATCGGTCGCAAAACGCAGTTAGCTCTGCGCCCGATGGTTTTCGATTCAGAACGGACAGATAGGCTGTCTCGATTGCAAGTTTGTCGTCACCTGCCAGCATTGCGATCCGGGAAGATGCATTCGCGATTGGATTGTTGTCGACATGTTCCGAAACGTAAGAGCCGTTCATCACCAGAAGTCGTTGGGGAATGGTGACGGTTTGCGGAGTGAATTCTTCGTCGCCGCGATCTCCATAAGCTTTTGTGAAATCGTTCACTCCGCCAAACAGCTCAAGTTTAGCGATAATGGAGCTGTTGCCATCGATCGCTTTGATCCGAGCGGACTGATGAATCGAAGCGGCAACTTGTTCGGGTCGCAATTGAGTCAACGGAAACACCGCCCAAGCAAGTTCATGCTTTTCTTCTACTTCGAGCTCGGACAATTTCGAGTCCGAAGCGGTTTTAGCTTCGTAGCTCTCGGGAATTCGCGAGTCACGGTGAAACGCTTCGGTGCAAACGATTGTTTTGATCAATTGCTTCATATTGAAGCCACTTGTTATGAACTGCTCGGCCAAGATTTCAAGGCCGGCTGGAAAGGGGCCAGACAGTGGAATGCTATCGATGGGTTCTACTAAAGGCTTTCCAAACAAAAGAGCCCAAGTTCGATTCACGGTCGCTCGAGCGAAAGCTTTGTTCTCAGGATGAGTGATCCAGGCAGCTAATCGTTCGCGAGTCTCCCCCTTTTCCGGCACTAGATCACGGCGGTAAGGAACGGTCGGTGCGACGTTGGATTCCTCGTCCGTGTTCAAGTACTTGATCTTGTAATCGACATTCGAATTCTTGATTCCAACGAAAGGGTTGTCCATTTTGGCGCTCGAAAAAAAAGCGGCCAATTGATGGAAGTCCGCTTGCTCGCCCGTTCGAGACGTGGAATCCTTATCGTTGGTCGGCGCTGCATCCGCAATTTCGTCAGTAAAGTTGACTTTGCCCAAATAATCTTGGTGGCATTGCAGACAATCGATACGTTGAGCCAAGAAGGCACGGGACGTTCGGCCAGCAAGCCGTATAGCATCAAGGCGGCCTTTATCGGATTCGTCTAGTGTCGCCGTCAAAAAGTTTACTTCGGGCGAATCGGTCCACGAACCCTTGGACGCCAAGATTTCGCGAACCACTTGGTCGAACGGTGTGTTCTTTTGAAATTGGTCGGCAAGCCATTCCACGTACATGCGTCTTCGAAAGACAAGGAAGGGACCGTTGTTGGTTCCGACGGTTGCTCGGGTCCAGCGTTCCGCAAGATAATCTGCTGACCGGCGATCTTCTAAAAGATACTCCGTCCACCACGCAATTCGCTCGGATTCAGGTAGCTGTTCTACCACTCGAATCTCTTCCAGGGACAGTCCGTTTCCAACAAGTGCAAGGCTGATGCGTCGTGCAACCGTGAGCCAATCCGCTGGCGGTGCGACGGCCAGTTCTTGGCGTTCAATTTCGGCGAGCATAGCAGCATCGATTCGGGATGCTGTGGTTTGCACCGATTCTGGAACGTCAGAGGAGATCTCCTCGGTCGGTTTGGAAAGTCGGGCACGAGGCGAAGTAGCCCAAAACAAGCCGCCCAGCACGCCGAGGATCGCAACCATCGAAAGCGACCGGCGCAGAAACCGTTCGCGACGAGTGGACGGCCCGCTTGCGTCGAAGCTGTCGCGAACCATTGGCGGTGGAGGGACAATCGCGGGAGGCGCAAATATGACAGAGTCAGCGTCGGAGGTGGCTGAATCCAAAATTGGCGGCATTGACGTTTCCATAGCCGGCTATTCGTACGAATCGGTCAAAGCTTGGGGAAGATCCGGCCGTATCTCACCTTTTCCAACTGATTTTTCGAAAAATTCTTTCGCACGTTTTTCATGGAGCTCATTTTTCGTAGGCGAGAGCGAGCAGAAAGCGGCTCGGGCTGCCAAGTCCGTTGGTCCTACATCGTTGAGGGTTAGATCGGCCAACGCCAGAGCGATCCCAAGCGGCATCTTGTCCCAAGCGTATTTTTCGTTCTTGCCATCGACGCGAATAATCAATTCCTTTTCCGTGGTTTCGACAATGGTAATCTTGCGTTTGCCGACAGTCAGAACCTCGGTGGCTCGCAGCTTCTTTTTCGCATCCTTCATGGAATTGATAAAGATTTCGTACAGTTGCCCAAGCTGGTCCAAACGCGATTGTTTGGCAATCAATTCGTCGGTCTTGGAAAGTGGAATAGCAATCTCCATTTGTTTATGGAACTTTTCGAAATCGAGTTGATCAATGGCTGCTCTAGCTTCCTTCATGGCTTGGTTCCAATCCTTCATAGATGCCATCGATGGCATTTCGGTTGATGGCATCTCGGTCATAGGTGCCGTTTCGGGCGTGGATGGCGTTTCGGCCATGGTTGGCACAGCAGGCGCCGGAGCGGTTGGCTCGGGTGCTGCCGGTGGCATGTTCATCCCTGGGGTGGTTGGTTCTGAGCCCATCCCAGTCTCCGTCTCTAGACTCATTCCCAAACCCAAGTTGGCATTGGCAGAATCATTTGAGTCCTGCGAAAGAGTTGGCAATCCTGACTGAATCGGCTCATTCTTCTCCGTGTTGGGCTTCTCCGTGTTGGGCTTTGTGTTTTGACGATCCGCAGCAGGATCAAGCACGGGATCCGCGTTGTTGGCGATTGCCTTTAGGCCGGAACTTACAGGATCGATATTAGCTTTGGCTAGTTCTGCATTGCGGAGCACTTGCTGTCGATTCCACCAAAATTTGGCACCAGCGAACGCAAGGAAAAGAAAGGCGACCGCAAAGATACCCGACAGATAAAGCCTGTTTTTGATTTTGCGGGCTCGTTGAAGCTGCTCGATACGCAGCAATTCCTTGGACTTCGTCGGTTGAGTGCCGTTGGAATTTAGGCGGTGGCCTGGGGGGGCTAGCGCAGAGGGAAAGGAGGGGGGGACGAAAGAGCTACGGGCCTGTGCTAGAAAATTGTCTTCCGCTGAGGAGTCGGTAAGCTGCGGAATGAAATGCTTTAGTTCCTTCCATCGTTCTTCAGGTTGGCCGAAGGACAACAAATTGGTGCTAGCATGATTGGAATCCGGAGTTTCGGCAGGCTCGAAGCCCCGAAACAAATCGATGGTTCCATGGCTAGGGAGTGTTGTGGCAGCGGTCAGAGCCAAAATCGATTGATCGTACTTGGCTCGCGAATTCTGGTCCAACAAATCCGACTGAGCTTGCTTGAGCAAATTGGCGACCAGCAGTGCTGATTCGGGATTCGACTTTCGGTCGGACGCATTCCATCTTGTGGCTGCAGCCTTGAGCGCGATCTTGATATCCGTCGAACTTGCATCGGGGGAGATGCCTAGCAAATCGTAATGATGGATGGGATCTTGGTGAATGGATATTCCCAAATGCCGCTCGATCGCCTCTTGAGTTCTCGTTGCTTCCATGGATGCATGTCCTGCTCGTATCGAGTTAGGAAAATGGGTTCGTTGAATCGTTTTCTACGCTTGCAGATTGTCGGTACTGTTGCCATCGCGAGGCAAGCCCATGCAGGATGCTGATCCACATAGCAAACAACAGAGGTGAACTGTAGCAAAACAACAAAAAGAGTAGATGAGTTGTGCGGTCGGGTTTGTCCGACTTCGCAGTCTGCGGCAGACCAAAAATGTCATTGATTCCGTTGGAGATTAATGGGACTCGCGAGGCGAGTGCAATCGCCAAAGAGATGCCAGCAAAAACAACCATCGAAAACAGCAACATCCAAAGGCTGATGGTCACGTTGGCGCCTTGTCTTGGAGCGAATGGGCCGGTGGGAGTGAGTGGCTCGGACACGGATGGCTTTCTGGGGCTTCCTAGGGGGATGCTACTTGTTTGGATGAACAAATCGAAAAACAAATTGTAATACTTTCCGGCTCGCAAAAGTGTTTGCTTTTGCAAGAACCAGGCAAACTTGATTGGTTACTATGATTGACCGACGGCTTGTTGCATTTCCATAGCAAACCAAAATACGCAATTCATTATAGCCCGATATCCCACGCAAGAAGTTGGTTTGCCTTTCCGTTTTTGATAACGAGACTCCGTCTGCACCTTGAGCCGCAGGCGCTAGCCGCGATAAGAATTCCTGGAAAAATGCGTATCGCGGCTAGCGTCTGCGGTTCAGGTCGCAAATTCGGCTCGGCGTTTAGCGACACTGCTGAAAACGCAATCCTCGTAGAAAAGCTATCGGAGTTTCAGGCTCCGGGCGAGTTTCGCTACCTGAACCCAAATCCATTTGATATAAAGTCTGCGGAGATGGCTGACGCGTTTTTAATAACTTCAGAACTGGAATAGGAATGAATCCATGGGGAGGCCAACCCTGTTTTTGCTGAAAGAAGACTTTCGAGATGGCGACGGATTGCCCTATTTTTGTCCCGATTGTGCGAACATCAGCGGTGTCTTGTCCTATTTTCCGAAGATTCGACACTCGATCGATGTTCGGTACGTCGATTTTGAGCGTCCGCGGCAGGCGATTATTGAATTGGTTGGCGCTCAGAATCAGGGATGTCCTATTTTGGTTCTTGACCGAGCACCGCCTATGGATGCTATTCGATTTCTAACGGGGCAGCATGACGGGCGTTATTTCGTCTCTGGTGCAAAGGCAATTGCGCAGTTCTGGTCTTGTATGTATGGAACTTCTCGACCTCACTAAAAGGCTGCAACCCATCGGTTTTTTTCATTTAGACATCGCCAAAAAATCTAGAAGCTATCTCATGGAAATATCCAACCGGCAGGAAGAACCAGGCTTCCTCTTCGACATGAATCCGTCGATGGATGGCTTTGAAGAAATCGAAAACGAAAAGACTGATTTTTGCGATGATGATTCGGACTTGGAAACCGAGGCACCCGCAATTCGTACTGTAGCCACAGAGGACCGGCAAGCCTTCCTGCAGTTGGCGTTGGTCAATGGGGTTGGACCTCGCACCCTGGCTGCTTTGTTTGCTCACTTTGGTTCGGCGACGAATGTTTTGGGGGCAACGCTGGCACAGTTGGGTAAAGTTCCGCGTGTTGGGCCCAAGTTGTCAAGTTTGATACGAGACGCGTCGAGCAGTGACCTTGCCGATCGGGTCGCACAGCATTGCCAGGACAATGATGTTCGAATTTTGATCGCCGGGGATTCAGACTTTCCGCGTTTGCTGACCGAGCTCGCGGACCCTCCGGTGCTTCTTTTTGTTAAGGGGCATTTCCAGCCATCGGACCAGCTTTCCATCGGTATGGTTGGAACCAGGCATTGCACGCATTACGGGCGTACGATGGCAGAGCGATTATCGAAAACCTTGGCTCGCTATGGGATCACCATTGTCAGTGGTTTAGCCCGAGGGATCGATGCGGTTTCGCACCAAGGAGCATTGGATGTTTCAGGGCGGACGATCGCGGTTTTAGGAAGCAGTGTCACCGATATCTACCCACCTGAGCATGCGGAACTTGCCAAAAAAATTGTGGAGCATGGGGCACTTGTCAGTGAAACGCACCCATTTGCAAAACCCAAGGCAGGTGTTTTCCCTCAACGCAACCGGATTATTAGTGGGCTTAGCCTTGGTGTGATTGTCGTGGAAGCGGCAGAGCGGTCGGGGTCGTTGATAACGGCCAGGCATGCTGGGGATCAAGGTCGAGATTTGTTTGCAGTTCCTGGGCAAGCCAACTCGCGTATGTCCCGTGGATGCAACCAGCTGATTCGTGATGGTGCGATTCTCATTCAAGACGCCGAAGATGTCATTGAGCATCTTGGGCCATTGGTGGAGAGGGCCAAGCTGAGCGAGGAAAAGATCGTGCACCATCCTGTGGAATTGCAATTAAACGAAATCGAGCAGTGCGTGCTTCAAGCGATTGACAGCTCGCCCACCGATATCGACCAAGTGATCGTGAAGTCGAACCTGCCTGTTCCCCGTGTTTTAAGCACCTTAAGTGTCTTGGAAATGCGAGGTCTCATCCAACGGCCTTCAGGCCGCACGGTCGTTCGACGATCGTAGGACTGGCATTTCAGGTAGGACTGGCATTTCAGGTAGGACTGGCATTTCAGGTAGGACTGGCATTTCAGATAAGATTGGCATTTTCTCTCGCAATCTAACTCATTGTTCTTATTGACCGTTCACATTGACCGCAAACATCAGCAAGCATCTGACATGACCACATTCGCTATCGTAGGTACAGGAGCTCTCGGGGGATTTTACGGTGGTTTGTTAGCCAAGTCGGGGCAGGAGGTTCATTTCCTTTTGAACTCCGATTATGAATTGGTGAAAGCAAATGGATTGCGAGTCGACAGCAAACTGGGGAATTTCCATTTGCCGCAGGTGCACGCTCATCCGAACGTCGCTTCCATGCCAAAATGCGATGTGGTCATTCTTGCCTTAAAGAGTACTCAGAATCATCTGTTGCCCAGTTTGTTACCTCCCTTGATGCATGCGGAATCGATGGTCTTGGTGCTGCAAAACGGCTTGCATGTGGAGCAATCTGCGCGCGAGGCCGTGGGGCCTGGAAAGGTAGCCGGTGGGTGTTGTTTTCTATGCTCCAATAAAGTTGGGCCTGGGCACATCCGACACCTGGATTACGGCAAGATTCTCATGGGGCCGTTTCAGGGACTTGACGATTCGGAGCAAGGTCCGTCCATGGTGAGGCTTGACGCCGTTCGTGATATGTTTCGGGCTACTGGCATCGAATGCGAAACAACCAGATCACTGACATGGGCTCGATGGCGCAAGCTCATGTGGAACATTCCTTTCAACGGGTTGTCGGTCATTCTGAATTCAAGCACCGACAAGATCATGAAGGACCCCGATGCGCGTGCCTTGGCAAAATCGATTATCCAGGAAGTACGGCAAACAGCCTGCGATTGCGGACATTTTATCGAGCCCACGTTCGTCGAATACATGATGGAGCACACCGACGAAATGGTACCCTATGACAGCAGCATGCGGCTAGATTTCTTGGCTGGGCGTGTGATCGAGGTCGAAGCGATTTATGGGAATGCGCTTCGAGCTGCCGAGCGTTGCCATTTGGAGCCGAAATTAATCCGAATGATGTACCAGCAGCTCCAGTTCTTATCCAAAAAACGATGATGCTTGCTAATTGCAGGCATTTCGGCCCCTGATATTTCTGTCCAGACGTCCTGGCAGTGCTTCCGAGAAGGCTGCTTGTTTGTGGCGCAGTTGCACTCTATGCTAATTGGGCTGGTTGGCTGCTCTCAGGGCGGAATCAGGCGTATGGTTTCTTTCCTCTCTCTGGACGAATCATGACTAAAAAGCACTCGGTACCTCGGCGTCAGTTCTTAAAAACATCGGTTGCAACTGGCGCTGCTGCGGCGATCGCACCCACCATTATTCCTTCGTCCGCGATTGGCCGGGATGGTGCAACGCCTCCTAGTGAGCGGATTGTTGTGGGTGGAATTGGGATTGGGAATCGAGGTCTCTATGACCTTGGTTGCTTTCTCGAGCAAAAAGATGTGCAGTTCGCTGCGGTCTGCGACGTGAAGGAAACCCGACGCGTCTTAGTGAAGAAGCGAGTCGATGAACTGTACGGCAATCAAAACTGCGATATGTTCCGCGACTACCGCGAGCTGCTCGACAAAAGCTACATCGATGCCGTGTTGATTGCGACGGGCCCTAATTGGCATTGCACCATGTCCATGTATGCTGCCAAGGCTGGCAAGGATATCTATTGCGAAAAACCGTGCACGAAGAATATTGAGCAAAGCTTGATCTTGGCGGACACCATCCGCCGGACAGCTCGAGTCTTCCAAGTCGGGACGCAGCGCCGGAATCTACCTCATTTCGCATTCGCATGTTATTTGGCTCGCACGGGCAAGCTCGGTAAGCTAAAGCGAGTGTACGCTCACCCTGCCGGCATGCGAGCTTTCTCCAGCGGATGGTTGCCTGGGGAACCGGAACCTGCTGTCGATGTCGTTGACTGGGATACTTATTTAGGGCCTGCTGCTTGGCGACCGTACCATCCCACGTGGATGAATGGCTTCGAGTTTGAAAAGGGAGGTGGGCTTGTCGGTGGTGGAGTGTTGGAATGGGGGTCGCACTGTGTGGATCTTTGCCAATGGGCCGTGGACGATTGCGCGCCACCGGTTGAGTACAATCCGCCCGTCGACGGGGAAATTGTTGCCAAGTACGAAAGTGGCATCGAACTGGTTTTCCGTGAAAAGAATTGGATTCCGCTAGGCTCTTGTCCTGTTCGCTTCGAAGGGGAAACGGGTTGGGTGGAAGCTGGTGACAGTGGCAAGATGGTGCTAAGCTCCCCAGCGCTGCTCGCGGGGCGAAAGGTCGAAGAGATTGGGGACTACCCGGCGACTTTCCATGTGCGTGATTTCTTGGATTGTGTCAAAACGCGAGGCAAGCCGAAGGGTAACGCCCAAGCTGCGTGCAACGCGCATATAGCATGCCACGCAGCCAACATTGCCTTGTTCCTGAATCGAAAAGTGAACTTCGACAACGCGACTCATTCTTTCATCGACGATGCTGAGGCAAATCGTTTGCGATCGGAAGCGTTGCGAGAACCGTGGCGGTTGTAGCACTTGCTTTCACCCTAGTGTCATCCTCTCTACCACTTCGCAATCGGCTGGAATCCATACCTATGAAACTCAAAAATACCTTTCGTTTCCCGAGCCTCGTTTTAGCATCTTTATTCCTATGTTCTTCTTGGGCGGTTGCTCAAGTCACAACCATCACCAGCGAATCTGAACTGATTTCTATTTTAAAATCGGACGGGGCTGCTGCAGATAAAGCGATGGCTTGCAAGCGTCTTGCAATTTACGGTTCCGAAAAATGCGTTACCGATGTTGGTAAGTTGCTTCGGGACGAGCAGCTTTCGTCTTGGGCGAGAATTACGTTGGAAGCAATTCCTGGAAAAGAGTCGAGCCAAGTGCTGCGCGAGGCAGCTAACTCGGTGAAGGGCCGACTGCTGATCGGGGTCCTTAATTCGATTGGCGTTCGCCGGGACGTGGATTCCGTCGAAGTGCTTGCCAAGTACGTAACGGATTCGGATGCGGGGGTTGCGTCCGCTGCCGCCGTTGCCTTGGGCCGTCTTGGAAACGAGACTTCCACGGAAGTGCTTAAGAAATCGATGGCGAAGGTTGGGGATGAAGTACGCTCCGCGGTAGCCGAGGGCTTAGTCTTGAGCGCCGAAGCAAGCATGATGCAAGGGAAATTAGATTATGCCAAGGACATTTACGATGGTGTGCGCAGTGCCAAGGTGCCTCAGCAGCGAATTGTCGAAGCAACTCGCGGTGCGATTCTCAGCCGAAAAACAGCCGGTATTCCACTGCTGTTAGAAGAACTGCGTGCCCCCGAGTACTTTCGGTTCCAGCTGGGACTGAGCGTCGCGCGCGAGCTTGAAGGACGCGAAGTCGATCAAGCGTTGGCAAGCGAACTTTCCAAAGCGCCGGCTGATCGAGCGGCTTTGATTCTTGTCGCGATGGCGGACAGACCTGCTACGGTCGATGTCCAAGCGATTATGAAGGCTGTTGCGGCCGAGTCGAAACCTGTTCGGCTGACGGCACTTAAATCATTGGGGTTGGTTGGAGATGTCGAATGCGTGACCCCATTGTTGGATGCTTGCAAAGGAGCAGACGCGGAACTGAAGGATACCGTAGTTGAAGCACTTTCGAAGATATCGGACTCTCGAGTCGACAGTGAACTTGCAAAGCGGATGGAAGGTGCCAATGGGTCCGTGCTTGTTGTGCTGATTCGAGCTCTGGGGGCGCGAGGTGTGCCGGCGAGCGACGGGATGGTCAAGGCATTGAATGATGCAGACGGGGATGTTCGAAATGCTGCATTTGTGGCGCTCGGCGACACCTTGCCAGAAAGCAAACTGTCGGTCCTGGTCAATCAGTTTTTGTCACCAAAATATGCTGCAGATCAGGATGTCGCTGCGTCTTCGCTGAAGACGGCGGCGATTCGCATGCCCGACCGCGAAGCATGCGCAAACGAATTGGCGGCCGCGTTGACTCAGATCAAGAAAGCGGGTCTTAAGGCAAAGTTGATCGAAATCCTAGGGGCGGTAGGTGGGACCAAAGCGCTCGCAACCGTGGGTGAGGCTGCGTTGAGCAGCGAAGAAGCCTCTAAGGATTCCGCCACGAAGGTTCTGGGCAATTGGATGACCATGGATGCGGCACCGATGCTGTATTCTTTGTCGGAGAAAATGCCCGATGATAAATACCGAGTCCGAGCGGTTAAAGCGTATCTTCGAATTGCTCGGCAGTTCGATATGCCTTTGCAGCAACGCGTATCGATGGCGGAATCCGCCATGAAAATCGCTCGACAGCCTGAAGAAAAGAAGCTGGTGCTTGACGTTCTGAAACGCAATCCGAGCCTGGAAATGTTGCAGTTGGCAGTAATGTTTGCAGCGTCGGAGGACATCAAGGCGGAGGCCGTTGCAGTTGCGAATGAGCTCGCTGGCAAAATCCCGAATCAGCCTGACAAGGTAAAGGCCATTTTAGATAAGCTCCCGAAATGATTTTATGGATTGACTTTAGCTGACTGATTTTTGATGAAATTCGCGACCATCTGAATCCTTTCTGGTCGCGATTTCACGTAGGTCGCTAGCCGTCGTTTCTCGGCTGAACGTTCTGGTTTGCCTTTCAGCTTCAACTTCAACTTCAACTTAAACTCGTTCTCGTCCTCGGTGACACGCTGCAAATCGGCTACAATCGTTGGGCCGTGATTTTTTAAGTTTCGTTTGTCGACGTCGATTGCCCAATCATGAGTTCAGTATCTGTCCAGCTTCCAACCGGTGATTTGCCCGCCGCGTCTTATCCCTTTTTTGCCAACCTTGCGAAGATCATTAATTCCGGCCAGGCTCGATCCATTGTGGTGTCGGGGAATATCTATGATCTTTACTTTGATGGCAAGCAATATGTGCCGCTGCTTCCCTTTGTTCAGTCGAAAACACAAGTTGCGGGACTCATTCAAGTCGTTTACGAGCTGAATGGTCCAGTGCGAGTTTCCGACGAAGATCGCAACAAACTGCGAGAGGCGTGGGCGGCTTGGAAGAACGGCATATCGGTGGATGCGGTTCCGATGCGGGAAGTGCTGAATGATGGTAGCAAGTTTGATCTTCGGCGGCGCGAGTTTGATCAATACATGCGAGATGCGATTGGTAATGCCACGCAAGCTCTTGAGTTTCTTCGTCAATTGACCATTTGTTCGCGGACTTGCTTGAAGGAAAATCTGCTGATCATGATCGAGGGAGCGGATATGCTGCTTCCGGCGGGGGATGGAGACGTTGCACGCATGAACGACGCTCAGGTTCGGCGAGTCGCGATCGTCACGGACTGGTTTGGCGATCCGAGCTTCTTTGGTGGCAAGGATACCGTGCTTTTGTTTGCAGAATCACGCAGTTTGATTCATCCGAGAATTGCTCGGCTTCCTCAAGTCTTGTCGGTGGACGTGGCAGCCCCCGATTTGGCTTCTCGAAAGCACTTTATTCAGTGGCACGCAAGCATGGCTGGCAATCGCGGTATTGCTCAGCCGATTGATACGGTAGCGGAAGCGACGGCCGGTTTAAGTTTACACGCGATGCGGCAATTGTTGCTGGCGGCGGACTATTCGCAAAAGCCAATTGATCGTCAAGACACCACCTATCAAGTTGAACAGTTCATTCAGTCGCAGTTGGGTGAAGATGTGATTGAGTTCAAGAAGCCAACTCAGTCGCTGAAGGATGTCATCGGATTTTCGAAACTCAAGGATTTCTTGCACACGTACCTCATTCCAAGAATGAAGCTACCGGACGATCGGGCGTTGCCCGGCGCAGCGATTGCGGGTCCGATTGGTGGGGGCAAGACGTTTATTTTTGAGGCGGTTGCGGCCGAACTGGATCGGCCTGTCTTGGTGTTGAAGAACATCCGCAGTCAATGGTTTGGACAGACAGATGTTATCTTTGAGCGGCTGAAGCGAGTTCTCGAAGCGTTAGAACAAGTCGTGATTTTTGTGGACGAAGCGGACACTCAATTTGGCGGAGTTGGCGAGGGGGCTCACGAAACAGAGCGTCGTTTGACCGGTAAGATTCAGGGGATGATGAGCGATCCCAAGCTGAGAGGCAAAGTGGTTTGGCTGTTGATGACCGCGCGAATTCACTTGTTGTCGCCCGACATTCGTCGGCCTGGTCGAGTTGGAGACTTGATTATTCCGATCCTCGATCCGATCGGTGAGGATCGCAAGGACTTTATACGCTGGATGATCAAACCGACTCAATTGGGGGACGATGCTTTGGTCGATTGGCTAGATCAAGAAGGGCTTGAGGAGGATTTTTCCTCGGCCGGGTATGCTGCACTTCGAAGTCAGCTGAAAGCCATTCCGCCCACCACGCAAGACGAGCTGAAAGCAACCATTCGAGATTTTATGCAACCCGCCATCAAGCAGACTCGTAGGTATCAAACCTTGCAAGCGTTGGTCAACTGCACGCGTCGGTCGCTAATGCCCGACCCGAATATTTCCGACCAAGATCGCGCCCAGATGGAAGAGGAAATTCGCCTGTTAGAAATGCAAGGCATTCGGTAAGACAGTCTTTCAACGTTCGAGCGAGATGGCTCGCTTGTCGCTTTCGTTCCAACTTTAATTCAGCCACTCACGAATCATGCTAAATCACAATAGATACTTATGTGCTGCCTTTGCGATCTTCTGTAGTCTTTTTTGCACTGTCGCTAGCTTGCCAGGCCAGGAACGCTTTAAAGATTTGGTCGGAAACGTTCGGGTGGGTAACGTCGAGAAAGCGAACTCGGTTCAAGTTCCCTACATTCTTTGGGGTGGGGATGTTGCGACCTTTTTGGCCAACGGGGATTTGAAGACCAAGCCAGGCTCTCTTTTTCAAACAGCAGGGCTCGATGTTCAGTTAACACCTGGCGACGATTTCGTAGCCCAAGTTCGAAACTATATGGAAGGTAAAACGCCGTTTCTGCGAGGGACAATGCACATGCTGGGTTTGGCGGGTGAAGTGGTTGGTTCGGACCCGCGAACCAAACCAGTGGTGATCCTTCAGTTGTCTTGGAGCGCTGGAGATCACATTGTCGCTCGGAAAGGGATTCGCAGCTTGAATGATTTAAAAGGGAAGAAGATCGCCTGCCAACAAGGCGGTCCACACGTTGGATTGCTCTACGATTCCTTAACGGCGGCCAACTTGAAGAAGGCAGATGTTGAAATTGTGTGGACGAAAGACATTACGGGAGCCAATGGGCCTGCGGACGTTTTTCGCAACGACCCATCGATTGACGCGTGTTGTGTGATTACACCTGACATGATGGGGCTTAGCACTGGGCTTAATCAAGAAGGGAGCGGGGCGGAGGGAACGGTTGCGGGTGCTCACGTGGTCAATAGCACCGCTCAAATGAGCCGCTCGATTGCGGACGTTTATGCAGTTCGTCGTGACTGGTATGACGCGAATCAAGACTGGGTCAAGAAGTTTGTGGCCAACCAATTGAAGGCGACGGAGCAATTGGTAGCGATGCGAAAGGGATTTGAAGAAACGAAGAAACTAGCCAAAGATTACGAACAGATTCTGACAACGTCGCAGCGAATTTTCGGCAAGGAAACGATTCCAACTTTGGAAGAGGATGCGCATGGTCTGTTGCTCGACTGCTCGTTTGTCGGCTTAGCCGGCCAGCTGGCTTTTTTCTTAGACGAGAAGAACCTAAGTGGCTTCAATGCGAAGATGAGCGAGTCGGTCGACTTGGCAACGGGCTGGGGATATAGCGAAGGTCGAAATGGCTACGACCCTAACGCCTTTAAGGAATCTGGTTACAGGGAAATCGCAAAAATAGCTGGGATCGAATATGCGATGCCAACAACCCGTGAGGCTTTTACCAAAGATCCTTCAGCGGAAGGGACCGACATGTTCTTGGGCGAGAATCTGGATTCAAGCACCATCGTAAGCTTCACGATCAACTTCGAACCGGATCAAAAGGATTTTTCAGCAGACCGTTACGGTTCGGATTTTGCGAGAGCACTGCGTGAGGCAAGCAAGTTTGGTAACGCACGGGTAATCATTCGCGGGCATTCGGATCCGACGCGAACGATTCTTGATTTGGTCAAAAGCGGTATGGAGAAAAAGGTGATCCAACAGACTGGTACTCCTGGAAACTATCGATACTTCGTCAATGGAAAACCGCTGGACCTGAGTCGAACCAAAGAGGTAATCGAACTGATTAAGGGGGGGGCGTTCGGCGGGGGGAACCCGGACCCAAGTGTGACGATGCAAGCTGCGTTGAGTCTCTCCAAATCCCGAGCGGATGCGGTGTTTGCTGAACTCAAGCGTTACGCGAAAGATTCGGAAATGAATCTTGATCTGTCGCAAATTGTGCCAGTGGGTGCCGGTGTGATGGAGCCCGTGATTCCAAAGCCACGGAACCTAGAAGAGGCGAAGGAAAACATGCGAGTGGAGTTTCGAATCGTAAAGGTCAACCCTGAAGCGTTGGCTCCAAGCGATTTCAATTTCTAGGCTCGTTGCGGTCGTTGGCTCACTTTCAGAAAGAAAACTTCGCATGGATAAGATTCTATCGAACTGTCTCTCGACAGCAGTATTTCTAGGGGGACTCTTAGGGCTCGCGTTTTTTTCGCCCGCCGTGTTTTCGCAAGAGAACGTTGTGATTGTGCTGGACGATTCAGGGTCGATGAGCGAAGGGATGAGCAACGGCAAGAGCCGGATAGAGACGGCCAAGAACGCGTTGGTCAAAGTGCTGAAGCAATTTGGCCCTGATACCAAGCTTGGGGTATTGTTGCTCAATGGAGCATATTCCGCGGAACGCTGGGCGGTTCCTTTGGAGCCGCTCTCGCCACAGCAAGCTATCCGAAAAGTAGAATCCTTGAGCGCTAGGGGTGGGACACCGTTGGGGGAAAGGATGAAGGATGGGGCGGATGCATTGCTTCAATTGAGAGACAAACAAAAGTATGGTACCTATCGTTTGCTGATTGTGACCGACGGAGAAGCTAATGACGCACGACTGCTCAATGCATATCTTCCAGATATCCTATCGCGAGGGTTGATTGTTGACGCGATTGGGGTCGACATGAGACAGGACCATTCGCTGGCGAATCGCGTGCACAGTTATCGCCGAGCTGACGATGATGCGGCGCTCGATAAAGCTTTGCAAGAAGTGTTTGCGGAGCGAGCCGATCCCAGCCAGCCCAGCAGCGATGACGAATATGCTTTGCTGGAAGGTATCGAAGATTCCATGGTGGAAGAGGTTTTGGTTGAGCTGTCCAAGCCCAATAATGCGCCAATACAAGAACGTGCATGGCCATCGCTTTGGGGGGAACCGCAACCCGTTGGCTCTGGTACGATTCTCTCAGTAATTGCAGGGTTGATGTGCTGCTTTGTCCCTTTTGCAATCCTGTTTGTCGTGGTTTTAATCCTTTTTTCGAAGTTGCGACAAAAAAACAAACGTTGATCGAATGAAGGACACCACAGATTCCATTTGCCTCAGGGATTTCGATTGATTCTCCGTTGACTTGGGAATCTGGGCGTCCGATAATCGGTTCGTTGTCGCCAAGGTTTGCCAACCTCAATCGATCGCTGGGTTTCTGTGGAAGTTCCGTGGTGTGGAAGAATGGTTGTCGTTTCTTGGTTTTTTATAAGGAGCTGTTTTCGCAAGGATGGTCCAGTCTGGTGGTTGGATTGTGTTTCTTGAGGGGTATGCTCACAGGTTTTTGAGTTGCGTGAATTGGAATCATGCGTGTGACTTCCGATTGCGTGGCTCGTTGTAAGAGGGTTTGGTTCAGTGACGAATATTTATGTGGGGAATCTATCGTTTCGTGCTACGGAAGATGAGATTCGGCAAGCGTTTTCACGCTTCGGGCAAGTGAGTAAGGTTAGCATTATTGTCGACCGTGAAACCGGTCGTTCGCGAGGCTTCGCATTCGTTGAAATGCCAAGCGCGGACGAAGCGAAGGCTGCTGTAGAAGGATTGAATGAACAGGAAATCAGCGGACGAAGGATTTCCTGCAATGAAGCTCGACCACGTGAAGAGCGTCCAGCTGGCGGCGGCGGCTACGGCGGCGGAGGTGGTGGCGGCGGCGGATACGGTGGCGGCGGCGGATACGGCGGCGGCGGCGGCAGACGTGATCGAGGCGGTGATCGAGGCGGTGATCGCGGTGGCGATGGCGGTGGATACGGTGGCGGCGGCGGATACGGCGGTGGCGGCGGCGGCGGTGGATACGGCGGCGGCGGCGGCGGTGGTCGACGCGAGCGGTACTAAGCCAACCTGCTTAGGCAAGTAAATCTAAGATCCAAGGGAAAGTCGAAACGACCTTCCCTTTTTTATTTTGGGCTCGATCAAGTAGAGGTCGGCAAATCGGGAGGCAACTGTTCTAAGGAAATTTGGGTTTGAGCATCAATGCAGTTCTCGGCGAATGTTGTCTTAACAAGGCTACGGTTCCTACCGACTCGCTTTGCAGCGTAAACCGCATCGTCAGCCCGTTTGATTATCTCCGAAGTCTCATCAGTTGGGGTACCTTCGGTCACGCCTATGCTGATGGTTACCGCAAGGGTTCGATTTTGAAAACGGACGAGTAGTTCTTCGATCGCACTTCGAATCCTTTCGGCTGCTGCAGCCGCTGCTTCGACGTTGGTGCCCGGAAGTATCGCAATGAATTCCTCTCCGCCTGTTCTGCAAAGCACGTCCATGTCACGAAGCGTGTGGCGAATCTCTTTTGCAACAGCCGCCAGAACGATATCGCCAGCATCGTGTCCCCAAGTGTCGTTAATTCTCTTGAAGTGGTCTATATCCAACATTAGCACTGAAAACGGTGACTCTTGCCGTCGAAGTTGCGCGAGCCGTTGCTTCATTTCAATATCAAGCCAACGACGGTTCCCCGCTCCCGTTAATGGATCGGTGGTGGATTCTGCACGAAGCAAATCCATTTTGGCTTGGGCGCGTCTGTGTCGTAGTTCGGACAAGGCTAAACAAGATGCTAAGCCGATAATGCTTATAGACCACATATTTGGAATCCAATCCAGATCGATAATGCACAGTTGCGTTGTCAGTAGCAGTCCGAAACTACACCAAGATGCAGCGGCCAGAAAATCAAAATGTTCCTGCCATCCTTTTGTTCGAAAATAACCGTTCATAGCGTTCTGGATTCAAATTTGTATGAGTTTCATTGGGCGAGAATGCGTTGAAGCCTAGGTTTTTATTCTTGGATATATATCTGAACTGTTCCAGAACCCGAAGAATCCCAGGTCGCATCGTATGAATGCGACGATTAAATGGGTTGTCGCAGTGGCTGGTTGCCCGCGAAAGAAATTGTGTTTTGCCTTTGAAAATCGATCTGATAGCTTCGTAAAAGCTCAAAAACAGACGGGGACTGGCTGAAGATCAAGCACACAGGCAGAACAAGGGTCGCAAGCCATACGCGCCAGTCCCGGAATTTCCCAAACAAGATCTCAACGGTGCCTGCAACAAGAATGGCGATTGCGATTGCAATGGAGCCACCAACGGAGACGATTGCGTATAACTGGGGGGCTTGAACGTAGGGCATTAATCGACCGCCAACTGCGTTTGAAGCGCTAATGACTTGGCATAGATACGCGAAGTCGTTTGCTAATGCCAAACAACACAATAGCATTGCGAATCGCCAGATCCAACCGATTCGCGGTCGAACCAGCGCATACACCGACCAAATAAAACCGGTTGCAATTATTCCTGCTGCGATCGCGAGTTCATTCATCGTTCCAAGGACGGACGACATGCTGCTACTGAGGCATCTGGCCACTAAATCGAGCAAGGTAAGTGACGCGAACAGAGTGAACAGGACTCGAGCGGGATGGTCTAGAAAAAAGCTCCCTTTGGGCCCCGTCAAAATAACCGGAAGCGCCAGACCCAGAATGGTTCCTGCGGACATAGCCACAAGAGTCGATGGGACGGAGTTAGCGGAGAATCCGTCATTCCTTTCCCAAGCGGCCCCATGAAGACTGTTTTCAAATGCCTTTAAACACTGAAAGACGAACGTCGAAGCAGCAAGACTGAACATCCAAAGAAAGATATGTCTGGTTCCGAATCGCTCCCACCCCGCCAGGGCCATTCGTTTCCAAGCACCGGAGTCAGGCTGATTAGCGTTCGGTTCGTCAGGAAATGGATTGAGCAATCGATTGATTCCCGGCGCGGAAAGCAGAAAAAAAAGATTGCTGATTTTAAAATGAACCGACTAACCCGCAACAGGAAAACCAATTTTATCTGGCGATGGACTGCCTAAGGTCAGAATCAGCGGTTCCTAGCCACCCACTCAAATCGGCGAAGAACCTATTCTGTCTGTGTTGAAGATTTTTTTGTTTAGCAACTGCCTGACGAATCGCGACAACCGTTAAACTTCGCCCCACCATCCTATCTGTCTTTGGCGATTTCCCGGTTCAGCTAACTTTTTTGTGAAATTCAGGTTTCCCGATCAATGTCATTCTAAGTTGCAGTGTGGACTTTCACCTTTAGTTGATCCACCTTTCCGCTTCTGTCTTTGTCTCAAAACGCACATTTCCCCGGAGAAAATCTGAAATGTCCCAGACTACATCGCGCGTCGGTAAGCTTCGAGAGGATGCCTATTTCAGCGAGTTGGACCAACGGTTATTAGCCGATCTTCACGAATTGATGGTCGAAGCCGGCGAAGCTGTCTGCACGAAAGACGAAGACAAGCCGACTCAGCTACACATCGAAAGAACCTTAAATGCAGTGACAAGCTAACGGTAAGTTCTGGGAAACGGGAAATCGGCAAAACCCGATAAGTGTCGTCGAAGCCACATGGCCAGATATTGTGCAGGATCTTTACCGATCAGCCACAGGACTCTCGCCTTAGGTTATCATTGAACGGGATCCGTGGGATATCTTCCTGCGGTTGATTCCGTCTCCACACTGGCCTTACCCTATCCCGCTTTCCTTCATTTTTCCGATGATTTTTGCACAAACCGAATTGAGTCCCCTTGCACCTGATATCGCCGCACCAGGTGGCTTTTTGTTTAGCAACAGTTTTTGGTGGCTGGTTGTAACTGCGCTTGCCGTCGTGGCGATGCTGTGGATTCTGCGGACCTTCCAAAGGCCTGTTCCGTCCAAAGTTTCCGGTGCAAAATCAACCGAGGGATCAAGCGTCGTCTCAGAAGATTGGAAAGCCGACAATGTTCCGTCCAAGGAGAAGCGTCCGTCAGGAAAAAAATCGAAAAGCAAAAAGAGCAAGAAGGCTGGACAAACCAAAACGCCGCAACGCAGCCAACCATCCGCCTCGGTAGTCGAAGTGCAGAGCATCCAAGCAGAAGCGGTGGTGGAAGCAGCGAACGAGCCAGAGTCGCAAGTGGAACCTGCAAGAGCAGCATTGGTGCCTGTTGCACCCATTTTTGAACCTCTCCAACAAGTTGGCGCACTTCGACGAGTTTCAATTCCTGAGCCCGAAAAAGGACGCAATTCCGCCAACGATTCCGAAAAGGTTGAAGCAACTAGACCTTTGAATGTCCCTTTCGAGAAGCTGAAGAAAGCCTCCCCTCAAAGTCGCGTTTCCAAAAATCGATGGGCGAATTTTGCATCGGAGGAACCTGTCCAGTCGATCGCGGTCCAGAGGCCAGCGATCCAAGTACCTCCAACGAACGAAACACCTCCAGTGCCAAAGACCCGTACGGAAACCATTTCGATTCCGGCTGAGCCCACGGTGCGAGCTCCTCAGGGCCTCAAGGGATTCGTTTCGAAACTGAAGAATTCAAACGCGGCCGCTGACAATTAAGGCAGCACCTGTTCGTGATGACTCTTTTTCCTTGTGATGCAACTATTCCGCAAACTGGGGTGGCAAAATGGGCTCGGGAGGCATCATCGCTTCTATAGTTTTGCCCACGGCAACTAACATAGCGTCCCCGAAGAACTTGGTTGTGAGCTTGATCGTCCTCGGGCCAAATCGAGGCGGGGTATCGGATTTTTCATTTTTGTCATTTTCCGATCGAGATCGAACGTCAAGGCTTTGAGTTCCGCATCGAATGATCATGCTCGGATGCCCCGTTAGATTCGCCCGAAGTAGATCATCGCCCCCAAGCACGACATCCATCGTTCGCAAGATACGTTCGGTTTCTTGAATGAGCAGGGTTCTCGCCCGAAGGCTTTGAACATAATGAATGCCTCGAACGAATTGGGATTTTCTGAACGAGTCGCCCCAAAGACCGAAGTCTTCTTCGGATTGAGCGTTTCGAAATAGCGAATCAAAAACGGATGCGGATTCTACATCCAGGCCAGCAAGAAGCGACTCCTGAGGAAGCGTGTTGGGATACTCGAAGGACACAATCTCTGCACCCGACTGCTTTAGTCTCTCTAGCACCATGGATTCACTTTGAGAAAGCTGGTTCGGGACGAAACCAATCCTAAGTTTTTTGATGTCCAATTGCTCGATTCGATCGAATGGTCTTTCGACGACCGTGGGGTCTTTGCCGTCCGTGCCTTGGATGGCACTTAGAACGATCCCACAATCCGTCGCGTACCTCGCGAGGGGGCCAATCTTGTCCATCGTCCAAGACAGCGGCATGCACCCAAATCGACTGACTCGTCCAAAAGTAGGGCGCAAACCAACCACACGGCAGCGTCGTGTCGGGGAGACAATACTGCCCAGCGTTTCGCTACCAATTGCAAATGCACACAAGCCAGCAGCAACGGCGGAAGCACTACCCGCCGACGATCCAGAGCTTCCCTGAGCAATGTTCCATGGATTCTTCGTTGTTGCATCGTACCAAACATCGCCCATCGCGTAGGTTCCAACCGACAGTTTCGCCAACATGACAGCTCCTGCCTGATTGAGTCGCTGAGCGACCGTGGCCATGTTGGGACGTACTTGTTCACGATAGGGCTTTCCACCCCAGGTGGTCGGGAATGGAGGGACCGCAATGATATCCTTCGCCCCCCATGGAATACCCTGCAAAATCCCTCGGTCTTCGCCTGCTGCAAACATTTCGTCCGCTCGCTTGGCCTGTTGAAGTGCGTGCTCTTCTGTCAAGGTTACGACGCACCGCAAAATGGGATCGAATCGCTTGATTCTTTCCAGATAGATTTCGGCGAGACGTTGGCTGGTGATTTTGCCAGATCTCAGAGCCTGCGCTTGTGCGACGATGCTGGACTGCGCGACCTGGACGGAGTTGCTCCAGTCTGTTTGGCTTGCCGCCTGAAACGACTGAATGTTCCATGCTTTTGTTGATTTTGGATTGAGAGCTTTTGCTTCATCCGCTTGAAGGCTGTCCTCCGGTAAATTCTCCGCGAAGAAGTAAGGGGCAAAGGCAGTCGCTGGGCCGACGTCGGTGTCCAATTCTACCTTTCTCAACTGACGCTCGTGTTCAGACTGAGCTTGCAGTTGTTTAAGCAATCGTTCCTTCTCCGCATCAGTTAGCTCAATGTCGGCTATCCATTGCGATTCCTGTATCATCGCCGAAGTAATTGCCCCAGACTCCACTGCTTTGTGCGCTAACGCTCGTTGAAAGGTTGCTCCACCAATCCCAATGGCGGATAGCTTCATCAACCATGAACGCCGGTTTTGCAAAAACGACATACAGACACTTCCAGTAATGAGTGAGGGGAACAAAGACGACTCAACAAGAATTTAAGGGATGTCAAAGCTAGGGGAACGGGCTACACACCCAGTGAATAGACTTTTTTGGAAAATCCAGGTGGTTATCTAGGTTGATGCCTTGTCGCCAGTTGCAAGTGATTTGTTGTTTGCGTTCGGCATTTCCTCAAATACGTGAGGAGCCAAGGAATGTTTGGCGCCCAAAAACAGCTTGACCGTAATCGCCCCCAGTTTCATCGCATCGACGGCCACTTGAAAAAGCTCTTGTTGAGATTCCGATTGTGTTCAAAAACACAGCCATCAAGTTGGTCATGGACGAGTCATCATCCACAACATACGCAGCTACCGTTTTTTCTTCTTGCATCTGTTGTCCAATCAAGTGGGTTCGAGGTAACTCGCTATCGGAATTCAAGTCATGCCAGCTCCTTGATGATCTCGCTAAGCTTGTTCTCTTTTTGCGATTTGATTCCTCGGGCTACGTGCGATTCTCTTCCAACGTCGGAACTGCGATCTCCGCAACGATACTGTCGAGTATTTGCTCGCCTGTCATGCGTCGTAATCGGCTCTCCGGCCGAAGGATCAATCGATGGGCCATCACAGGAGTCAGAATCTTCTTGACGTCATCAGGCTGTACAAACGATCGACCGCGAACAGCGGCCATGGCCTGAGAGGCTCGGAAGACAGCGATGGTGGCTCGAGGTCCCGCACCTAAAGCGAGGTCCGAGTGCGAGCGGGTCTCATGAATGATTTGCAGCATATACTGCCGTACTTTAGGATCGACATAGACTTGCTTGACCAGCGATTGGACTTGCATGATCTCTTCGGCGCTAACAACACTACCCAAGCTTTGGATGGGATGCTCTCGCTCCAAAAGTTGCAACAACTTCAGTTCCTCATCCAGCGATGGATAGCCTAGCGACAGCTTCATAAAGAATCGATCTAGTTGGGCTTCCGGAAGCGGGAACGTTCCTTCATGATCGATCGGGTTCTGAGTGGCTATCACCAAGAAAGGTTTGGGCAACTGATGGGTGACTCCGTCGATGGTTGCGCACGCTTCTGCCATCGCCTCCAACAAAGCGGATTGCGCGCGCGGCGTTGTTCGATTGATTTCATCCGCCAGCAAAATGTTCGTAAACAACGGGCCTGGTCGAAACTCAAATTCGCATTTCTGCTGATTGAAGATCGATGCACCGGTAATGTCACTGGGCAGCAAATCCGGTGTGCATTGGACACGCTTGAAGGTACAGCCGACGCTTGCTGCCATCGCTCGAGCCAGCATGGTTTTGGCAACCCCGGGCACATCCTCCAATAAAAGATGCCCTCCGGAAAACCAAGAAACAAGCGACAGAATCAATTGCTTGCGTTTGCCAACAATGACCTTTTCGATATTCGCAATGATCTTCTTGGAGGATTCGTGAACTAATTGGGACATGACGGAAACATTCTCAGTTGTCAGCTAGGATTGGAAACGCTTTAGCTTTCGATCAAGTGTCGAGCGTTCAATCCCAAGGATTGCAGCGGCTCGATTTTTTTGCCCGTTGGTATACTCCAAGGTCGCATGAATATGCTCTTGCTCCAGTGCATCAATGGTTTTTTCCTGATAGCCTTGGGGTGGGGCTGGCCCCCCCGATTCGGTTGGTGGGTTGGGTAGTTTTAAATAAGACAGTGCCAAGTCCTCGGGTTCCGCAAGTTCACCCGTCGCCAACACAAATGCACGTTCGACGCAATTTCGCAGCTCCCTGACGTTGCCGGGCCAATGGTATTCCTTCATGGCCAGTTGCGCTCGTTCGCTAAAGCCCGATGGGCCGTGTCCAGAACGGCTCCGGAATTGACTCAGGAAATAATCCGCTAATGGAAGTATGTCGTCGGGGCGTTGTCGAAGCGATGGCACTCGCAGTTCAATCACGCGTAACCGAAAATAAAGATCAGACCGGAAGTTTCCGTCTTCGACCGCTTGCTCAAGGTCTCGATTGGTCGCAGCTACGACGCGAACATCCACTTGAATCGGCTTGCTGCCGCCGACTCGCTCGAAGGACTTACCTTCCAGCACTCGCAAAAATTTTGCTTGGATCTCTAAGCTCATTTCGCCTAGCTCGTCCAACATGATGGTTCCGCCATTGGCTTGTTCGAACTTGCCCAGCTTGCGTTCGGTGGCGCCGGTAAAGGCACCTTTTTCATGGCCGAACAGTTCGCTTTCCAGAAGCGTGGCTGTTAACGCAGCGCAGTTCAACGCAACAAAGGGGCCGTTCGCTCGTGGGCTGAAGTCGTGGATCGCTCTTGCTACTAGCTCTTTTCCAGATCCGCTTTCGCCTCGGATCAAGACCGTCGCATGAGTCGGTCCAACGCGTTGCGATTGCTCTCGCAATTGCTTCAATGCCAGGGATGGTCCAATCCATTCGGAGGTTTGCCCCAGCTGTTGTTCCAGTTCATGGATACGTGACCGAGACGTTTTTAGTTTGACCTCTAGCGATTGTTGACGTTGGATGTTTTCGAGCGTCACTGCAAGGACATCTGCAACGGCAAGAGCTATTTCCAAATGCTCCGCCGTCAGCTCTCTCTCTCCCACCCGCGTATAGAGATGAACGAACCCAATCGTTTTTTCCGCAACACGCATCGGAGCAAGAATGACACTGGTTGTCGTCAATAGATGGCTGGCTTGTAGCTTGGCGGGGGAAGACATCTCTCGCGTTGGCACGTTGCTTCCACCAATGGCTTGACTATCCGCCAACAGATTCCTGGCTAATACCGCGGTGTTGTCCCGCAGAACATTGGCGGCCAAGGTCTCCCCAACCGGATGATAGGCCTTGCCGCTTGTTTGAAGCGCCGCCAGCACAGTGCAGTTGGATGCGTCTAAGGACTCGGGCTCCAACTTGAGAATCCCCCCGGAATGACATTCCGTGGCAAGAAGCAGACGGCTTAACGCAAGCTCGCATGCCGCTTGGACGGTGGACTCCCGGGCAACTTCATACGCTAATTGCAACAATTCAGCCGCCAGCGCCGAGCTTGTCGATGGTGCAAAGTTCTGCGACGGTAACGATGGGCTGGTTGTTGCCGATCGCGGGGACGTTACCGCCCGCACCGAATGCGCCTCGCGATGAGCGATGCTCGAAAACTGAGCCGGATCCAAAATGGAGGATTTGGACTGACGATGGGTGATTGCCGGAATCTCAGCCTGCGTGTGCGAGGTCGACTGTGGAACAGAATCTTCGGATTCCACCGGAGGAACAACTTCTTCCAGCGAATTTGCAAAAGTCATGCGGCAAGATGCAACGGCAATCTGATTCCCGGCAACAAGAGCTTTTGAACCATCAAGCTTGACTCCGTCAACAAAAGTCCCGTTCCGAGAGCCCAAATCCCGGATTTTCCAGGTTCCATCTTCGAAAAAAATCTCTGCGTGACGCCTGCTGGATCGTTCGTCGGCTACGGGAATTTCATTGGACGAAGCTCGGCCAACGATCAGCGAACGCCCCGGGGCCAGACGAAATACGTCCGTCCAGCGAGTTCCTTGTCGAATAATAAGGTAAGCGGACAAATTGTTTGGTTGCATCGGTTGGCGGCGGAAATTACTCTAGAACAGAAGTATTTTGAAGATTCGATCAACTCGACGCTGGAACAACTAGGTATCTGTGTGGCACAATAGAGGAAGGCTGCACAACATAAGATACCGTTGAGTCTGCTCGATTAGGTTGCTTCCTACTGTTTCTCGTCGCAAAATTTTGTCATCACCTTGTTTCGGAGTTTCGATTATGTGTTTTCGAGGTTTGAGCTTGAATGGGATTGCGGGCTGCATCTCGAGACTAAAACTTTCGATCGCCCTGGTCGCCGCTGCCGGATCCTGCCTGGGGTTTCTAGAGTCCAATGCCTACGCTCAACTTGGCGGATTTGGAGTCCAGCGAGTCGTCGGCGGTGTTAGCATTTCCCCGGAAGGCGTCCTAAAAACAGTTTCGGCCGAAGAGCAACAAGAAGCTCTGGCAACCATGCGTGCCAATTTAATCGGCGCGGAAGGTGATTTGAAGCAACCAGCTCAACGCCGACTTATTTCTCTCAAAAATCTCCAGAAGTTGGTTCTTGCCAGCATCGAAAACAACGAAAAACTACCGGAAGAAGTTTTGTTTCTGGGCGGTTTAACTCGAATTGAAAATGTATTTGTCTACCCAGAACGAAACGATATCGTCCTCGCTGGCCCCTCAGAACCTTGGACAACCGGCTTGAACGGTTCTGTCGTCGGGGTCAAGAGCGGCCGCCCTATTGTTTATCTCGAAGACTTGCTGTGCGCTTTGAAGACGGTTCATAACGCTCGAACCACCGGTATCTCGGTGTCGATCGAACCTACCGAGCAAGGCGTTCTGAACTTAGAGCGACTGCTAAAACAAGCTCGCTTGAATTCGAACGTAAATCCAAAGTCCCTGGAACCTGCAATGAAAGAGGCATTCGGTCCTCAACAGATCAAACTGGAAGGGCTCGCTGCCGACAGCCACATGGCTCGCGTTATCTTGGCTGCGGACTACCGAATGAAACTTTACGGAATGAACCTAGCCAAAGCTCCCGTGCAGGGCCTTCCAAGCTACATCGAAATGATCAGCAATCAGTCTGCGGTTTCTCAATTGCAATCGCGCTGGTGGATGGCTTGCGATTACTCCGCTATTGAACACAGTGCCGATCGCAAAGCCTGGAAAATCACCGGCCCCGGTATCAAGACACTGACGGAACAAGAACAAATCGCTGCGGACGGAACCTACAAGCAAACAGGCAAAGCAGACAAGCAAGCAAAACGTTGGGCTGAAAATTTCACGAAGAAGATGGATGAACTGGCCGTTGCTGACCCTGTGTTTGGTGAGCTTCGCAATGTGATGGATCTTTGCTTGGTCGCAGCGATCATCGAATCGCAAGATCTGCAATCGCTCGCAAATTGTGACTTGGCAGCAATCGTGGGAGACAGCTCGCGAATCGAACTGCCAAAATGCGATGTCGCAAAGTCGCTTGATCCTCAGTGCAGTTTCATCCAAACCGTTCAAGGTTGGGTCGTTACCGCCAGCGGTGGAGTTCTGGTTGATTCCTGGCAAACCGCAAGCGTTACCAAAGTTAACGATTCCGTTGCTGCCGGAATGGACGCTGCTTCCAATTGGACAAACGAAGATCGCGTCTGGCAATAGCCAGCTGTACTATCTATGACCAAAGTACCATCTGCTCCCTTCCAGGTTTTTCATCTCTCGGAAGATGATAACGGACAAACGTTGGGAGCGGTGATCAAGAACCGTATGGCCCAATGGACCTGGGGACAAACGCGCGAAGCTATTCTTAAGCGGCGTGTGCAGGTCAACGGGAATCTTTGCCTCGATCAAGCTCGCAAAGTAACTCAAAAGGACGTCATCAAGCTTTGGAACGAATCGCTTCCGAAGCCCGTACAGCCCACGGCTGTTAAGTTCGCGTATGTCGACGATTTTTTTGTAGTGGTCGAAAAACCGCCCGGCGTTACCTCAACCCGACACTTTGAAGAGCGCAATCTTCCCAAGAAACGAAAGCAGCTTCAGCCCACTCTGGAAGAACTACTGCCGGAAGCACTCG
>JBIKLJ010000075.1:0-22030 GCA_044359895.1 Pirellula sp.
CGGCTCCGCTGGTGGACAACCATCACATCGGATGATTCGCCTATCAGAATTCAGGACGGTCCATCGAGCCGTTAAAGCCTTCCTGAAGTGCCTAAAATAGCAATTGCAGCGGTTGTGCTAGCATTTTGGAGTGTTGCTAAGTCGCTTTCGATGGGGCTGCCTGCTTGAAGCCATGGTTCCTAACCTAATTTGGATGGTCGAGATGACGTTACCTGTACGACGCTGTATTTTCAACATGACTAAGCTAAACCCGAAAACATCCCAGCCCAATCACCAGCTCGTTGATCCGTGGCGCCATCGAGTTCTATGGGAACAGTGCGAACGACGGCTGGCGCTTTCTGCCATGCCATGGATGCCTTGGGACTACGGACCGCAAGAAGCTTCGCCGCTTTCTTACCAAGATTCCCTAGTTCACCAGGATTTGCAGCATGCCATCTCGCCCGCGATCGAGAACGCGACGAAACCGATCGAAACTCATTTGAGCGAGGCGCATGCCCAAACGGGCTGGAATCAACTTCACGCTCAGTATGGACTGACGGGCCAAGGTCAAACGGTTGCAGTAATCGATAGTGGCATCGCGTTTGATCACGTTGCATTAGGACGTGGCTATGGCCCGGGCTACAAAGTGGTTGGAGGCTGGGACTTTGCCGAAAACGATGCACGGCCCTATGACGATGCACCGGGCGGATTTCACGGAACGCACGTTGCCGGAATCATCGGTGCTAACGATGGAGTTCATTTTGGAGTAGCACCGAATGTGGATCTCGTAGCATTGCGAGTATTCAACGATACTGGCAGAGGGGAACTGGCGTGGGCCGAAAGTGCTTTGAAATGGGTTCATGAAAATAGAAACGCATTTGCCAATCCGATTACGACCGTCAATCTGTCCTTGGGTGCAGCGTGGAATTCAAGCACTGTTCCGAGTTGGGCAACTCTGGAAGAAGAGCTTGGGCAATTGCAGCGCGATGGAATCGTCGTTGTTGTATCCGCCGGCAACGCGTTCCAGCAAAATCGGACGCCTGGTTTGTCGTACCCCGCCGCGAGCCCCTTCGTAATTCCGGTTTCCAGCGTCGATGCCAATGGCCAACTAAGTGATTTTAGCCAACGCGATTCGCGATCGATTGCAGCTCCAGGACGCGCGATCGAAAGTACCGTCCCCGATTATTTTTATGGGAAGGACGGAATCCATAACGACTGGGCAAATTCCACGGGAACCAGCATGGCAGCTCCCTACATCGCGGGAGCCAGCGTGCTTGTACGCGAGGCCATGGAAATGGTTGGGATTCAGAACATTACACCTCAGTCGATTTACGAACACCTGCATTCCACCGCCGGTTCCGTATGGGATAGCGTGAGTCAGCAATCTTATCGTTCGTTAGATCTGGATCGAGCGATAGAGAGCCTCTTGCCGATCGACAACGTTGGCAATAGTTTTTCCAACGCTCAATCGCAAAACCTTCAAACCAATTGGAGCACCGATGGCTGGATCAATTCGTTAACCGATCGCGATGTTTATCGACTGTCGCCATCCCAAAGCGGTACCGTATCCGTGCAGTTAGGGAGTGAGTATCTTGATGATGCCTCGTTCACACTGATTCGAAACGGTCAAGAAACCTCGGTGCAGGCGTCTCAGGGGCGACTTTCCTTTTCTGTGGTCGCGGGCGAATCGATTGGACTTGGGATCGCGGACAATGATTCCATCGGACCGTATCGATTGAATTGGGAGTTTGCCGCGAGCTCTCATGGTGGCGGCGACAACAACGGATCGAACGGAAGAGCTGATGGCACGAATATTCCGTCCCAAATCACACAGCTCGGTTCGGTCGATTTGCTGTCGCAATCATTGTCTGGAACGACTCGCTACGGACTTACTGCCGAGCACACCGGTTTGATGTCAGTCGTAGTCGATGTCGGCTCGTCGGCGACTGGTTCGCTTCAAGTGCTGCGGCCGGGAATTTCCAATGGAAGCCTTGTCGATTCTACGATCGAAAACAATCAGTGGCGAATCGATCTGAACGTGACCCAGGGACAAAGCATCGAATTGGTTTTGCCAGGTACCGGGACGCGAAACGTTCAGATTGTTAACCTGCTTCAGCAACAGGGGAACCATCTTCAGGTTTATGGAACAGAAGGGGCGGATGCATTCTCGGTCGATATGCGCAATGGCTTACTAGTTCAAGTTGCCGGCGTTGTGTATCAAATTGACGCGAGCGTGACCTCGGTAGCTGTTCACGGCCAATTGAACAATGATACGCTGGCGATTTCAGGATCGGCCGGGGCAGAGAAGATAGAAATGCGACCAGGTGAATCGAATTTGACGAGCGAACGATTGACGCTGATTGCCAATCAAATCGAAACCGTGAACTTTGTTGGGGGAGGTGGTCCAGATCGTGCCTATCTCTATGACGCGGCAACCGATGATCGTTTGAACATCTGGCCGAACAAGGCGGAGCTCACCGGTGTGGGGTATGCGTTTTCGGTGGATCAGGTCGAGCGAGTTTTTGTGCACGCACTTTTAGGTGGAGACGATCAAGCCTTCGTATTCGATTCGTTACGCGATGATACGCTCAGCGTTCGCCCTCAGTTTACGAGCCTCTCTGGGCAGGGATTTTTCAATTACGTTTCCGGATTTGAGCGTGTCTTCGCGTATGCGAATGCAGGCGGAGTTGATCAGGCCTCTTTGTACGATTCTGCAAGTGATGATTTGCTGAGTTCAAGCGGTGAGTTAACCTCGATCGTCGGGCCTGGGTTTTCGACCTTCGCTCGAGGGTTTGAAAATGTGGAAGCGTACGCATCTGCAGGCGGAAACGATCGAGCGACCATCTATGCTTCCCAGACTGGTCGGCTGACCAACGGCGTTGGTTTTGTGAGCATGCAAGAAAGCGAACGAACCAGTGTTGCCCGAAACTTTGAGCGAGTGGAGACATTCGTCGCTGGGCAAGCTGTTCCGACAACCAATTACATCGCATTAGGAATCGCGAGCTTAGAAGCAACAGCAGGCTTGCCAACCCAGGCGACATCCAGCGATGTTCCTCCTGCCGGCACTGTATCCACCTACACTCACCAAGCCAGTCTTGTACCATCGGTTTCGATGGAGCAGAGCCAAGCTTCTGCGGTTCGAAGCGAGGCGATAATGGAGTCGGAAATGAACTGGGTATCGATGCTGATCCATCGCGTCGAAGGCAGCGTCAACGCTCAAGACGAAACCGGTTCCATGCCCAATCCCCGATCGCATGCATGGCAAGACGAGCTCGATTTGAGTTGGCTAGATCAAGAGACTGAACGCACCGTGCTGGATCAAATTTTCGCGAAGATTTGACGCGTTTCGATGCGGCGACGATCGCGAGTGCAAATGAAAAAGGGCCTGTTGGAAATCCAACAGGCCCTTTTTGTTTTTTAGTTATCTAGTTACCGCAACCGCATCCACCAGCCATGGTGCTACCAGCGACTCCCAAATTGGTTGTTGCTGTAGCACATGGATTGAAGGTTCGGGAAAACTCTAGGTGCCCCCATCCGAGTCAATCATCATGATCTTGTTTCCCATGGAATCGGCATATTCGATTCCATGGGAAAAATTGCGTCCGAGCACGAAAAACATGAGACTTTCCACACTTCGATTTTCGGTTTCCTCTTTTGCGGTTAAACTTCAACACGATTTCAGAGACTCGACCAAGCGAGCCAGTCGCGGCCGACAAAAGTTAAAGCAGCGGCTGCTGGGTGGACGAGCGAGTTGTTGAACTCTTACGAAAACTGCTAACAAGGCGAACCGGGAAGCATGATCCAACCAACATTTTCGCGCACCATTGCGATCGTGGCTGTTTTTTTTCTTGGCCATCCCGTCGAACAATGGAACTTAGCCCCAACTTCATCCCTGCGATTTTGTCGTCGCTCCCTGAAGCGGAGCTGCCTAAAGAGACGCTTTCGAAGTAGATCCGAAGTCAACCCATGAAACAAATCATTGCCATTATTCGTCCTTACATCGCCGAAAAGCTGTTAGAGAATCTTCGTCTAGCCCCCCTGGAGGCATTGCAGGTGACGGAAGTCAAAGGCTTTGGTCGCCAAAAGAGCTATCTCGATCAGTACTCGGCCTCGGAATACTCTTTGGCCTTTTTGCCGAAAGTGGAAATCACGATCTACGTCGACGATCAACGCGTCGAAGAAGTGCTCAGGACCATCGTGGACACCGCTCGAAGCGGAAGAATGGGGGATGGGAAAATTATGATTCTGGAGGCAGGTGAAAGTCCATTGGCTGGCCTCGAATGAGATAGAACCATCATTCTCGATCGCTTCTGGAAACTTCCAATGCACTCTGGAGCAAAATCGACTGCGATGGGACTCGTCCGGTTGCCACGCGAATGTATCTCATTTAGACTTTGCGGCGCGATGTTCATCAGGAAGACTGCGACCCACAGGGCTGGAGCGGATGCGATTCAATCAACTTGACAAGATTACGGAACTTAAACCAGGCGAAAAGATCGTCGCAGTCCGGCAAGTTCACGACGGTGAAGACTACCTAAGAGATCATTTTCCTCTTTTCAAGGTGATGCCCGGGGTGCTGATGTTGGAGGCGTTGTTTCAGGCTTCCTGCTGTCTCATTCAAGCTACGGACGATTTCAAGTACTCCCTATTGGTTCTGAAAGAAGCCCGAAATGTGAAATTCGGGGACTTCATGCGGCCAGGTCAGTGCTTGACCATCATGGCGGAGTTTCAGAAAAAGGACGAAAATTGCGTCACCATGAAAGCCACCGGGATGAAAGATGGAAACGTGGCCGTTTCGGCCAAATTGATCATCAGCAAGGAAGACCTGAGTTCCAAGGACCCAGGGCTTGCCGATCTCGACGAGTTCATGCGGGAGTCGAAGAGGCAAATACTGGAGAAGTTGACCTTGGGAATGGTAACCGACTGAGCCAGATCGATTGTAAAGCCGGTTCGATCATGGCAAGCCAATCAAGCTTGTTCGTGATAACTACGAGGAATCGTTTGAGCTAGATTTTTGCCGAGAAAACGAGTTTCGAGTCAATCAGCCGCCCAATTTCGAGCCTGTAAACGAGGTAAATTGATCGAGGAATTGTTGGCTCGATTGTTTGAAGCCAATCAGTTTTTGGTCCTGCAGTAGGTGACCTTTGTTGGCCTTCAGAATGGAAATCGCTAGCGATTGCTTTTGCTGCCAATTCGTTAATGTAAAATTGCGAACATCAACATAAGGATTTTCGATTTTCGCTGCAATTTTTGGTACAAGATGAAATCCGTCCGTGGCTCGAACCAACGTAAAATGCATCGTCATGTACAATCCAACGATACCAACGAAAACACCTAACGAAAACGAACTTACTCGATTCATCCTAAGCCGATACCCTTTCTATGGTTGAGTCTGGACCTGTGAATACTCGTACGGCTATCCTTGTGTCCAGAGCATCAAGCAACACTTTGTATTTTCAAAGGAAACTTTTTTATGGCCAAACCTGCAATTTCTCATACGCCAGCATTGGGGGAATGGGACTGGAACTTACCCCTTCGACTGCTCCGATTCTGCCGTCTGAAAGGAGCTCTCAACAAGGTTGCAGATTCCAGTGGCGTTAAGTTAAGCGGGACGGATTTGGCGATTCGAACATTGGTTCTACAGCGGATCTTTCAACGCGACATATTGAAGAGCGACGAAAAGTTTGTCGGTGTGCTTTTGCCGCCGACAGTAGCGGGCGCGGTTGCGAATTTTTCGCTCGCGATGGCAAAGCGTGTTGCGGTCAACCTGAATTATACCGTCAGTGAAACCATCATCAACAAATGTATTGAGCAAGCTGGGATCAAGACCGTATTGACTAGCAGCAAAGTCATGGAGCGGATGGGAATTAAGCTCGATGCGAACGTTGTTTATCTTGAAGATCTCAAGGATAAAGCAACGGTTGCGGACAAGCTTGCGAGCGTGTTCGCAGCTAAAATTTTACCTCTTCCTTTAGCTTCACGATGGCTGGGGCTGAACAAGATCGGGCGCGATGATCTTTTGACCGTGATCTTTACTTCAGGGTCAACAGGGAATCCCAAAGGAGTTCCTCTTTCCATGTTGAATGTGAGTTCGAACATTCAGGGGTTCGATCAATTCATCCGAGTGAAAGAGACCGATAATTTTCTAGGTGTTTTGCCTTTCTTTCATTCCTTTGGGTTCACAGTAACGCTATGGGGCGCGGCGACATTGCCCTCGTCGGCCTGCTATCACTACAACCCCTTGGAGCCTCGGCAAATTGGTAAGCTTGCTGAAGCCAACAAATCAACCGTAGTGCTAGGTACCCCCACATTCCTACGAACCTATTTGCGACGAATCGAACCTGAACAGTTCAAGTCCGTCGAGGTCGTTGTGGTCGGGGCAGAAAAGATGCCGATGAGCTTGAGCGATGCCTTTGAGGATCGGTTTGGTGTTCGCCCTGTAGAAGGGTACGGTACCACGGAACTTAGTCCGGTCGTCGCCGTCAACGTGCCACCGAACCGGGGTACAACCGGTAATGCAAAAGATTGGTTGCGTGATGGTTCTGTTGGCAAACCGCTCCCAGGCGTAACCGCTCGAGTCGTGTCTTTAGAAGATGGGTCTCCCGTGGAAATGAACTGTCCCGGTATGATCCAGATTTCTGGTCCGAACGTGATGTCCGGTTATCTCAATCAGCCAGAACTATCCAGCAAGGTTTTGAAAGAGGGATGGTACGAAACGGGTGATATTGGTTACATCGATGAAGATGGATTCTTGTTCATAACAGGTCGTCAAAGCCGATTCTCCAAGATCGGCGGCGAAATGGTTCCTCATATTCAGATCGAAGAATCCATCTTGGTGATTCTTGGGGAGGAACAGGACGATCTCACTGTAGGCGTTACAAGTGTCCCCGACGAAAAGAAGGGCGAAAGGATCATCGTCCTTCATAAAGCGCTCACCAAGTCTCCCTCGGAAATTCTCAAGGGGCTGACTGCCATGGGGCTTCCTAACCTGTTTTTGCCGTCCGAAGATAGCTTTATCCAGGTAGATGCGATTCCCATGTTGGGCACCGGAAAGCTCGATCTTAGAGGACTGCAGCAGCTTGCATTGGAAAAGACTGGTTCTTCGTAATTGGCGGAAAGGCAAACCGACGTACGGATCCGGGAACGACTCGGTCCGGAATACCTTGATGGTAATACTGCCGTCAATGTAGACAATCGCCCCCGTATGATTGATAATGTCTGACTTGCAGCCAGCGGTTCTGATCGCAAGCCGTGGCGAGCAATGGTACGAAATTCGGGGCGTTTTCGCTATTTTTGAGGACTGTATGATGCTGAAGGCTGCTTTGTTTATTGGTTGCGTGGCCATTCTTGTCCTGTCCAATGGATGCAGCAGCAAGAAGAAAGTTGCTCAGAACCAGGAAAGCAAAGCCCCGGATGCGGCATCCACCGCACCAGCATCGAGCGAACCAGCTTCAAGCACTGCATCTGCGGGAGCCGGCGATTCTGCCGCTCCTGAAAGCAACAACGCTCAGGCCGGCCAAGGCATGTCGGGCGGCCAAGGCATGTCAGGCGGCCAAGGCATGTCGGGCGGCCAAGGCATGTCAGGCGGCCAAGGCATGTCAGGCGGCCAAGGCATGTCAGGCGGCCAAGGCATGTCAGGCGGCCAAGGCATGTCAGGCGGCCAGGGCATGTCGGGCGGCCAGGGCATGTCAGGCGGCCAAGGCATGTCGGGCGGCCAAGGCATGTCAGGCGGCCAGGGCATGTCAGGCGGCCAGGGCATGTCAGGCGGCCAGGGCATGTCGGGCGGCCAGGGCATGTCGGGCGGCCAAGGCATGTCGGGCGGCCAAGGCATGTCGGGCGGCCAGGGCATGCCGTCAAGACCCGGGATTGCGGGGCTCTCCGGTAGTGGAACGACTAGTAGCCCCGGATTTCCATCTCAAGAACCTGGTGCGAGCCAAAATGAAAGTGGGTTAACCAGCGGTGCTCAATCGGCAGGCTCCGGTTTGAGTTTTCCTGGATTTGGGATGTTGACAGGGATGGGCTTTGGGACGCAAGGCACCCCAGGTATGCCATCACTTGAGCCGAAAGAATTTGAATTGTCCCTCAAAGACAGAGCGATTGCGGCGTTCCAAGCCGGAAATACTCGGCGAGCCTACACCCTTCTGCAAGCTCATGCGTTGCAAGCTTCGGACGCCCAGGCTATGCAAGTGCTCAGTGATTATCGTTGGGCGTCGCACAACAAGCGACCGCAATTTGGGCTTCGCATTGCGGTGGGGGCTTCCATTAAAAATCCACAAAACCAGACCGATCTTGCCCCGATCGGTTCAGCTGCTAACGACGCTACCTCGGGTCCTGGCGGTGGAATGATGGGGGGAGGCATGGGAATGGCTGGCAGAGGATCAGCGGGTGCTGCTGGCGGCAGACCCCAAGGGACAGGTCAGAACTCAACATCGCAGGTGCAAAAGAAAACATTTGAAGAAGTGACTGGCGAGTTTGGACGACAGCTCGTGGAAGGTTTTTCCGGGAAGCACGAAGAGGGACTGTGGACCGAGGCATTCAAAACATATGGTCTTGGTTTACCATCAGCGTCTCAACCTGGCATGATGGGTCAGGCCGGTCCCGCAAGCGGGTTTGGGGGATCATCAGGCCAGGGTAACGGAATGGCAGGCTCCAGTGCACCTCCAGGCTCTGGATTACCCGGTCGTTCAGGCGGCCCTGGTATGTCAGGTGGTCCTGGTATGTCAGGTGGTCCTGGTATGTCTGGCGGTCCTGGTATGTCTGGTGGTCCTGGTATGTCTGGTGGTCCTGGTATGTCTGGCGGTCCTGGTATGTCTGGCGGTCCTGGTATGTCTGGCGGTCCTGGTATGTCTGGCGGTCAAGGTATGTCTGGCGGAAATTCTAGCGCGGTCGAATTTATCCAGGGGTTTGGCGGCTCGATGGCTGGGGGTGGCTCCGATGATGAACCGCGTGGTTTCCCCGGTGCTATGCCTCCTGGTGCTGGTCCGGGGTTTGGCCAATCGGGTATGATGGGCCAACCGGGTAGGATGGGAGCAGGGCCTGGCATGGCTGGGCAAGCTTCTTTTGCCAGCTACCTTGCGGAAGACATTCAGCCAAAAATTGGGGCAACGCCGCTTGCTCCTTGTCTTACCTATATCGGCGTTGATGAAGGTTCCAAGCTCCTTAAGAAAGCTACGACTGAAGAATACGACGCGCTGATTATTTTTGAACTTGAAATTGGATTCAATCGAATTCTGAACAAGGTCACCAACGATACTCGCGTACGGGTTGTGATCCCCAAGGAAGTGGCCAAAGATACCAAAGCCATTTATTCATCGAAGAAGCTGAATAACCTGCAAGCAGCCAAGAGCAAAGCCGCTGGGGATTCCGATGGCGTCGAAGAAGTCATCGAAGCTCTTATCAAGAAGGTTGAGGAAGGTTTGGCTCTCAAGGAAATGCCAGCCGCTCTGACTGCCGATATCGTTACGAAAAGACTGGTGCCTGCAATCATTGAGGATGACAACGGATCCGTTTTGTCACGACTGAGTGAAGTGAACTACTATTATGCCAAGGGGTATATCGACGAGAATGCAAAGTCGGATGCTTTCGAAAAGATCGCCAGCAAGAACGGGCTTGCGTTGGCAACTGGTACCAAGAAAGAAAAGACAGAAGCGATTGAAAAACTGCTGGACGATGAGCTGAAGTAAGCCAGTCGATCGAGCATGGCTGAGATATCTACCCAAATAAGAAATTGTGTATTGAATGCAAAAAACGGACGAGGATGATTTGATGGGGCTTGTGCCTCCATCGAACTCCCAAATGGGCATTGTTCATGTGAGCCGCCCAATGTTACACCCCAACATCTATCGAAAACGAATATTGGAAGTTGAAGGAAACCCGAAGCCAGGGCAATGGGTTGCGGTATATCATCAACAACTCCCTCGCGAAAATCGCGGTGATTCCAACGCACGCGGTTCCGCCTATGGACCAAGCTCCTCAACTTCTCGAGAGCCCAATGGTTCCCCCAGGCTCTTTGCCTACGGCATCTACAATCCTAGGTCGGAAGTGGCGGTGCGATTGTATTCTTGGTGGGGACAATGGCCTGATCAGGACTTCTGGGCTTCCAAGGTGCGAAATGCCGTTTCGCTTCGTAGAGACATTTTGCAGCTGGACAAAACAACCGATGCTTACCGAGTACTGCATGGAGAATCGGATGGAACTCCGGGCTTGGTGGTTGACCGCTATGGCGATTGTTTGAGCGCCGAGGTCTTTAGCCTCGGAATGTACAAGCGCTGCGAGCCGATTTTAAAGATGCTTGCAGACGAGCTTCAAACGAAACATACGCTCATTCAAGAATGCCCACAATTCATTAGCCAAGAAGGGTGTTCCGTCCCCAATCAATCCTCGCCAGAACTTCCATCCAGCGTGACGATCACTGAGAATGGAGTGAAGTATCGAGTTCATTTCGGTACGGGACATAAAACGGGTTTCTTTTGCGATCAACGGGATAATCGACGTCGTCTAGCCGAGCTAAGCAACGGCAAGTCCGTGCTTGACCTGTGCTGCTACACCGGTGGTTTCTCCGTGCAAGCTGCGAAAGCGGGTAACGCCGCCGATGTTACCGGAGTCGATTTGGATGCGGAACCGTTGGTGACCGCGAAGAAGAATGCGGACATCAATCAGACTCGAGTGCGATTTGTCCAGTCGGATGCCTTCGCCTTTATGCGTGACATGTTGCGTATCGGACGTCAATACGATGTGGTTGTGCTCGATCCGCCTAAACTGATTCGATCTCGGCTTGAACTGGAAGAAGGAAGTCATAAGCACTTTGACTTGAATCGATTGGCGATTCAACTGGTAAAGCCCGGCGGGATTTTGCTAACATGCTCTTGCGCTGGATTGCTCGACGACGAATCGTTCCATGGGATCGTTCGGTCGGCCGCAAAAGCAACTGGTTTTGATGAGTCAGGGGATCCGTTGCCTCCACGAACGTTACAGATTCTTCATTCGCATGGTGCTGCACCCGATCACCCCGTCGTCGCGCATTGTCCCGAAACCAGTTACCTCAAGAGCATTTGGGCTCGAGTGCTTTAGCCTCCTTTCTGACTTTGACCCTCCATTTTGAATGCCAATGAAGTACGCAATTTGCAACGAAACATTCGGCGATTGGCCAGTTGAAAAGGGCTTTGAACTAGCTCGTCGTTGCGGCTATACCGGAATTGAAGTCGCACCGTTTACTCTGGGTAATAGCGCTGGCGAAATATCTGCCCAACAACGTAAAGATTACGTGTCCAAAGCAAACGACTTTGGGTTGGAGATTGTTGGTTTGCATTGGTTGCTCGCAAAAACCAGCGGTTACCATCTCACTGTGGATGATGCCGCGTTGCGATCGAGAACCCGAGACTATTTCATTGCTCTGACCGAATTGTGTCAAGATCTCGGCGGGAAAGTCATGGTGCTGGGGTCCCCCTTGCAACGGAATTTTCCCGCGACCATGTCGCATCAAGAAGCGATGGTAAATGCCTCGCTCCTGCTCCAACAAGTGGTTCCCGCGCTCGAGTCCTGCAATGTCCGAATTGCGGTCGAGCCCCTCGGGCCTCAAGAAGGAAATTTCTTGAATCAAGCCGCGCAGGCTCGCGAATTGATTGACATGATTGGCAGCGATCACGTGCAGTTGCATCTAGACGTAAAAGCGATGAGCACCGAAGAGGAACCCATCGAAGAGATCATTCAAAGGAACTCTGACATTCTAATTCACTTCCATGCCAACGATCCCAATCGATTGGGGCCGGGAATGGGCTCCGTCGACCAAAGACCTATTTTTGAGATGTTGCATCAAATCCAATACGATGGTTGGGTTAGTGTCGAAGTTTTCGATTACTCCCTTGGCCCAGAACGATTGCTACGGGAAAGCATGGCAAACATGCTCGCCGTACAATCCTAACCTTCCAATTCACCCCCCTTCCAATTCACCCCTGTCGTAGCCTGATTCGAAGGGAAGTCTCTCGATCCAGAGCGGAGAGCCTCGCGATTTCTGTATCCACCACGCCTCGTTCTGCTGCTTCCGCCAGAGACCACTTCGGATCGATCGAACATTGTTTCATCAAAACCAGCATGTCGGCGGAAACCATCTTCGCCAGCAACCATGCAATCGCGTCGGTTGTGGTGTTCCAGTCAGAACATGGACGCCATTTTTCCGGAATACCGTCGGCGGAAGCTCGAGAGTAAAAGGAGGTGACGCATATCCAATGTTGCCCCTGGGTCGGTGCGGAAGACAGCAAACGTTGAAAATCCAAAGCGGAACGGATTGCACCAGGAAGCGGTATCAAATCATCGCAAATCTCCATGCTGTGCCGCAACAATTCGACACACCGCCAATGCATCGAATCGGCGGTTATCTCCGGGTAAATTTTGTGAAGCGATCGCATCGACTCAACCAAATCGCCTCCTCCTGCTACCAACAAAACTTGGTCTGCCCGGAATTCCTCTAGCAAAGGAAGAACCTGCTTTCGGAACCCCTCTGGCTGGAAAAGTGCAGCCCCCCCGACCTTTAAAACAATTCGCTTCGCAATTCGGGGGCTCGAATCAAAACTCATTATGGTGAATATTTAAATGCGAATTGAGATGCTGTGGATTTAGGGGCAACCCGCGACCGCATTGACAGGGACTTGAACCAGCGCGTACACTTGTTAGGTTGAAAGGACGTTGTTTCACAAATTCTTACCGAAAAATCGGTGCTTGTCGAATCAACGCTAACGTGTGGCAAACGCTATTGGAAGATTCGGTGGTTGTCATTTTCCGTGTCCATTTTTATCGAAGCGAGTTTATGAAGATGAAGAATACTTGGGTTTTGGGTCTGATTGCTTTTGTCGCAACATTCGCATCCGTCAGCATTGCAGTGGATACGAAGATTAATTTCGAATCTCTGAAGTGTTTGGTTTCCGGCGCTGCTGCCAAGGAAGACAAGTCCAGCGATTGGAAAGATGGCAAGGTCTACTTCTGCTGTGGTAGCTGCCAGAAGAAGTTTGATGGAGACAAAAAGGGTTTCGCTGCCAAGGCTAATCACCAGTTGATAGCCACGAAGCAAGTGGAACAAAAGGCTTGCCCATTCTCCGGCGGAGCCGTCAAGGCTGACACCGCTATCGAGTTCAAGGGTGCATCGATCGCTTTCTGCTGCAACAATTGCAAAGGCAAAGCAGAAAAGATGTCCGACGAAGACAAGGTTGCTGGCCTCTTTGGCGAAGACGCCTATGCCAAGGCTAAGTTCGCTAAGGCTGAGAAGAAGTAATTTCTTCCACAACGAGACGATTGCGAAAACCCTGCTTTAACCAGCAGGGTTTTTTTACGTCCATTCCAAACCAATACTGTCCGTGATTTGGTTATCGATAAGTCTTCGTGTGTACAGCGGTTAGAGCCTACTTCGGCGTGTTGAGCGAATCTTTGAGTCGATTGAAAGCTTTGTTGGCTTCCCACTTCCATTTGTCGACCTCTTCTTTTTCTTGATCCTCGGCAGCATGCTCCAACAATTCCAGTTTAGACATGAAGACATGAAGCTTCATCTTTTGGTAACGCGTGAGTGGCGTGCCGCGCAAGTAGGCGCTGACAGCCAGTTTGTGGCCCCAATCTTCTTGAATCGGAACCCAGTAAAGGATCTTGTCCCATTCGTATTTGAGCGTATCGGCCATCAGATCGGATTGAACATATTGCATTTCTTGGCGGATTGCTGATCGCGGCGGATAGTACAAGAAACATCCGACGATGCTAGCCGCCACGAGCCCACCTAAGCAACTCAGGGCGATAACCCAATTCGGCAATACAATATCGCGACGAAGTCCTTGGCTTGGCACCGCCGGCGTGTTTTCGGAGGACGGTTCCGTCGGAAGCTGGATCAGCCAAGTCATCCATTTTCCGTTTGGGTCGTAGACTCGCTGCACGAACCCGATCAAAACAAAAAACATCCCCGCCGCCGCCGCAATCAGATCCTCCATCTTCCAGGAATCCCTTAGCATGCGGGTGCTAGCCGCAACTGCATCGGAAGATAGATCTTGAAAGGGGTTGCAATAGACGTCGAACGCATGCGTATGATCGGCCGGTTCAACACCGCGAGGCCGGAGCGGTTGATCGACACAATAGCCCAAGACCAGGACAACCAGCATCAAACTGCTCAACCAGATCAAGGAAGGCTTGAGTCGGTAATTGGTGATGGTCCACGCGATGAATCCCAGATTGACCCCGGTCCCTAGCACCAACAACGTGAATGCCGCTCCGATGGAGTTTCCGTGTTGAAACATGGATGCTACCTGGACGATTGCTACCATCGGTGTGATGTATGCAAAGGTGGCTACACCCGCCATGACAAGTGGGGCCGCAAGATCATCTTTGCCCGCGGCTTTTTGCAAACAACCGGCGGGCAACGCCATGCTCAGCAGGCCTACTCCAAGGATGGCAAGTAGTATGTACCATGATGAAACACTGAACGCTTGCTGGCAGATCGATAGGGCCACGGCCCCAATACGGCGGATTCCATAAGGGGTTTTAGGCAAAGGTTCTGGTTCAAGCCAATTATTGGGAAAAAGCCAGTCCCATAGTAAGCCCATCACCGTCACGATGGTTAGCGAACACAAACAGAAAACGAACAGGGCAAAGGGGTCGCTCAGGGTTAATCCGTAGAGAACGGAGATGGGGTTAAACAGCGGGGCGGTCAAGCCAAACGCAAGAATGGTCCCACCCGCAATCCCGCTGCGTCGCATCTGTACCATGATCGGGATCACGCCCAGCGAGCAAACGGGCAACAGCATTCCGAGCAACCAAGCGTAGGGAAGCTGCCGCCAAGTATGCCCTCCGAACAATCGAAGGGTCCCGTCGCGCCCAAGGATCCGTTCCATGACGGCGGCTACCAGCCACCCCACCACGATCGTGGGTGCCGCAGCCACAATCGCTTGTAGCATCCGTACGATTCCACCGCAGATGAAGACGTCCAAGGTACTATCCTTTTTATTGTTCTAAGGTTTTAAGTCGTTGCAATTCTTGGCGACAAATTTGTTGCAGCGTCGCAATGGCTTCGGTCACACCCGGTTCAGCTTTCATCTGTTCCAGTTTCTTTCCTTGCTCCAGCATCTTTTCCATGCTGATTCCGTGCTTCAAAGAAATCGCATCGATTCGATCGAAGTCGTTTTTGGAAAGTTCACTATCTGCCGCAAGCTCGGGTAGCCAACGAAAAAGATCGACCCATTGCTGTTCCAAAGACACCCAAGAATCAGGCCCCTTTTCTGCTGAACCAGATTCCAATACGGCTAATCGATCCGCAGCAACAAAGATCGTTTCTGGCCAATGGGGCGGAAAGTGTTCTTCATGTGCGTCGGTGGATTCCGATTTTTCTCCAGCGTTGCAGCCAAAGCTCAGGCACAAAACAATTGCTAACATCCCCAGCCCCAAAGCCTGAAAGATGCCAGCTGAGGAGCCCTTGTCGAGACATTTCGTTAATCGCACAGTAGTGGTCATCCTATTGGTACGCTCACGGATTCGAGTACAGATGCAATCGCATTTTCGACATCCCCCACAACGCCGGTAAGCCGTACGGAAAGTACAGGAATGGCAACGTCTTGGACATCTTCAGGAATCATAAAATCTCGCCCCTGCAACATGGCTCTTGCTTGAGCCGTTCGCTGCCATTGCAATAAGCCACGGGGGCTGAGTCCAAGCGCAAAGGAGTGATTGGCCCGCGTGGCTTCTGCCAGATTGACCAGATACTCGCGCACGGGTAATTCGACGGAGACTCGTGCAACCTCTTGTTGTAATTGAAGAAGCTGACCAGGCTCTAAGACGCGTTCTGCAACCACCTCCTCCGTGCTCCGTCCGCTTCGAGCCAACAATTCGAGCTCACTTTTGCGATCGGGGTAACCGATTCTCAGCTTCATGGCAAACCGATCCAATTGAGCTTCGGGAAGGGGGTAAGCGCCAACACTTTCCACTGGATTCTGAGTTGCCAGTACCAGAAACGTTTCGCTCAGCGGCTTCGCCTCGCCATCAATGGTGACCTGGCGTTCCGCCATCGCTTCGAACAGGGCGCTTTGCGTTCGAGGAGTTGCGCGATTGATTTCATCGGCCAAAAGAACGTCGCCAAAGACAGGTCCCGGTCGGAACTCGAAATCCCGGCTCTTTTGATTTAAGATGCTGAACCCTGTCACATCGCTAGGCAAAAGATCCGGCGTGCATTGAACTCGCATGAATCGACCGCCCATGGCGGTCGCGAGCGCTTTGGCCAACGTTGTTTTGCCCAGTCCAGGAAGGTCATCGAAAAGAACGTGGCCGCGGGCGAGCACACACGCAAGCAGGTTCTCAACAACATCCGCCTTTCCCAATAATGCTTGATTTAATTGCCCTCGCAGCGCATCAAGACAAGACTTTAATTCCAAACTGCTAACACTCATGCTGGTTGATTGGCTTTCATGGCAAGACTGGAGTCCCATTGGCTTCCAGCTGATCCTCTTTTAAACAAGTCGCGCATCCCACGCTGTACGATGACGTGGCTGATCCTACTTAATTCTTGACGGTTCTGTTGAATCCACTCCTGGGCTTTGTCTTTCGATCCATAGGCAATTCTTTGAATCGTTTGAATGTACAAATGCCGATCGCGATCATTCAACTTGCTATCGCATCCGAGCTGAGCCTGAAGCCAACTACGGACGGTAGCATTGTTGGGTTTGCTTACGCCCCAAATCCACATTCTTACCCGAAGCAAAGCCAGGCTCCACTTGATTCTTATTTTTGTGGGCGCAAGGACACTTGCTTCAAATAGCAGCGAGCAACAAGCGTCCAGCAAGCGGCAGCGAAGCAGGATTATCATTCCGAACATGCATGCACCCAAGGCAACTCGGAATGGATGGTTGGTTGTGTAATCTCGTACTCCCCACCAACTTTGGATGGCCCATTGGCTCCAGGATCGATAATAGCGAGGATGCGAGTACTCGCGGCATGGTTCTATAGGAATCCAAACACCATGTGCATTCACTTCTACCCAGGTATGCATGTCTTCTTGCATCACCTCGGTCAGCCCAGCTCGAATGTCGTATCTGGAGGGGGAAGCGTAAAATCCACTAACCAATCGACAAGGGATGCCTTGGCTTCGAATCAACATGGCGGCAGTAGTCGCGAGCAAATAGTCGGGAACGCGGCGACTTTGTACCACAAAAGAAACGACATCCTCGTTCTCTGCCGTGGGCACATTCTGCCTGTCCACCTGAAAGGTACGGAGACTGGCAACAATGGCTTCTACCTTCTGCCAATCGGTAAGCCGATTCATATCGGATCCCAAAACGTCGCGAACCAAATCGCTTCCTAATGCTGCAAGCGCCTTACTGTCTCGATACGTTTGAATGGCCGATGCCGAGTCGGCTACTTCAATCTTGCTAAGCGGGTTGCTCGGATCCCGAAGCGGATGCAATTGGGGAATGTGAAATAATTGGTGGACCACCGTCAGTTGCGGAACAAACTCGCGACCCGGCATTGCAAGTTGGCCATCGCCAGTCGTTTCAAAAAAGTCCTCGCGATCGACTCGGTCGATGTGCACTTGGCTTAACATAGCGGGTGCCGCGATCCGCGAGGACTTGATGTTGATCAGCTTCACGGTCAGTCGCTCGTAGCCAGGGTAAATCAGGTCTTTTACGAAACTCTTAAGCAGCATCCATGGCTTGCCCGCGATCTCGGTCATCTTCAGTACAGGAAGTGGCTTGGTCGAAGCAAGCGTTTCCGACTGAGACCAAGCCACGCCGTCGAAAGTGTCGAACGCCTCCATTCTTAAATGTTGAGGCGTATTTCCAATCACGTGAAAAGCCGCTTGGCTTTTGGAATCGTCCGGTTTGCTGGCCGCTTTTCGATCGGTGGGCTGCCTCAATGCCGAAAATTCCTTACCGGCTTTCTTCGATTCGGACGCTTCTTGTTCTGTTTCTTTTGCTTCCGAGTTCAGTGATATTGCGCGCGTCATTGGTCGCACACGTGCTCGAGGTTCCCCATACATATCATTGGCGATATCGTACATGGAGGGCGCATCGGAATCCAAAAACAAATCGCTGTCGACCGGGCCAAAGGTAAATGCTTCGTCTTTGGCTGCAATCAACATGTCTCCGTCCCCCACTCCTTTTCTCGCTGCGGAATCGGCACTTTGATTGCCACCGGATGTGGGCATAAAACCATTCCAAGATGATACGGAGCCGCCCGCCAAAACAGCGAACCCACCTACCAGACCCGTAAACAAGCAAAGAAGCCCGACCATCAACAGCCGAAGCCGAACCAGAGGAACGCTGTCGACAGCCACAAAACCCTGCTCAATAGACTGCCAATAACGAGCCATGAGCCACCAAGCTGCGAGCAGACCGAACGGCACCACAATGAACAGCATTCCATTTCGATCGGATGTTGCCACCCCGAACAGCATTAAGAAGCAACTGAGCAGGAATGATGTCCATTCCTGCTTTTGAGTTCTCGCAATCGCCGCTTGCCAGATCGCCGCGTTTTGCAGCATGGCTAGCCACACCAATTCAGTCGCTTCGCCTCGTCCCCCTATGAGGTTGCGTTGAGCCAGGTTGCTAACCCATGGAAGGCAGATAACAAACCCGCTTACCAGCCAACGCGATGCAATCGAGTCGTTAAGCGACCGAAGAATCCTAGGCCATGTTTCGCGTCGACATCCCATTAAACCATGTGCCGCCACAGCCAAGGCAGCCACAGCCACAAACTCGCTATACAACAATGTCTCCGATTCGCAGCCTTGCAGTCGAAGCAAGAATAGCCCCAATGATGCAACGAATGCTAACGCTATCGTCGACCAATTGTGAGTTGCACGAGACCGAACTATCGTCGTCAAAGTTATGCTCCCACCAACGATCGCGTCGTGCGTTGACACATGCGCTGCCATTTTGCTTGTAGCTGCGAGACGGGTTCCTTGTTCACGTGGACGATCAGATAATAACTCAGCATCAAAAGATCCAGGTTCGTTGCCTCCTGCTCGTCGGCCGCAACCAAAATCCAAGTCGTGCGGTTTCGCTCGTGACTTGGAATGGACTGGCATTGCTCCAGGGCGGTGCTAGGTGTGCAGATAACAAACTCCATCGAAGATCGAACCGCAGGGGCTGCTGCGAAGCCTTGTGAATCGTGAAGCTCATGATTCCAAGTCGCCAACCGATCCATCCACTGCTGTTTGCTAGAAGCGCCTGGTGACAAAACTGTCCAGCCCTCATCCAACTGAGCTTGGACCTGCCATGAGTGTTGTAAAAAGTGGTTCGTCAGGGAGGCCAAGATTCGAATCATCCACTCTCGCTGAACTTCCGACGTGCTCTTTGCAGCATTCGGGTCGAAGCGGATCGATACCATCTGACGACTCCTGGATTGGCGTTCAAAAACCACCAAGCTGTCTCGACGAGCAGTCTGAGCCCAATGGACTTGACGCAATGAATCTCCAGGCCGATAGGGCCTCACCCCCATCCAATCTCCTTCATCGCCAACGATGTCACTGGCGGATCCAATCCCATTGCTGCGGTTGCCCGTATGAGATGGAACGTCAGTTAGTTTGAAGAGCTTGGGCCATACGATCAAGGGTTTCGCGACGGCCAGTTTGCGGCTGTTTGTCCAAATCCCAAACGGAAAACCAGTCGAAAGCCGGACTTGCTTCTTGGGATAACATCCACGTTGCGTTGGTTTACAAACCCATTGGAAGTCGCTGACCGATGCCGCAGGCACTCGGCTCAGGCAGATCGGTTGCCCTGGCGTTTCTAAACTGGAAGAAATCGCGTCGTCCGCTTCGATCACCATGCCCCAAGCAGGCCATGGCCAACGATTTGTTAAACCTAAAGTCGTGCGGATCGGCTCCCCTTCTTCACATCGTAGCTGATTCCATTTCAATTCACCGCGAAGGCCCGCCATGACAATCCAAGGCCAAAGGCACCCGATTATACCCAAGGCCGCAATCGCAGCGGTTGCAAGGAAGGCTTGATTGGAAACACCAACCCCAAGCAGTAACGAGGCAACGAAGGCAAGCGTTACCCAGCCGATGGGTTTCTTCAGCCAATAAACATAGGCATTAGCCCAGGGACAAAAGTCGTGATTCAACGACCGATTCAAATGCGAATAGTATTTCATCCTGCAAGACACCTGCTGGAGCCGCCAGCGAAAACCAATGGGATTGTGACTTCGATGCATACGAGACGCGCAGCGTTAGCCGCGAACATCGACACTGAGAGAAGTGGCGAGCAGCAGAGTCAATCAAAACGCATGGAATCTACTGCAAACCTAGCAGTAGACGGGCGGAGCACGTGACTGAAATAGTCCGAAAGAAAATCGGTCCGCGGTTTGAATTTGCTTGGCCGCCACACCCACCGATAGCTCAATTTGTTCGAGCTGAAAATCGATCAACAGAGAATGGCTTAGAGTCGCAAGAAGTTTGCAAACAGCGCACTCATCGTGATTATGCAGACCACGCGCGACCGGCTGGGTGCATTTTCGAACTACCTTCGCGGATGCATGTTTGTGAAACGGACAGGATTCCTCGCAATGGCTACTTGAAGCATTGGACGCAGTGGAGGAATCGATGCGGCATGCGTCAGTGTCGATAACGGAGCAATGAGAACCGCATCCTGGGACACCTGGGACAAAATGCAAGCCTGGCCCCGCAAATACCATTGCGGAGTACAGACTGACAAGCAGCCAAATCAGCTTGTTTTTCCAGGGATTCACTATGCAAAAGCCTTAGGATGGCCGAAAATCAACCGCGGGAACGACGAACATCTTGAATTGTACTTGCAAGTCCAGCTTTTTGCAAAACGTATTCAATACAAACCTGCCCTCTCGTTGGACTTGTCCATTCAACGGATTTGCGGACCGTGTTTTGGCGAAAACGCGGCGATCGCGGCGGTGGCATCAGAGGCCCTCATCCGTACGGCCAAACGGGTTTCTGGACGAACACAGTACATGGACAAGATTGCATGCCCCATACTGCCTAGCCCTCGAAATCGCTTTCGGTTCACATTCGGAAATCCAGCATCGATCAGCCGCTTCGCCTGGATATCTGCCAAATCTTCGTTGGCCGCACAAACGATTTCGGTAAGCCCCGGTGCGGTGAGTTCAAACATCGGGGGGTGAATCAAAAAGATGCGACCGGAATCAAGAAGCGGTCGCATCCATCGATAGAAGAACATCAAGACAAGCATGCTACAATGAATGCCATCGGCATCCGGGTCGAAAATCAAAACGATCCGCTCGTATCGCACCCTCTCGATCGCAAACGATTCATCCCAACCCGCCCCAACCGTATCGATGATCGCTTGATAAAAAGGGTTCGCAGCCACTTTCGTTCGGGACGCTTTCCAAGCGTTCAGAGGTTTCCCCTGCATTGGTAAAACGGCTTGGAATCGCTCATCGCGTGCCGCTCCAATGGAACTGGAAGCGGAGTCCCCCTCGACGATCATCAGCTCGGCAGCCACCCCCTCTGGCTGAAACGCACAATCGAGCAGCTTCAAGGGACGAGATGGAAACATGGCTAGATCCTTGTTCGGATACTTTAAAATGAAATCCATCCGGTAGAAACCGAGGATGATTTGAATGGGCGAATTGGATATACTTCTCATGACCAAGGGAAGCGGATACAAAAGTTTTATTGTTTCCAATTGCCACGGTTGGTCCAACGCCTTCAAATTTTTCCCAACATCGATGGAAAGCTCACGATGCGATTCACTTGGTACGCAACTGTTGCAATGTTTATTTTGGTTTTGGGAGCCCCCTCTTTGCTAGCTCAAGACTTCTTGAAGCAATTGGAGCAAAAGCTTTTCCAAAAGCAGCAGGAGGAAAAGGAAAAAAAAGAGGCCGCCGACGCTCAGCCACCGAAGTCCGAAGGGACGCTTCAGTTCCCAGATGTCGAAGCTTCAGACGCTCAATCGGTCGAGACATTGCCCCCCCCCGTCGCTCCGGAGTTGTTGCCATCGCAAGAAGCTGACGCTGAAGCTAATGCTGAGAAAACAATCCCACCCCCTCCAGCGCCCGGGAAAAAAAGTTCGCGTGCGAACCAAACCTTGCCTAAAAAGCCAAG
>JBIKLJ010000076.1:0-22012 GCA_044359895.1 Pirellula sp.
AAGGACGCTTCGGCACCTACTTGCAGATGGGCGAGGCTGATGACGAGGATAAAAAGAATGCATCCCTGATGAAGGGCATGTCGATCGAAACGATCGATATGGACATGGCCGTCAAGCTCCTTTCGCTTCCTCGGACCCTTGGAAACAACCCTGCCAATGGCGAACCGATCATCGCTACCCAAGGGCGTTTCGGTCCGTTCATCAAAAACGGAACAGATTCTCGTTCGCTCGGGCCCGATCTGAATCTGCTTGAGATCACCCTGGAACAAGCTCTGGCTTTACTGGCCCAGCCCAAAGCCCTTGGACGAGGCCGCGCGGCAGCCGCTCCGCCCTTGAAGGAGTTTGATGTTTCCCCCGTAACCGGCAACAAGATTGTCTTACGCGATGGCAAGTTTGGACTCTATGTCAACGACGGCGAGACCAACGCTTCCCTCCCTAAGGACATGAGCGGTGATGACTTGACCTTTGAACAAGCTGTTGATCTTCTTGCTGCACGCGCAGCTGCAGGTGGTTCCAAGAAAAAGAAAAAGTCATCGAAGAAGGCCGCGAAGAAAACGAAGGCAGCCAAAAAGACTGGCAAAAAATCCAAAATCTCGATTAGCGATGAAGATGGTGAAGTCATTGTCGAACCTTCTGAAGAAAGCATCTCCAAAACAGTAAAGAAGACGACTGCGAAAAAGGCGACCAAAAAGAAGGCAGCGAAGAAGACGATCAAGAAAACCGCCAAGAAGAAAACGGTCGAAGACGAAGAATAGGTCCCTCCCCGCCAGGAATTCAACTCGATGCTCCATCTGCAAAGCGAATCCCAATCGCGTTGGCTGGAACAGGTCAACCAAAATTTGGACCAGATTTTGATCGACCATGCGCATTGCGAACACAAAGCCGCAGCGACCGCAATGAGCCTGATGGGGGCCTACATCGATTGCGAAGAACTAACGCGCGAAATGACTTTGATCGTGCAGGAAGAACTAGAGCATTTTCACCTGGTTCTCGCTCTGCTTCATCGCAGAAAAATCGTGTTTATCAAGCAACGCCCAGGTTCGTACGGAAAGAAACTGAACGAACTTGTCCGTAAGAACGAACCCGAACGAGCGGTGGATCGTTTGCTGGTTGCTAGCCTGATCGAAGCTAGGTCGTGCGAACGTTTCGATTTGCTGAGGAAGCATTTAAAAACGACGGATCCTGAGTTATCGGAGTTTTACGGCTCTCTCTTCGAATCCGAAGCTCGTCATCACACGACGTATGTCAAGCTTGCAAAATTATTCCAAGCCGATTCGGATGTACGACGTCGACTTGAGGAACTTGCGTCGGAAGAGTCGCGTATTTTGGCCGTCGGGTGCGAATTGCCAAGAATGCACAGCTAAGCACCATTCTTCTGAAAATCTTTCGACGCTCCGCCTGGAGATCGACGAGAGAGTTAAAATAGTTCTTCCACGCGTGTCCGCAGCCTAGCCCAGGACCGAAATCTACTCACCTCAGGTTGATCCCAATGATCTCAAAGCTAACCATTCTTCGTATGTCGCAGGTATTTGCATCTTCAATCGCGTTGCTGCTACTTTCAACAGGCTGGGTTGCGGCTCAAGATGCTGCCAACAAGCAAAGCCCCCAGTGGATCTCTTTGTTCAATGGAAAGGATTTGGAAGGCTGGACACCCAAGATTCGTTATCATGATCTAGGAGACAATTTTGAGAATACGTTCCGCGTTGAAGATGGAATACTGAAGGTTGGCTACGCTGGCTACTCGGAATTCAACGAGACCTTCGGCCATCTGTTTTATCAAGATTCCTTTTCGCATTATCGAATTCGGGTCGAGTATCGTTTCGTGGGTGAGCAGGCCAAGGGTGGACCTGGTTGGGCGTTGCGCAACAGCGGGATCATGATCCATGGCGAGCGTCCAGAAACCATCGCAAAGGATCAAGATTTTCCCGCCTCGATCGAGGTGCAGCTGCTGGGCGGGGACGGTAAGAATCCAAGAACCACTTCCAACCTTTGCACGCCTGGAACGAATGTCGTCATGGGCGGAAAGCTTATCTTGGCTCATTGCACCAGCTCCAATTCGAAGACCTTTCACGGTGACCAATGGGTGACGGCGGAAGTCGAAGTGAAGGGGAGCGAGTATGTACGTCATTTTGTAAACGGCGAATTGGTTCTGGAGTACAATCAGCCTCAACTGGATGAACGAGATGCTCATGCGAAAGAACTGATTCAAAAAGCTGGCACCAAGCTACTTTCTTCCGGATCGATCTCGTTGCAATCCGAAAGCCATCCCGTCGAGTTCCGGAAGGTGGAACTGCTGGATCTGAGCAAATAAAGCTCACGATTGTTCGCGAACAGAATGCATTCCAGCTTGAATCGCTCATCCCCATCTGTTCTGCCCACTAGCAAATGGACGCCATCGGTCCTTAGATGGGGGGGCAGCTGAACCGAAGATTCCGCCCCCGGTTTGCAAGTTGCAGGGGATTCGAGGATACTACAGTGGAGGATTGGCGTTCTGAAGCCGATCTTCAAGTTCGTTTTAAAACCCGCCCGCCACCTGTTCCCACTGAGCCGCGGGCGCTAGCCGCGACCCTAATTCCCTGAGATAATAGGGCAATCGCGGCAAGCGCCCACGGCTCAAATCCCACCTTCGCTACTAAGTTGCCTCGCTATGCTTACCCCCACCTTTCCACGGACGTGCATTCAGGTTGCTATTGCAATCTTCTGCATGCTTCTAGGTTCGATGGGAACGATATCTAGGCTTATGGGCGAGGACAATCTGAGCCCCAACCCTGTGGCTGGCTCCAGTCCAATTCTCAAGTTTGAGTTGGATATCCAACCGATTTTGACCGCTCGCGGTTGCAATTCTGGCCCATGCCACGGCAAGTCCCGAGGTCAAAACGGGTTCGCTCTTTCGCTGCTTGGTTTCGATGCGAACATGGATTTCGATGCGATTGTCAAGAACGCACGAGGACGCCGCATTAAAATCGCCTCGCCCACGGAAAGTTTGCTGCTGACCAAAGCCGTTGGGAAATTGCCTCATGGTGGTGGGGTACGCTTTTCCGAATCGGACGAAGACTATCGGCTCTTGCTGCGATGGATCGAGCAGGGCAGCAAACGAACGGACGATACCGATCCGAAGCTCGTTTCGATTGAGCTGACGCCGAAACCCTATTCATTGAAAGCGGGCCAGCACGAGTCCTTGACGGTCACCGCCGCCTACAGCGATGGGCATGTACGCAATGTTACGAACATGTGTGCCTTTCAATCCAATGAGCCTGCAGTAGTTTCTGTATCCGCGGACGGTCGGCTGCAAGCGGGAATGCTACCTGGCGAAAGCACGATCATGGCTCGTTACATGGGAATGATTGCCACATGGAGCACTGCGGTTCCACGATCGGAAGTTGTTCCCAGTACCCAATACGATTCACTGCCACGCAATAACTTTATCGATGGACTTGTTTACGCCAAGCTCGCTACGCTCAACATCTTGCCGAGCGAGCCATGCAACGAGACTCAATTTCTTAGGCGTCTTTACCTGGATGCCATAGGTAGGTTCCCTTCCGCGACGGAAGTAGAAAACTATCTTCAGGATTCCCAACCCGATAAAAAATCGCGATGGATTGAAGCGGTTTTGCAGCGCCCTGAGTATGCCGATTTTTGGGCGAACAAGTGGGCGGATTTACTTCGCCCCAACCCCTATCGAGTTGGAATCAAAACGACGTACAGCTTGGATGCCTGGCTTCGCGATGCGTTTCGCAAGAACTTTCCGCACGATGAGTTTACGAGAAGGCTGGTTACGGCTCAGGGGAGCACCTGGCGAAACGGAGCGGTTACCATTTTTCGCGACCGGCGGGAGCCAGCTGAAATCACGACCATGGTCAGCCAATTGTTTTTGGGACTTCGAATGGAATGTGCGAAATGCCATCAGCATCCTTTTGAAGTTTATGGGCAAGCCGACTTCTATGGCATGGCGGCTCATTTTGCCAAAGTTGGCTACAAGGGCGTTGGCTTATCGCCGCCAATCTCTGGGAGTGAAGAGATTGTATTCGCTCGTGCCGATGGCGAAGTGCGGCATCCTCTAACGAACCAAGTGCTTCATCCGACCCCATTGTTTGGTCAAGCGCGAGAAACGCAACCCAACGAGGATCCGCGAACGGTCCTAGCGGACTGGATGACGAATCCATCCAATCCAACGTTCGCTCAAGTTGCCGTCAATCGATTGTGGGCTGAGGTTTTTGGTCTTGGAATTGTCGACCCCGTCGATGACTTTCGAGCCACCAATCCCGCCAGCAATCAGCCCCTGCTGACCGCGCTAGCGGATCATTTCCAATCGGTGGGGTATGACAACAAGAAGATGTTAGCGACACTTTTTGCGAGCCATGTCTATCAACTCTCTTCAAGACCCAACCCGACCAACGAATCGGATCATCGCAATTTCTCAAGGCACTATCGGAAGCGTTTGCGCGCCGAAGTTCTTTCGGATGCATTGACGGATATCACGCTTCAGGGAGAAGATTTCGACGGCATGCCGGCCGGTTTTCGAGCGATAGAGCTATGGACCTTTCGAGCTGACTCGGAAATCTTGGATGCATTTGGTCGTCCCGATCCGAATCAAGATCCACCGTGTGAACGAGCCTCGTCGGCTACCATGACTCAGGCTTTGCATCTGATGAATGCCTCGAAGATACAAAAAAGAATTTCAGCCGACGGCAGCCGAAGCCATATTCTTGCGGATTCTGATCTTGCTCCGGCTGCGATCATTTCGCAACTCTACCTGACAGTGTTCAATCGCCATCCCGATGCATCGGAGCTTGAAGCCTTGGAGTCGGAATTCCAATCGCTTCCTAAGGAAAATTTGAAAGCAGAACGTCGAAAGCTTATCGAAGACTTACTATGGTCGATGGTCAACTCGCCAGAGTTCTTGTATCTAGATTAAAAAGGTTCGCAGGACAATGATGCAGCGAAGAACATACTTGCAATTGGGGCTCGCAGGACTCGCGGGTGGTAGCTTTACCGACTTGCTGGCTTTACGGCAAGCGTCTGCCGCGAACCATCCCGGGACCGACAAACCAAAATCCAATTGCATCTTGATCTGGATGGATGGTGGTCCAACTCACCTGGAGACCTTTGATTTGAAGCCGGAGGCGCCGATAGAAATACGCGGCGAATTCCGGCCGATCGATACCAATGTGCCCGGGATGCAGATTTGCGAGCACATGCCCAAGCTGGCCAAAATCGCCGAAAAGTATTCGATCATCCGCTCGGTTTGTCACAATCAGGCAAATCATGGTGCCGGAAACCATTACATGATGACGGGCGCTCCGCCTCGTATCCCCGTTGGCTGCGGAGCGTTTGTCAGCTTTCACCCAAGTCTAGGGTCGGTTGCTGCCTACGAACGACAAGCACCTCATGGGTTGCCTGGCTATTTTTCAATGCCGAGCATGTCCCGATCGGGAGGTCCTAATTTTCTCGGTGCCAAGTACGCTCCGTTTGTTGTCGCGAACGATCCCAACCAAGAGAGCTTTCGAGTTCGCGATGTTGAGCTTCCTCGCGATTTGACTCAGGATCGCTTTCAGTCGCGACGTGATCTCCGAAAGCTAGTGGATCGGCTTCCTCGATACCAAGAAGCTCAAGTCAGTGATCCGGTCGCGGCTTACGATGAAAATGTCCAGCAGGGGCTCGATCTAGTACTGACTCCAGCTGCCCAGAAGGCATTCGATATTCACAGTGAGCCGGCGGAACTGCGAGAAGCTTATGGACGCAATAGCTTTGGACAACGGGCTCTGATGGCTCGTCGTTTGGTGGAGGCCGGAGTACCCTTTGTGACTCTTTATGATGGCGGCTGGGATCACCATGCAGATCTCTTCGGTGCACTTCGTACCCGTTTGCCTTCCTGGGACCAAACGGTAGCCACCTTGATAAGTGATCTCGATCAACGCGGTCTGTTGGAGACAACCATGGTCATCGCCTTGGGCGAGTTCGGACGAACCCCTAAGATCAGTACTTTACCCGGCCAGTCGAAACCAGGACGCGATCATTGGGCTAGTGCCATGTCCATTCTGTTCGCCGGGGGCGGCAGCCGCGGTGGCCAAGTCATCGGTGCAACCGATCGTTACGGACATGCTGCGGTCCAACGCATTCTCTCCCCAGAAAACTATGTTTCCACGGTTTATCATAAATTGGGAATTGACCCCAGCAAGATCTATTACACCCCCGCAGGTAGACCAACGCACTTGGTCAGTGACCATACCACCATTAGCGAGTTGATGTAGTGAGCTCATCACGGCTGTCAATCTTTCTTGCATCGACTCTAAGTTTGCTTCTACTGGGAACGAGTTGGGCGGCTGAGAAACCGGTCCTCTCGAACCTTTTCCCTCCCGCTGGCCAGGTGAACAACTCCGTCGATGTTGTTGCGACCGGGAAATTCCCGAGATGGCCAATGAGTGTTTGGTCCAGCCATCCGTCGATACACTGGGAATGCCTAAGTGAATCAGGGAAACTGCGTTCGACCATCGGTCCGGACGTTCCCTTCGGAGTGCACTGGGTTCGGCTTTACGATGCAGCAGGAGCAACCGACACTCGTCCATTCCTGGTTGGAAAGCATCCTCATCAAAATGAGATCGAGCCGAACAATCTTCCGTCGCAAGCCAATGAAGTGGCAGCGGTTCCTTGGACCATCAATGGCACCTTATCGAAACGGGGTGACGTGGACTTGTTCGCGGTGAATCTCCAAGCGGGGCAATCCCTTGCGGTCACGGTTGATTCGGCCAAGTGGCTGCAATCACCTGCCGACATCAGCATTCAATTGTTGGATTCGAAGGGATTTGTTTTAGCCGAAAATCTCGACCATGTCGGCTTGGATCCCTACCTGGAATACCAAGCCAATGAAACGATCAGAGTCATTGTCAAAGTCTTTGCATTTCCAGCAGCGCCCGACAGCACGATCGGCTTTAGCGGCGGTGCGGATTGGAATTATCGAATGGTGCTTTCACCAACCCCCGAGCCATTTTCGTCGACTTTCGATTATGAAACGCAAGTGACGTTAGATGCGCAGCGAATCGATTTGCCACCTGCATTGCATGGGACCCTGGAGACAGCGCTGTCGGTTACCTTGCCTGCCAGGCTCGGCGGCACGTTGATGGAACCAGGACAGAAACAGTTCTTTTCGTTCGATGCGAAAACGGGAAACCATTATCGAGTCAAGGCGATGGCTCGCGAGTTTGGATCGGACCTGGATCCAACGCTCGCTATCTACGATTCCAAGTCGAAGGAACTGGTTAAGCTCGACGACGCTGGGGAGGTTCGCGATCCGATCGTCAATTGGGTTTGCCCAGCAGATGGAACGTACACGATTGGGGTCAGTGACTTTCACCGCATGGGTGGTTCGCGTTTCCGCCATCTGACGACGGTCGAGCAAGTGAAGCCCGGTTTCACTTTGAGTGTTGGGGCGGAGCTGTTCGATTCTTCGGTGAATCGGGAGGGGGAGATTCCGATCCAGATCCTTCGCGAAGCCGGATTTGCCGGAGTGATTTCGGTAGCCATGGACGGGAATCCAGGTTCTATTCAATGTTCTCAGGGGGAGTCTAAATCGGGAGACGAAACGGCTGGCAAAGTCGTTTTGAAATGGACAGGATCGCAGCCCTTTCAAGGGCTCATCACGATTGTCGGCCGATCAGAAGGTTCGCCAGAATCGCGAGCCACAGCTCCTCGATCCAAGGCAATTTGGATAAGCGTTGCCGAATAGAAATGTGCATCAACTAGAAAACGGGTGCGTTGATCAAGAGGATCGTTGAGAGAACGCGTTCAATTGCGATGTTGATGCAGCAAGGATTCGATCGGGTTGCGAGACTCGATCACCACCCCTTTCACTGCGTTCCAACCTGGGCGCACATCCCATCGGTCCCGCGAATCGCTCGACGCCGAAACATTGTCGCCTAAAACGACAATGCCAGACTCGCTAGGCCAAACCTGAGCGCTGGAATCAAGAACGCCTCGCCACTCGATATCGCGAAAAACAAGCAGTCTCTCATAAACGCTCGAATCATCACCCATCTCGATTTGAATCGTCGCAACGTCTCTCATTCCATCCGTGTCTTCCGTAGGTTGAATCGCCCGTCGAAACCATTCTCGCTGTTCATCGCCGATTGCAAGAAAGCCATCCACCATATAAACGACGATCCATTGCCCAGTTGCTTCCAGGGGGTCGAACGCAAGTGTCGTTGTCTGATCCAAAGCATCGATGGAGATCGATTGGTCTGATCGTTTTAGAGCTACATGAACTTGCACTGTTGCGTTGTCGCGGCTTGCGGAATGAATTAACACGGAAGCATCCCATCGGTCTTGTTGAGGATCGATCTGAAAAGCGATACCGATATCACGCGCCGCAATGACACTGTGGGAATCATGTGCGTTGCATGAAAGTTGGTTGTCGATGGACAGATCCAAAGAAGTTTGCCGCAACCGTGGTGTTGTGTTGTTTATTGATTGTATTAGGATCGCTTGACGAAGTGCATCTTCAAGTGACTTGCTGTACTGTTCACCGTTTACAAGTAACTCTCCATCCCGAATCGAAATGAGCTCGTCAGGCATTCCAACCAAGCGTTTTATTTCCTTGGTAGATTCGGAAGTTGTTTGAAGGACAACGACATCACCCCGTTTTAAGCCGGATTTATGGTCAAACCCCGTGATGCCTTTGGCGTGGCGAAGCGTACGTATCGCTCTTAATCTTGCGTACTGGATCGTTTCTCCGGTTTCAACTAGGATCGATTCCTGGCTATTTGGGTCTGAGTTCTCGGCATGGGGTGCTTCCATATTCACTTGCAGGCATACGGGGCATTTGGTTGGCTGGTCCAAACGCACGGTATCTTTTGCGAAGCGATGAACATGATTGCAATTCGGGCATTGCCATATCAATCGTGGACCAACAAAGTGGGGCTCCATCGAGCTTCCATAAACGATCCCGTTTCTTAAAACCATGCTTTGACGCATCAGCATCATTCCGGCCAGGATAATCCCCAGGGCAAGAACCACGAAAAGACCTGCTGTGGCGTAAAGAAACCAACGCCTTGGCAAGGCTGACGGTTGAGAAGCCATTAGCGATTACCAATACGATACACCCCTTGCTCCGATCTGATGATTAGATCGTTTTCGGCAACGGCGTAGGAGGCAAAGATTCTGCCGGGTAGTTTATTGCGTGCAATCTCGTTGGGCTTGTCTGCTACTTCAAAAACGGTCGATTCCCCCAGTTCGCTTTGAAAGTAGATACGATTCCCCGAAATGAGCGGTGATGCAGAGTAATTCCCACCCAGACGCTTGCGCCAGAGTTCCTTCCCGGATTGGGTGTCGACGCTGGTTGCGATTCCATTATCGCTCACCATAACAATTTGGTTTCCGATCGCGTTTATTGAAGGCGTTTGAGGAACGCCCGATCCGAAAATCCATTTCACATGCGAATCGGTGACATCGCCGGTTCCGGACGGGTCAATCGCCAGTAGCTTGGTGCTCATGAAGCCAGTGCAAACATAAAGAGTTCCTTCATGGAGCAAGGGTCTAGGCACGACAGAAAAGCCATCGTAGCGAACAAACCATTGCACCGATCCATCTGCGGGGGAAATCGCTTGAACAACGTTAGAGCCCGGGGAAATCACGAGCTTTTTTCCTTGGAATTCAATCAATTGAGGTGTACAGAAAGAGAACTTCCGATCGACTTCAACACCTCGTTTAGTTTTCCATACCTCCTTGCCGGTTTTTGCATCCAGAGCAAGCGTGTACGGATCGTCACCTCCATCGCATGTTAGGATCAACATCTGATCCACCAAGATGGGGGAGCCGCCGTTCCCATGCGTTGGCGGATATGCATGATCTCGATTTTCCCAAATGAGATTCCCCTCCAAATCCATGCAAGCAGTTCCCTGATGGCCAAAATGCAGGTAGATTCGATCCGAGTTCAGGATAGGGGTCGGGCTTGCGTGCGAGTTCTTATTGTGGATTTTCGGAGCATCGTTGGATTGCTCAAAAACCACCTTGCTATAAATTTGCTCGCCAGTTTTGGCATCTAGGCAAACTAGATTGAGATGTTGCTTCCCTTCCAATTCTCCGGATTGACCAGCTTGCTCGTCCGTATTGACGGAAGTGGTAAAATAGATGCGGTTTTTGCTAACCACGGGGGATGACCAACCAAGGCCGGTAGTTTTTGAAAACCAGATAACATTGGAGCTTTCGTTCCAGTCTGTCGGTAGGTTGCTGACCAAACTAGAGCCATTTTGTGCAGGTCCTCGAAACTCGGGCCATTCGTTTGCGAGGCTTAGCGAGTTTGGTAGAACCGCCAACCCCGAAAGCAAGGCAAGAAATTGAAGAGTGTTTTTTAGTACGGAAGTGCTTGTTTGCACGGTGACTCCTTGAAACGATTGGTTCGGGAACGATCACTAGAATAGATTAAGCAGCCACCAAATCGTCTGCTCGTTCGGTAACTTTCTCGAGAATATCCAGCAGCACCTTGTCGCACTCGATGCCTTCCGCTTGAGCCTCAAAGTTCAGCAGCACGCGATGTCTCATGGCAGGCAGATAAACTCTTCGAACATCCTCGAAGCTGACATTGTAACGACCATCGAGAAGAGCGCGAACTTTCGCAGCTAAAGCAATGGTCTGGGCTCCGCGAGGGCTTGCGCCCCAGCGAATGTATTGATTGGTTACATCCAATGCCATCGATCCCTGCGGGTGAGTTGCAAGAATTAGCCGGGCCACATAATCTTGAACGTGTTTGGCTAAAACCACTTGTCGTACCAATTGTTGCCATTTCCGAATCTCTTCCCCATCCATCACTTTTTCGGGTGTGATAACCGTGCCTTTCGTCGTTCGATCGATGATGGTATTCAGTTCTTCGCGATTAGAATATCCGACGACAAGCTTGAACAAAAATCGATCGAGTTGGGCTTCGGGAAGAGGGTAGGTTCCTTCTTGTTCGATGGGGTTTTGAGTCGCAAGTACAAAGAATGGCTTTTTCAATTCGTAGCGATTGCCGGAAACCGTGACTGTACCTTCCTGCATGGTCTCAAGAAGAGCGGACTGAGTCTTTGGCGTTGCACGGTTGATTTCGTCGGCTAGACAGATTTGAGTGAAGATGGGGCCTTTTTGAAATTGGAATTCCCGACGCCCTTCGTTCTCAACGATCATATTGGTCCCAAGGATATCGGAAGGCATCAGGTCCGGGGTGAACTGAATGCGGTTGAAGTCCAGGGAAAGAGTTTCAGAAAGGGTCTTGATCAGCATCGTTTTGCCAAGTCCAGGAACTCCTTCCAAAAGGCAGTGTCCACCCACGAACATCGCCGTGAGAACACCGTTCACGATATCGTCGTGACCGACGATAACACGACCAATCTGCTCACGAACGGCCGCGTATCGACTGCGGAACATTTCCGCTTGTTGTTGCATGGACTCCGCGGTATTACTCATTTCAAATTCCTATGTGGGGCTACTGGTTCTTTTTCGCTTTACGTTTGGCATCCAAAAGCCTGGATGTATAGCTCTGTTCTTCTTCCACACCTATACCTGGCATGGTCGGCGTGTTCTCTTGATTTCGTTTCTTGATGTCTGCGCGGATGCCAAAGGAATCGGAAGCCGAAGTGCCTGGCACGGAGCCCGACGGTGCAGTGGCATCGAGATCTATTTGGCTTGCAGAACGCTGCTTATCCAAATCGCCGCTCGCGGTGGACTTGGTGGTTCGAAGGCGATCCAATCGGCTCTTGCGCTCTTGATCCATCGCCTCGGATTTGTTCCGTTTCGCTCTCAGCTGATCTGCTAGAATACGCAAAGGTAGCCCGAGATCAATTGCAACTCGTCGTACGAACACATCGGCAAAGAATAGTGTGGCGCCCATCAAAACAACGAGTGGCCAAATGTCCATCAGGCTTTTGGCGGCTGGTAATCCAGGTCGGTAGGAATCCAGGTCTACGAGCGAAGTAAACGTGTCGTCTTCCAAGGCTTGTCCTAAGGTTCCGGCCGTACCGCCCGCAGGCTGTTTTTTGGCAAGCGATTCGAGAAGTTTCATATTTGCTTGGCGCACTCGATATTCATCGGAAAAAGGAACCGTGATACCAGTAGTAATGGGAGGCTTGCCCGATCCAGGAACGATACTGAGCATGTAGCTGCCTGCTTGCTCGGGCGTTAGTTCACCGACGTAACGACCGGGGGCCAATTGCTTCATTGGCAAGTTGGTTGGCTTTAGGTCGGGCCCAACTGCGATCGCATTCATGTCCAGGTAGTTTACGAATCGATCATTTGCGTCGAGTGCGGTGACGACAATCTGAACACGGCCATCCTTGATGTTGGTAGCGATGTTGTACTTGGAATCGTCGCTGGAGGGACGCATTGTCCATCGAACCATCTGTGACATGAACTGATCGTAAAAAGGTGCCGACGCCCATTCTTGTGCCCATCGGCTGCCCGAATCGGTTGTAAGAACTGCCGTGCGACCTAAGCCATATGTCCATGTTGCAAGGATCGAGGCCGTTTCTTTTTCGGATGGTTTGGGGGACAGCAACGGTACCTCGACCAAGGGACTGTCTTTCCTTTCGGTCAACACAAAACCACGAATGGGTGGCAGGGTGCCATTGATTCCAGACAGAATTTCGTGAGGCTGATTGATATACGGAACAACTCCGCCCCCTTCAGGTTCGTAAACGAGCGGCCTGGCCACGCGTCTGGCTTCACGCATGAAGATACTTGGTAACGCAGAGGCGTTCGTCACTTTGTGGTAGTTGCCACCCGTGTCTTTGGCAATGCGATTGAGTTCGTTGTGGCCTGCCGGTCCGTGAGCCCCAACCGCTACGGTGGTGATCTTGATTTTGGCGGCTTTGTATTGACTCAATACGCCCGCCGAGGCTGGGGTAGGATCCCCATCGCTAATCACAATCATATGTTTGAGAGAAGCGTTATTGGCTTTAAGAGCCTTGATCGCCATTCCCAACGACGAGTCGAAATCGGGCATGTCCCCTGGAGTCATTTGAGACATCCGAGCGCGCATCATGTCCTTGTTCGGTCCTACTTTGAGCAAGCCTGCGGCGCCGCCCCACAACCACTTGTCGCCAGACATGTCGTACTGAACGACGCCGCAATAGTCCTGTGGTCCCAGCGCGTTCAAAGCGGCTTTTCCAATCGTCTTCTGCCAGTAGTTTCCCTCCGGAATTTCGGACGCATGCATCACCATGGCTAACGCTCCGACCGACTCAACTTTGCTATTCTTGATCGCAAAGTTCACCGGCATGGCTTCCTCCAATTTAGAGTTCGTCCAACCGCCAGCACCCAAGGCTTCGGGTCCGCCAATCATTAGAATTCCCATGCCGAACTGCTGAGCGCTTTGAACCAACATATCGATCTGTTCATCGGAAAAGGCAACAACCTTCGTCGTTTCATCGCCACTGGTTCGAGGCGTACCAGCCAAAATCACAGCATCGTAGCTTTGCAGTTCTACTAAACTCGTAAACAAGTTCGCAGTATCCCGCACGTCAACTATTATTTCATTCCGCCTTAACGCTCCGATCATTGGGTCGAAGTTGCCTGGGAACGATGCATCCTCGATCAACAACACGCGGCCCTTGCCTCGAGCATAAGTGAAGGCAGTTGCACGATTGTTTTGGGCGATCGTGTCGTTTTCGGAATCGCTGGTAATAAATTCGGCTTCGTAGGTATAGCCAGCAGATTCTTCCATCTTGTGGGGAATAGCGACGACGTTAATATCTCGATCCAACGTGTAGGGACCGTCTGCTAGCACTTCCGTCTGGCTTCCAATGCGGCGGACCACTCGTAAACGGCCCTCAACATCGCGTTCATTTCCAGATTCACTGTAGCGGTTGATAACAACCCGAGCGTCGATGGTTTGACCTTGCCGAACATATCCAGGAATATCGATTTTCTCGACCAGAACCTCTGTTTTTGTATCCAGTCGAACAGGAACGACGTCGATTCCAATCCCGTTCTCGATCAATCGTTGAGCCGCCGTTTCTGCTGAACCCAGCGTTTGATTTCCATCGGTCAAGATCACGATCCGTTTGGCTGAATCCTCAAGAAAACTCGCTTGAGCTAGCTTCAAAGCGCTTTCCAAATTGGTAGCATCCGACTTGCCAAAATTGGATTCCGCCCGAGTGATGGTAGGAAGCTTTTCATCTAAAGGCGGAATCTCGATCGACGCTTCTCGCCCAAAAACAATCAAGCCCGCTCGATCTTGACGGTTCGATCGCCGATGCTTTTTGACGCTTTCGATCGCATATTCGAACATCAGCTGGCGCTTCGCTATCGGAATCGAATCACTTTGGTCCAGCAAATAGATGACGGTTAGCTTCTCGCTAGACCATATCCATTGGACCCCCGCGATCGCAAATATGATCAGCAGCATCACGGCGGTTCGAAAGAGCAAGGCCAAAAAGCGTCGCCATGGCCCGAGCCCGGCAAGCGACCGATAGCCTAACCACCAAATCAAAGGAATGATCAGCAGAAGCAGCAACCACCATGGATATTGAAATCCGATTTCAATTCTACCCATTGTCTGATTCGTTTTCTGTAAATTCAATGATGCCGAAGATTTCTCGGACTAGGAGATGAAACGGTCACGAAAAACCAAGTGAGGGTAGCATTATGGCCGATCTACCCAACGAAATGCTAGCCGGCATCCTACGAATTTAACTAGGATTGCCATTTTGCTATCCCGTCAGATCATTAGTTTCATTTCAAGTTCTGGTCGATTGCCGCTGTTTTGTGTAGCATAATGGATATGAATTCACCAACTCCAGCCGAACAATCTCCCATCGTTGAATTACCTGCCGAATTGTCTGCTGACTTGACTAACGCAAGCTCTGCACAACTGATCAAGCCGCTGTTCATCGGTACGCTTCGCGTCGATCCGCCGATTTTACAGGCCCCAATGGCTGGGTACACGAACTATGCCTTTCGGCAAATCGTTCGGGAATTTGGAGGCTCTGGATTGCAAGCCACGGAAATGGTAAACGCCCGCGGATTTGTGTGGCTGGATGAACATGACTGTGAACACCCGGATCGATTATGGGGGGTGAAGGACGAGGCGAGGCCCCTGGCCGTTCAAATTTGGGACAATGATCCTGATACGATGGCAAAGGTTGGGCGGCGACTTGCTGGCGAGTACGGGGTTAGCGTCGTCGATATCAATTTTGGATGCCCTGTGAAACAAGTCACCGAGAAGGCCCATAGCGGCTCTTACTTGCTTCGAGATCCCGAACGCATGTATGCGATTATCTCTCGGCTCGTGGAAGCGTGCTATCCCACCCCGGTCACCGCCAAGATCCGGCTTGGTTGCACTCGTAAGACCATGAACCATATCGAAGTCGCCAAAACCGTGGAACGAGCCGGAGCGTCCGCTTTGACGGTGCACGGCCGCACCGCGGAAGATTTTTTTAGCGGGTCCGCCGATTGGACCAAGATTGCAGAGATCAAGGAGCATTTGACTCGGATGCCTTTGATTGGCAATGGCGATTTGCAGACCCCGGAACAAGTGGCTTTTGCGTTTCGGAATTACAACGTGGATGGGGTCATGATCGCTCGAGCGGCATTAGGAAGGCCTTGGCTTTTCTCCCAGTCCGCAGCCGCTTTGGCTGGCTTGCCTATTCCACCCGACCCCAGCTTGGAAGAGCAAAAGTCTTGTATGCTACGTCATTACGACCTTGTCGTTGAGCGATTCGGCGAATCCAAAGGAACGTTGTTGATGAGAAAATTTGCTTGCTGTTACGCTCAAAGCAAACACGGGGCGCGTCACTTTCGAACTCATGTAGCTCACGTCGAAACGCCTCAACAGTTTTACGAGGTCGTAGAGAAGTACTTTCCAAAGCACATCGACCCTTCTGGCGCAAGTGAAACCAATTCTGGGACGCCCGACCCCGTCTCCTCCTTACTTTCAAGCACACAAGCAGCGAGTTACAGTTCTTGATAACTGATGACGCTGCCTGCTAGTATTTCTACAGTCTGTCGCCTTGCATTTTCCAAGAGTAGCCCGCCCTGTTGGCTAATTCCGCGACAGATGCCTTGCACCTTACTGGTCGCTTGCTGCACTTCCACCCACTTGCCATCCAGGAAACTTCTTGCCGACCACAACTCGGTTAACCAACTTGGGTGGTTCGCGTCCCGAACTTCTTGTTCAAGCCAACAGTTCACGAATTCGGACAATATACTCTCGGGTGAGGTCAACTCTACCATGCCATGACTAGCCCACTGGTGGACGCTGGTGGCTGCTGAAGCAAGTTCGGAAGGGGCTCCGGAAAAATCGACTTGGCAATTAATCCCAATCCCGATAATCGCAACCGCTTGTTTCGATTGAGAATCCTGTGCTGATACCACCTCAATCAGCACCCCCGAAATCTTACGCCCTTCCAAATAGACATCGTTGGGCCACTTGACCATGACTCTCTTTCCAACGATCGCTTCAATGGACTCGGCCACCGTAAAGCCAACTCGTAAGGGCAACTGCCAGCTGCGAGTTGCCGAACGAACAGAATCGCCCATTTCAGGAGTCGGTTGGTCGGTTTGCTTTTCCGCTAGTTCAGAACCTGAATACAAAGGGATGGCCATCGAAAACATCAGACAGCCGGGCGGCGACCACCAAGAATTCGCCCCACGCCCAACCCCTGCCGTCTGTTGATCCGCGACCAATAACGCTGGCAACGGCACTTTACCTTCGCGTACCCATGATTGCAGCGACCTGTTTGTGGAGTCGATAGACTCAACCCATCGAACGAATCGAAAGTAGCCATGACTTTCGATTTCGTTCAATGCGAAATGTCGCTTCTGTAAATCAAGCGGCCCTTTCACCGATGCTTACAGCAAAGTCTTCAAGGCTGCCATCGCAGGAGCGTAATCTGGCTCTTGAGCCACTTCCGAAACGATCTCTTTGTAAACCACGTTGCCGTTGGCATCCAAGACGTAAACAGCTCGAGCCAGCAGTTTCAGCTCGTCAATCATCAAACCGAAGTTCAGGCCAAAGTTACCGTCTTGGTAATCGCTACCGACTTTCATCGACTTGATGTCTTCCGCTCCACAAAATCGGTTCATGGCGAAAGGCAAGTCGCGGCTAACGGTCAACGCGTTCACTTTGTCGCCCATCCCTGCTAGTTCTACATTGAACTTTTTGGTTTGGATTTGGCAGGTTCCGGTGTCCAGCGATGGAACGACACTGATGAAAGTTGGCTTGCCTTTGAGATCCGCCAAAGTGATCGTTTTCAGTCCACCTTCGAAGAAGTGGATCTTGAATTCCGGGGCTGCACTTCCAACGTTCAATTCGGATCCCAAAAGAGTCATCGGGTTTCCCTTGAACGTAATTGCTCCAGCGCGTGCCATGTTGATTTTCCTTGCATGAATAAGAGTAAAACGGTATTTCTTCGAACGACGAAAAGTAAGGTATCTTTCTAAAATCGTCAATCGGCTAATGAACTGGCGGAGCATCGATCCCGCCATACTTGGGAACAGAAGGTTCTTTAATTTCTTTTAACAATCGAAGCACGATCTTATCGGTCGTCATCCCTTCGGCCTGCGCCTGGAAGTTGGTGCTAAGACGGTGCCGAAGCACTGGAACGGCAATTTTGCGAATGTCTTCGATGGCCACGCTGAAGCGTCCATCCATGGCTGCAATAGCCTTACCAGCTGAAATCAAAAATTGCCCCGCCCGAGGCCCAGCTCCGAAGTCCAAGAGCTCTTTCACGATTTCCGGCGAGTCTGGCTCGCCTGGTCGCGTCGCACGAACCAGAGCTACGACATACTTTACGATGAATGGACTGACCGCAACACTCATCACTAACTTCTGAATATTCAGGATCGCACGTGCGGATAGAACTTTGTTGATCTCCGGCTTGTCGCTTCGAGCCGTTGCCAGCAGAATCTTTTCCTCTTCGTCGGAGCTCGGGTAGCCCACTTTGATATTGAACATGAACCGATCCAATTGGGCTTCTGGCAGCGGGTACGTCCCTTCTTGCTCGATCGGGTTCTGAGTTGCAATTGCGAAAAACGGCTCTGGCAATTGATACGTGTTTCTGCCGACCGTAATCTCACGCTCTTGCATGGCCTGGAGAAGCGCCGCTTGAGTTTTCGGTGGGGTTCGGTTGATTTCGTCGGCCAAAAGAATGTTGGTGAAAATCGGACCTTCGACGAATCGAAATTCGCGCTTGCCGTTTTCGTCCTCTTCCAATACGTTGGTTCCCGTAATGTCCGATGGCATTAGGTCAGGAGTGAATTGGATACGTTTAAAATGGACGTCAAGAATTTTGGCGAGCGACGAAACCATCAACGTCTTCGCCAGTCCCGGAACTCCCTCCAACAAGCAATGTCCACGTGTGAAAATCGCAGCGAACAATTGTTCGATGACTTCGTCTTGGCCAACAATGGACTTACTCAGTTCAAGCCGCATCTGGTCACGATGCTCTCGAAATTCCCGAAGTAAGTCGCCGATGCTTTTGGCCGGTTTTCCAGTGGGAGCGTTTGACACGTTGACTTAACCTTTGATTTCGACCAAGACGGGTTCGTTTTCGGTTGGGATACCGGATTCCGCTGCCATCTTTCGAATATCTTCGGTGATTCGCATCGAACAGTACTTAGGTCCACACATGCTGCAGAAGTGAGCGCTCTTGAAGGTGTCCTGTGGCAGCGTCTCGTCGTGATATGCCTGAGCCGTAGCGGGATCAAGGGATAATCGAAACTGTTCGTTCCAGTCGAATGCAAATCGAGCTTTCGATAACGCATTATCGCGATCTTGTGCACCAGGTCGTTTGCGAGCTACGTCAGCGGCATGAGCGGCAATCTTATAAGCAATCACCCCTTGCTTGACGTCTTCTCGGTTCGGTAGTCCCAAATGTTCTTTCGGAGTCACATAGCAAAGCATCGCTGCCCCGCTCCATCCAGCCAATGCAGCGCCAATCGCGCTGGTGATATGGTCGTAGCCCGGAGCGACATCGGTCACCAACGGGCCTAGCACATAAAACGGTGCTCCGTGGCAAACTTCGATTTGCTTTTTGATGTTCATATCAATTTGATCCATGGGGATGTGACCTGGTCCTTCGACCATCACCTGAGTTCCCTTGGCCCAGCCTTTTTTGCACAATCGACCAAGTACATCCAATTCGGCAAACTGAGCTTGGTCGCTAGCATCTGCGATCGATCCTGGGCGAAGTCCGTCACCAAGGCTCCAAGTGACGTCGTACTGTTTCATAATGTCGCATAGGTCGTCAAACGCCTCGTAGAGCGGGTTCTGTTTGCGGTGCGCCATCATCCATTTGGCAATCAGCGACCCACCGCGACTGACGATTCCTGTCACGCGGGATACCGTCAAATGCAAGTGCTCCAGCAAAACACCGCAATGGATCGTCATATAATCGACCCCTTGCTTGGCTTGGTGTTCGACCATATCCAGAAAATGCTGCGCTCGCATGTCTTCAATGTTCCCGCCAAGCTCTTCCAGCATTTGATAGATGGGAACTGTTCCGATCGGAACAGGAGATGCCTCGATGATCTTCGCGCGAATGTTGTCAATGTCCTTCCCTGTGGAAAGATCCATCACGGTATCGGCACCATAATGGACCGAAACGTGCAGCTTTTCCAGTTCCTCTTCAACGTTGCTGGTGACGGCCGAATTGCCAATATTCGCATTGATTTTGCATTTAGCAGCGATCCCGATGCACATCGGTTCCAAACGTCCTTGGAGGTGGACTTTGTTGGCCGGAATGACCATTCGACCTGCTGCAACTTCGTCCCGAATCAATTCTGGAGTCAACAGTTCGCGTTTTGCGACGAACTCCATTTCCGGGGTAATATTGCCAGCAATGGCTTCGGTGTATTGGGTCGACATGGCGTATATGGCTCCAAATGGATTTGGCTTGATGGAAACTTACAAGAGCGAGGCACCGAAAACGCGCCCCTTCAGACTTCGATAGTTTATCGGCGAACGGCTTGATGGGGAACGGGTTAGACCTCGGTTACCGTCTATTTGTTCAACAACCCAGCTAGAACCGTCACCGTTCCTTCGGAATATTCCCTCGTTATGGGACTAGATCCTAAGAAACGGCTTCAATCGATTTGGCAACGTCTGTTGGGCTGCAACCTGTTACTGTCTCTACATGTCCGATCTTGGTGGGTAAGACAAAGTTGAGCCTTCCATGTTCCGTCTTTTTGTCCAATTGCATCGCTTCCATCAATTCTGCGGCCTGCGCTGACTGCCGCTGGACGGGCAAATGGAATGCGCGGAGCAGGTTTCGTTGACGCAGCAGGTTTTCTTCGGACCACATTCCAAGCTTGACGGCCAAATGTCCTGCCATCATCATTCCCAGCGATATGGCTTCGCCATGCAGGTATTGCCCGTAGTCCGTGGTCGCTTCGATTGCATGCCCAAAAGTATGGCCATAATTCAGGATCGCTCGAAGGCCTGAAGTTTCGCGTTCATCCGCTGCTACGACTTGCGCTTTCAGCTCGCACGATCGACGCACGATCGACTCGATAGCGCTGGCTTCCCTTGCCAGAATGGACGAAGCATTCGTTTCCAAGTATTCGAAGAATGCTTCGTCCAGAATCACGCCATACTTCACCACCTCGGCCAAGCCACTTCGGTACTCCCGATCCGGAAGCGACTGAAGGCATTGGCTATCGATCCAAACGGCGTGCGGTTGCCAAAAGGCCCCAATCATGTTCTTTGCTTCGGGGAGGTTAACTCCTGTTTTGCCCCCCACGCTACTGTCTACCATGGCTAGCAACGTGGTTGGAACTTGGACAAACCGTAACCCTCGCATAAAGGTTGCGGCAGCAAAACCGGCCAGATCGCCAACAACGCCTCCGCCTACCGCTACCACCACACTTTTTCGATCCGTTCGTTCAGCGAGCATCTCGCCCCACAGCTTGGTCAAACTTGCAGCGGACTTGTGTTCCTCCCCACTTGGCAGGATCAAGCATGAGATTCGCATTCCGTCGCTTTGAAGGCAATCACGCACTTGCGCACCCAACGTCTCGAAAATGCGTTCATCGCAGATTAGCACCGTATGAGTCCATGAAGCGATTTGCCCCTTCAAGATCTCGGCCATGTTCGGGAGCGTTTTCGTGCCAATGGAAATGGAATAGCTTCGGTCTGCAAGATCAACATGGACGCTTGGCATGATTAGAATATTAGGTGTTCAGTGAGGTGTTATCAGGAGTAGGGCTGGTTCAAAATGACCCACTGGGATCGCTTAGTCTTTTCCGGAATTTCGATCGATAGCCAAGACGACGCGGGAATGGCAAAGATAATCATGCAATGATTTCCTGCCTTTCAAAAGCAAGGTGGTTCCCCAGTCAACCGCAATGAATAAGACCAAGCCTATTTCAAGGATCTTGACCATAAGATCGCTCCCTCTCAAGGTCTCGAATGCCGAATCGACCGAAACTGTCGGATCAATGTAAAGCAACAGCGGGAAAAACCACGCAAACGCATTCCTGAGAACTTCGCGAGTGACCAATTGCTCGCGTCGAGCCGGTAGCCCGTTCTCCTCAACAATTCTTAATTGAAAAAGATAGCGACCAATCGATCGCCAACCGCGAAACGTAACGGACAAATAGATTGCTGGCACAATCAAAGATAGAAATGCCACGATTGGCACAAGCCATTGATAACCGCTACGAGCGAATTCGCTGCTGTTCAACAGAAAAATCGTAAACGCAAAAGGGGAGATGCACAGCAGCAAAGCCAATTGGTCGATTGCGTAGGCCATCCCTCGCAAAGCTAGTCCCGCTGTTGTTGTGTTAACAGGTTCAATCCGTCTCAGATCGACAATCATTTCCGCAAAACTAGAATACCTTCCCTTGGGGTCCTTGGAAAGCAATCGCTCAATCACCGCTTTGAATTCAACGGGAATGCTTGTCGGCAGAGAAGGTGGGAAAGAAATTGGCGAGCTCAAATGGACTTCCATGCGATCGCGCACCGAAGTTCCCGTGGGCTCATACGGGGATCTTCCGAATACCAACTCGAACAGCGTAATACCCAGCGCATACATATCCGACTGGATGCTAA
>JBIKLJ010000248.1:0-6544 GCA_044359895.1 Pirellula sp.
CGGTACATTCACTTTTGGTGCTCCGTTTCCGTTCCGAGACTTTGCTCCCACGGACTATGCAACCAACAGTTCGATCAACCCAGGCTCCATCACCTTTTTTGGATATGCTTCTGGAACAACCCAAAACGATCTGTTCAGTGCGATGGGACCAGAGGTCAAAGGGGCTGGCGCGATTCCGCTTTTGGGACAATCGCCTCGTCGCGCTAATACTATTGCGTTCATTCTGGATGGTACCAGCAACACCATTTTGATGTGTGAAGATGCTGGGCGGCCTGAGCAGTACATTGGTCGGACTCTGGATTCGACTCGATATCTACGTGATGGAGGCTGGGGACATCATGAAAATGACTACGGCTTGGATGGAGCGATCGCTGGTTCACGTTCCTCGCCCGGAAATTGCGTGATCAACTGCCACAACGACAATGAAACCTATTCGTTTCACACCGGCGGGGCAACTCACGGTATGACCGATGGCGGTGTGCAGTTTCTAAGCGCAACCATCTCACCGCAAGTTTACGCCGCGCTGATCACTGCTCAAGGCAGTGGTCGCACCCCTGCGGAAGTTTCTCCACAAACTCAAGAGTAGATTGATTGCCAGGACGTTATGAAAGCGAATATCCTACTTTTCGTTACGATGGTATGTAGCGTGTTGATGATGGGTTGTTCTTCTTCGGAGCCGGCTCCTGTGCCGGTCAAGGGGATGGTCAAAACCAAAAAAGGTCAGCCGTGCGACAATGCTCTCGTTGTTTTGCATCCAACGGCCAAAGATCGCTTGAACGATGCAAAACCGGTAGCTACAACCAACGCCGAAGGAAAGTTTGTGCTGACTACCTTCGCGTTGGATGACGGGGCGTTACCCGGCGACTATTCGGTCACCGTGGTGTGGCCTGGCAAGAGTGGTGCTGAGAGCAAGTTTTCTCTTTCGGGGGAAGGCGAAGGGGCCGCAGGCGGCGCGGATCAGCTTAAGGGAAAATACGGTAACCCAAGCCAGCCGTTATTGAAGGCAACAGTTCCTGCGCAAGGTGGAGCGGATTTGCTGCTTGAAGTGGAGCCTTAAATCGATTTGCTTCGATCTTTGCCGTTGTTGACCTTCGCCCGGATCAGTTAACCTGAAACGCCATACTCGTACTCGATTGCTCAACGGATCGAGTACGATTTTTTTATTTAGTACACCACTTTTCAAAGGCTCGAAGCGAATGCCCTTTCCACGTGTCTCTTTCTCGCGGAACGCCTTTCTTTTGAAGCTTCTTTCAGCAGGGATGATTTGCTTCACGTTCGGGGGCATTCCTGCTTCTGCTCAAGTTGCACCGGCAGCCCCATGGGATTCGGAACTGAAACTCAATCAGATCCAAGTGATTGGAACTCATAATTCCTATCATTTGGCTCCCGAGCCTGCTCTGCTCCAAATGATTGGTGTTGCTAGTGAACGAGCGGCTCAAGCGATTGATTACAGCCATGAGCCTCTTGCAAAGCAATTGACGGAACTTGGGATTCGCCAGGTTGAACTGGATGTCTATGCTGATCCCGCTGGTAAGCTCTTTTCCAAGCCGGTAGGTAAAAACCTGTTAGGCCCTAAGTCGAGCGATCCCAGGATGGAATTTGATTTTGACGAAACGATGTCGAAACCTGGAATGAAGATTTTGCATTCGCCGGGCTTTGATTACGCAACCACGGTTCCTTCTTTGGTAAGTGCCTTAACGCAAATCAAAGCGTGGTCCGAGTCGAAGCCAAACCATTTACCGGTCCTTGTTTTGATTGAACTGAAGCAGGATGTGACTGGACCAGCGGGCGTGAAGCCGGTTCCATTTGATGCTGAACTGTTAGATGCCGTGGACAGCGAGATTCGATCCGTGATTCCATCGAGCAGTATGTTGGTTCCTGATGATGTTCGAGGCAACCATGCTATTTTGCGGGATGCTGTTCTTGAAAACGGCTGGCCAGCTTTGGGGCAAGTTCGCGGGAAGCTGCTGTTCGCTTTGGACAACGAAGGTGCATTGATGGAAAGGTACTTGGAAACGCATCCGGGATTAAAAGGCCGCGTCATGTTTGCTTCGGTTTCGGAAAATCATCCTGCTGCCGCTTGGATGAAAATCAACGATCCCGTTCGGGACTTCGATCGAATTGTTGCGATGGTTCAGAAAGGCTTTCTGGTTCGCACGCGCGCTGATTCGGAGACCAAACAGGCTCGCACCAACGATACTGCTCAAAGGGATAAAGCTTTTTCCAGTGGAGCTCAATTCATTAGCACGGACTACCCGGTGGCCGATTCACGTTTTTCCGATTACTCGGTGCGTTTTGCCGATGGGATCGTAGCTCGCTTGAATTCGGTTTCCGCCCCAGGCGCCAAGCCTGAATGGAAAGGTCTAGATCTGGAGGCCCGATAAGGCTTTCAGGGTGTTGGTTGTGCGGCGTCGATTTTTGCTTGATGGATGTGCACTTGTTTCAGCAAGTATTCCCAATCCATCGCGGGGCCAGGATCTGTTTTGTTGGCTTGGACATGGTAGTGTCCAAGAATACCGCCGAACGATGCCCACTGTTCGTCGCTGAGCGTTCGATCGATCACGTGACCTTCAGGAGTTCGCGGCGCATCAGGTTTCATTTTTGGAAAGATATTGCACAAGGCGGCGGTAAGCTTTGCCAAAGCGTCATACTGTTGCGGTGTAAAGTCGTACTGCTGATAGACAACATCGTGAAGCGAGCCTTGAATCAGATCATTTCGTCTGGGCGAAAGCGCTTTGCCCTTCAGGAGCTCGGCTCCCTTGACTTTGTCCGGGAAAATCAGGAAGACTTTACCTTGTTCATCGGGTCGATACCAACGGGCAAACGGTAGTTCGCGATCGTCGGCACGGTAGGCGCCGATGTTTGCGATTTCGATCCCGATGCTTCGATCGTTGCTTTTGGTGGCATGCCATGCTCGTTCTTTCAGATCGAGCGTTTGGTAAATGGTTCCGTCCGCATCCAGCAAGAAGTGAACGCTCAGTCCGCGAATGTCATGCAAGACAAAAAAGCATTGGGCGCTTGTTCCGCAGACATCGAAGTGCAAAACAAATTGGTCGATCTTGTCTTGAAGCAAGGGCAGCTCCCATCCGCCACCTCGAACCAGTTCCAACTGCTCGGGCGTGTACTGGCTTGCTGCTTGTGGTTCGTATCGCAATCCAAAACGATCGGGACTGAGTTCCTGAGAATTGGAAACCCATTCGATCTTTCCTGCCTTCATGGCTTCGACGGTGGATTTCCATTTTCTTTGATCGAACGCTGCGAAGCGTCTGTCGGTGCGGTACGCATCGAATCCACCTGGATCGAGCCACAGTTTGACGGGGGTGCCGATACGATACAGCTGTCCGCAAACCATAATCTCATCGCCGTGCCGTTTTTGAAACCCGAGCGAGGGCGAAGTCTGGCCCATCGCATAAGGCGCGAACAGGGTTCCCAACGAGACAAATAGGGCAAGTCGGAGAATCTTGATTCCTGACAATCGTTGGATTGGCGATCCATCATCAGAATGATGGACGAATGAGCGATAGACGGATGAATGGATCATGAATTATCTGGGCTAAAAATTCTTCTTGCTGGAAAGTGCAAGAGCAGCTCGAGTCGCGGTTGAGATCCGAATCAGGAACACGCCGCATCGCATGACGCCCACGGCTGCGATCAACACGATAGCCGCTTGTACGATCCCAGGGTTTTCCAGATCAGAAACGAAGACAAGCCCAACTCGAATCAAGTACAGCGAAACTAAAATGAGTCCCCAGCCTGCAAGCTCTCTGAGCCACAATAACATAGCCAGTCCTAACGCGTATTGCTTGTTCGAGATTTTCATTCGCAACGAAACCGGCCTCAATATAGAACGATTGCGGTCCTGTTTCAATCCAGTGCTTTGCTGGACTCTCTGTACATCCGAGTGTTTCGAGGCGACTTGTCTAGATTGTCTAGAGAAAAAGCCTGATGGGTTTTGAAATCCATCAGGCTTTTTAGGCACACTGTCTGAGGCAATGATCAGCTGCGAATTACAGGAACTTGCCCAAGCGCGCGCATAGATCGGCGGTGCGGCAGCTGTAACCCCACTCGTTGTCGTACCAAGAGACCACTTTCACAAGCTTGCCCTTATCGCCCAGCACTTGAGTGAAGTCGGCTGCGAAGATGCTGCTGTGCGGATCGTCGATAATATCGCTGGAAACGATAGGATCTTCGGTGTAGCACAAGATTCCCTTGAGAGGACCTTCAGCAGCAAGCTTCATGGCTGCGTTGATCTCCGCAACGGTCGTTTCCTTCTTGAGATTCACGGTCAAGTCGACGACCGAACCGGTTGCCACAGGAACTCGCATGGCGATCCCGGTCAACTTGCCCTTGAGTTCAGGGATGACCAAACCGACAGCCGAAGCAGCGCCGGTGGTGGTCGGGATGATGTTGAGCGCGGCTGCACGAGCGCGGTACGGATCTGCGTGAGGAAGATCCTGAACCTTTTGGTCATTCGTGTAAGCATGCACGGTCGTCATCAGTCCACTTTCGATACCGAAGGTGTCGTTGAGAACTTTAGCGACAGGGGCCAAGCAATTGGTGGTACAGGATGCATTGGAGATGCATTTTAGGTCTGCAGTTAGCTTGTCGTCGTTCACACCTAGAACGCAAGTCAAGTCCGCACCATCTTTAGCAGGGGCGCTCAGAACTACTTTCTTGCAACCGGCGGCCAAGTGCGAATCGTACCCTGGTTTGCCGTCTTTGCTTCGTCCGGTAAAAAAGCCGGTGCTTTCCACCACAATATCAACCTTGAGGTCCGCCCAAGGCAACTTGGAAGGATCTTTTTCGGCTAATGCGTGGATCTTTTTTCCATTGACGATCAAGTGCTTGTCGTCGTAGCTGACGGTGCCGTCGTAGCGACCGTGAACGCTGTCATACTTGAGCAGAGTTGCCAACATGGCGTTGTCGGTAAGGTCATTCACCGCCACCACTTCGAACTCGCTCGATCGGCTCATTAAGTTGCGGAACGTCAATCGTCCGATACGACCAAACCCGTTAATTGCGATTCGAATTGCCACCGATTTTGTTCTCCGCCGAAAATTGAAATTGTGTTGTCCATTTGCGATCCGCCCGTTGGTTTCACGCTCCAGCTAGGAAATTAACATCGAATGAATGTTGCCTCCCACAGGATGCCGCAAAGTATACAAGCGGCGTTCTGAACCATCAATGGACGGATTCCCCTTCAAACCACAAAGAAATGCACTGAACCAAATTGATTTCCTGCCTACAATGGATTGGCATTTGAAGCACCGCTTATACTGACCCAACATTTAGTCACTTTCATCCGGCCCATTCGTGAATTCGAATATGAACATCCCGCTTCCCATTGTCGAGACACCTTCTTCGGCTTCTATGGCGTCTCAAGTCACCTGCGATGCGGGTATTGGGGCAAATGGGAACGTTGTGAGCCGTTACCTGGATGACTTGGGCGAGCGGCAGCCGCATGGTCCGCTTGCCCGAAACGCGCTTCCGATGTCGATGGAAGAGGCCAAGGCGAGGGGGTGGGATGAATTGGATGTCGTAATTGTCACGGGGGACGCTTACATCGACCACCCAAGTTTTGCGATGTCGATTTTGGGCCGAGTGCTAGAGGCAGCTGGATATCGGGTCGGAATTATAAGTCAACCTGACTGGCAAAGTTGCGAACCTTGGAAGCGTTTCGGGCGGCCACGGCTGTTTTTCGGCATCAGCGCCGGCAACATGGACAGCATGATCAATCATTACACCGCCAACAAAAAGGTCCGAAACGACGACGCGTATTCCCCCGGCGGGAGGATTGGACTTCGGCCAGATCGTGCCACGCTAGCCTATTGCCAACGGGCGCGTGAGGCGTACAAAGGGGTTCCGGTCATCGCAGGGGGCGTCGAGGCTTCTTTGCGGCGTTTAGCACACTATGACTACTGGAGCGACAAGGTTCGGCGCAGCATTTTGCTCGATAGCAAAGCGGATCTGGTTGCGTTCGGAATGGGCGAGAATTCCATCATTGAAATGGCTCGTCGGCTTGAGAATGGTGAAACGGTGAAAGATCTTCGCGATATGCGGGGGGTTGCCTATGCATTGGGAGCATCGGAGCCATTGCCAACCGATGCGATCGAATTGCCTACTTACGACGAAGTGGTTTCGGACAAGATTGCATTCTCCAAGGCAACGCGGATCATCCATAACGAAACGAACCCACTCAATGCTCGTCGCATCATGCAACGACATGGTACCCAGACGATCGTTTGCAACGTTCCTCAGTTGCCGATCAGTCAGGAAGCGATGGATAAAATTTATGGGCTTCCTTACACAAGGCGTGCTCATCCAAGCTACACCGAACCGATTCCGTCCTTCAACATGATCAAAAATTCAGTCACCATTATGCGTGGCTGCTTCGGCGGTTGCACCTTTTGCTCGATTACCGCTCACCAAGGGCGCATTATTCAGTCGAGATCGAAAGAGTCGGTGTTGAAAGAGATTCAGACGATGACTGAAGACAAAGACTTTAAAGGGATCGTCAGCGACATTGGTGGACCAACAGCGAACA
>JBIKLJ010000249.1:0-6496 GCA_044359895.1 Pirellula sp.
GGGGCATTATCTGATTTCGATAAAGCATTGAAGATGCTGCCTGGTGATGCCGTGGTGCATGAGACTCGTTGCTTGGCATTGTTTGCTGTAGCCGATTACAGCAAGGCAGCCGCCGGTCTCAATTCTTATTTGGCAGTGGCTCCCGGAATGGATTGGACCACAATGAGTGGACTGTATGGCAACGCGGAGGACTACACAACCCAGTTGCGAACACTGGAACGCTATACCGTTGCGAATCCCTCCGATGCTTCCAGCCACTTTGTGTTGGCCTATCACTATTTGGTGACTGGCTCCAAAGAGGCAGCTTCGGAAGCCCTGGAAGTGGTGGTCAACAATCAGCCGAAAGACGTCACCGCCAAGCGAATGCTCGACGCGCTCTCCCCTCCGGAAGCCGCTGCGCCAGCCGCTCAACCAGCACCCGCTGCCGCACCGGCTCCAACCACAAGCACCGAGGCGGACGCGGATGCCCCCGAGACGGATTTGGTAGGAACTTGGGTAGCCCAGACGGGCAATTCCAAGATCGAGTTAGGGATTACCGAAGATTCTGCCTTCACTTGGAAAGCGGGTGGCAAAGACCAACCTCCGGTCGAGCTCAAGGGCACGCTCAATTCGCTCATGGACGGAATCGAGTTGGTGACTGTTGATCAAGGAACGGTAGCCGGCGCCGTGAAATCCAACGGCGCGGATGGCTGGAACTTTAAGATCGCGGGTGCACCAACCACAGACCCAGGCCTAGAATTCAAACGCCTGAAATAGTCCTATTTCGCTCATGAGTCCGCTGCGTCCCCCCGTAGTGGATCTGGCTACAGATCCCCGAGGTTGGATAGGGGATCTGTCTACAGATCCCTGCAATTGATTTGAATAAAAACGCCATGGCCTCGTAGCCTCGTCCACTACGAACAGCCATGACCTCGTAGCCTCGTCCACTGCATACACATTGCGTCGTAAAACGACGCAATGTCTTAGTCCCGAAGGGACGGCATGATGTAGCCATGGGCGTAAGCCCAATGCCATCTACTTTTGATTTCTTGTTGAGCTTTCTGACCAACAGCAACGAAACGGCACGCCATTTGCGCCCGCCACGAGAAATTTTGTTTCTCTGTCAGGATGGCATTCATGGTTTCCACACCTCAAAGTTCCGATCACGAGCAAGATGAATTCTCTAAGGCACAGGCAATCCTTAACGAACTACTGCGTCTTCCGCGTTTGCAACAACTTTTGAAACAAGATGAATGCCATAACGCTGCGCAGGTCTATACTCGAATCCCCACAATTTGGTTGCTCGTTTCCCAAAGACTTGGCGGTGGACTTTCTCTGAACCAAGCAGTTTCTGAATTAATTCAGCACCAACGCGATCTTTTGCCAAAGAACAAGCGAGTTCGAGAGGGGACACTATCCGAAAACAGTTCTGGTTACAGTCAAGCTCGACAAAGGATTCCATTATCGGTCATCGAAACCTTTGCCCAAAGCACCTGTGATCACTTGGCAAGCTTAGCCCCCAAGAACTTCATGAATAGCCGCGTCTTCATTATCGACGGTACGACCATCACTCTTCCGCCAACTCCCGAGTTGAAGAAAGCTTTTCCACCTGCCACCAATCAATTCGGCACATCGGTTTGGCCCGTGGCCATGCTTTTGGTCGCTCATGAGTTGCAGACAGGCTGTGCGATGGTGCCCCAAGTTGCACCTATGTACGGTCCCAACAACCGTAGCGAATCATCTATGGCTAAAGACATAATCGATCGACTGCCAGAGGATTCGGTTGTGATGGCGGATAGTGGCTTTGGCATCTTTAGCGTAGCTCATCATTGCGTCACAAGAGGCAAACGCTTTGTCTTTCGACTTACGAAACAGCGTTTTTCTGCTCTTGTTCGATCGGCAACGTTGATTGAAGATGGCGACGGCGGATCAACGTATCATTTGCATTGGAAGCCGAGCCCAAAAGATCGCAAGTCAATGCCTGAACTTAGTGAGGATGCTTGCGTCGAAGTGTTTCTGCATCAAGTCACTTTACCCAATGGAGAGCAATTGTATCTTGTCTGCAATGTTGAGATGGATGCTGCGACGGCAGCTAAGCTGTATCAGTTTCGGTACGACGTGGAATTCGATATACGAGACCTGAAAGTCACCATGGATACGGAAAACATTCGAGCCAAATCATGCGACACGATGATGAATGAGTTACTGGGATCGGTGATTGCGTTCAACCTAGTAATGCAGTTTCGCAAGCAAGCGGCGAGCCTGATTAACGTTCAACCACGGCAACTCAGTTTTCGAGGAGTCTGGACGACATTCCAGGATCATCTACTTCGTAAGGAGCTTTCGAGTTACGCCGACTGGAAAAACGCATTCGAAGGAGCATTGAAGAGCGCCTCGCGTCGCCGACTGCCAAATCGCAGCAAGCCGCGAAACTACCCACGGACATCGCATCCTAAACGCCAAAAGACAACGAAATTCGAAAAATCTCTTCGAAAACAAACGGCTAAGGAGGAAACTCCAGAAACCAATACCGGATAAAGTAGATGGCATTGGGCTCACGCCCATGGCTACATCCTGTCGTCCCTTTAGGACTAAGAGGCCAGGGCTTTTGGGTTTGGCAAAATGAGGGATCTGTGGCCAGACCCGTACGACATTGCGGGATCTGTAGCCGGATCCAATACGACATTGCGGGATCTGTAGCCAGATCCACTACGACAATGCAGGGATCTGTGGCCAGATCCACTACGATGTTATTTTCGGGATTCTAGGTAGGCAATTAGGTCGGCGAATTCCTGGACGGTTAACTGCTGCTCTAATCCTAATGGCATCACTGATAATGAACTTGCTGCTTGCTCCTCAATTTCCGCCCTGGCTATTCTCGCGATCTTGTTGACGCCATGCGTCAGCTCGACGTATTCGTCGGTCTGCTTCGACAAAAGCCCATTGATCACCTCGCCTTCTGTCGTTCGGATCCGTATTGGATAATACCCTTGCGCTATATGCATGCTCGGAAAGAGAATCGATGCCACCAAATCGCGACGCGTTCGCGATTGACCAATGCGGCTCAATTCAGGCCCAAGATTCCCTCCCAAATAGCCAACCTGATGGCAACTGCTACACGCCGCTTTAGCACTTCGAAATACATCGTAGCCACGCTTTGCGTCGCCATCCACTAGTCGCTCTAGCCAGCTCGAAATGCTTTTATCCACTTCTTCCGATGGCTTTGAAGCTTCCGCAATTTTTTCCAGCCACGCAGCCTTCATGGCGTTCGGTCGGTCTTTTAAACTTGAGAGCAGTCGATCTGGCGACAGTGTTTTGGTCGAAGCAACTTGAGATAGCCGATCCAGCAACGCCTGATCCACATGGTCAGAATTGCACCTCAGTAGGGCATCGACGACCGTGGGTAGTACTAATGGAGCTACTTTATCTAGGCCGTGAATCAAAGTAGTTGCCTGGCCATCGGTAAGCACCAAGCGTGTCAATGCTTCTTCGGCTTTGGAAGTTGAAAGGCCACCATCGGTATGCAGCAATGGATCGATCACGACATGAACCATGGCATCTTCCAAAGGTGTTTTCGATTCTGGACATGCGGCAAGCAGATTCAACACGACCTTCGGACTCGCTAAATGCCTCTCGGCGATCTTTCGGATTGACTGGGCTGCAGCGATCCTCTGCTGGTCGGTGAATTTTATGTTGCGGACAGTGTCTGTGATATTTTCGAGAGTTTCGAGATCCCGTGTCTCTTCAAGCCAAAGTATCATGGCACCGATCCATGCATCAGGCAATTTTTCTCCAGACACGCTGCTCAAGGCTGACAGGAGCCAGCGCTGCCTTAAAGCGGATTCGGACGATGCGGATTTAAGCCACGTCTCCATCATTTCAAGCCCCTTCGGCGCCGATTGGAACGACCGAACCATAGGTAGACTCATGGTCAAGGTGACTTCATTCTCGGCCTCCCAAGCTTGATTCAAAAAGTCGATGCAGTAGTCTAATCCGTTGGGAAGGGCGATTAGATTCCGTACTACAAGTGACCGAAGGCGCTCGTTTGAACTGGATAACAGTTTTGCGAAATCAGGAATGAAATCGCTCGGAATCCCACCCGACTGCTGAAGTGCCACTAACAACAAGTAACGCTGATCCGTGGTTAGGCGGTCTTGGCGTATCAACCGAATCAATGCAGTGGGATGATCCAGTTCTAACATTGCGTAAATGCATGCGTGTTCCAGCATCCGATCGTTTGGGAATCGCGTTGTTGAAACAAGGATCTTCTCTATGCTGGCAGCATCTCCCACCATACCAAGCGATTCGATGGCCGATCGGACGACCGCTGGTGAGCTACTGGATAGCATACCCTCCAGTTTTGGTTTGGCTTCGGACCACCGATTCAAGCCAGTAATCCTTGCGGCTGCTTGTTGAATCGCTATGTCTGGATCGGTAAGCATCGCAAGAATGACCCGCTTCGCATTCGGTACATTCTCGGAAAGAAGATTCTCTTGGTTGCGAGTGATGTGACGAGCAATTTCCCAAAGGGTTCTTATTCTCGCAGAACCTTCCGATTTCGGATTCAGAAGGACTTGTTGTGCCTGCTTGAGCGACAGTTCTTCTTCTGAGTTGGTCTTGTCGGTGGATGATCGATTCGATGGTGTGAGTCGATAGATTCCACCCTTTTCAATCGCTCGGTCATTGCCAGAGCTTGGACAACACAAGTCGTACCAGCTGCCTGTGTCGAAGATCAAAAGACTGCCATCCGATTCTTCCAAGATGTCCACGGGATGAAAATCGATTCGGTCGGCAGTGAGTAGATCCACCGATTGAGTTTCAAAGCTGGAGCCAACCGAGATCAAACGGTGGAGACCTATCTTCTGAAGATTGAACTGAGCAGAAGCCAGGAAGGGGGAAGAGGCCAGCTCATGATTCTCGTTCGTTGTGTCCCAAAGAGACTGAGGAATCGATGACGATGAAAGATAGTTGACACTGGCCGGCGCAGCAGGCCCAAGATTGGCGATGGGTTGCAGAAGTGGCCCCGTTTCCCAATGACCATCTAACACCGCATGCTGTTTGCCGAACAAACCGCCTCGAGGGGCATGAGCGATGCCATCGCGTAGTCCATTTCCCGGATGATGAAGGAAGGTTGAACAAAAAAAGATATCCCCCTCCGGTGAGAAGGTGATATCCGAAGGATTATCCATGCCACCCGTCATCAGACGTTCAATGGGCCCCCCCTTGGGGTGCCTGCGGTAGATATGGGCAGCCTTGGAGGCAACAGCATTTGCCAGCTTATCAAGAGGCTTTCGAATCAATTCATGGTTCTGCTCCGCGAATGCCCCTTTGGTCCAATAGATCCAGCCGTCAGGTCCCATCATGGGGCCATGCAGATCGTTCGCGCAATAGGTTAGCGTCGTACCATCGAACCAAACGTCATGCTTCTCGTAAAGACCGTCGCGATCGGAATCGGAAAGGCGCAGTATGTTCGGAGGAGCCGACACAAGGAGATCCTCTCCCAGTACCATGATCCCCTCCGGGAACCCAAGGTCGGATGCAATCACGAATCGCTCATCGAAGATTCCATCGGAATTCGTATCGGATAGCCGAACTACCTTGTGCGGCTTGGACTGGAGCTGGTCTTGTACAGACTGGCGATTCCAATGGCATTCCAAGACAAGCAAGTTGCCCTGCCGGTCTTTTGTTGCGGCAATGGGCCATTGGATCAAGCCATCCTCCACCGCATTGGTCAGCTCAAGTCCTTTCGCGATAGTGAACGTGAATTGATTCAAGCTCTTCGTGGAAGTCTCAAGAACCATGGGTGTTGAAGCGGACGGATTCGTGGACGAGCTCTTCGAGGGTGGTTTCTCATCAAACGGTGTTGCGATCAACGAATGAGTCGCAACGCTTCCAAGAGCTACGGCTAAGCAAGTTGAAGAAAGCGAGCGAGCAATTTTTCCGATGGAAATGATTCGTTTCATGATCTTGTCCCTAGGGGATGGGTTTTTCGAACTGGAATTATACGCGAAAAGTCCGAACCCACAGGTAGTAGCCGAGGCGACGAGGTCCGTTTTTGAAACCTCTGATTTCGATTTGATACCTCTTGCGATTGAAGCCACGCTAGTGGCGGCAGGTGGTAGCCATTGGGCCTGAGCCAAATGGAGACAGGTGGTAGCCATGGGCGTGAGCCAAATGGTTACGGGGCAACCGGCCGCGTCCGAAGGGCCGCGGTCCATGGGCTTACGCCCATGGCTACATCCTGTCGCCGCGTTGCGGCTAAATGCAATGTCGCCGCTTCGCGGATTTTGTTTTAGTCCCAACGGGACGACATGTGGTAGCCATGGGCGTGAGCCCATGGTATCGGGGCAACCGCCCCGTCCGAAGCCCCGACGGGGCGACATGAATCATCGCTCCTGTCGTCCCTTTGGGACTATGCGCTAATGGGGGGCCGCGGTCCATGGGCTTACGCCCATGGCTACATCCTGTCGCGGCGTTGCGGCTAAATGCAATGTCGCCGCTTCGCGGATTCTGTTTT
>JBIKLJ010000077.1:0-21533 GCA_044359895.1 Pirellula sp.
CGATCAGCGCGTTGACCAGGATGGAATGATACAATTGCTTGATCGATCGAGCACGAGCACCGCTTCGCTGAGCACGAGCACAAGCACGACCACGAAAAACAGCCAGAACATAACCATGCACCGAAGTGGCCGGTCGGCCGCGGTCAATTTTAGAAACCATTTTGGCGGCCACTCGGTGATGGTTGCCGTTCGTCGGGTCGAGCGTTATTTGATTCGATGGAACGATTGCTGACAATCCAATCGATGGCTCCTCGATCTATCACCCGCCCCAAGCATTTCTCAAGAGATCGAAAACCTCGTTTTCACGCATCATCGCCTCATTACCCCGATAGGGGTTATAGAAGGTAGCCGGGGGTTGAGCGAAGCGACACCCCCGGATATTGTCGCAGGCTAGATTGTTGATCCTGAAGGGATCACATCGGACAGCAGGCGCAATCTGCGATCTCCTCCGGGATCGAAAACATCGCATGCGAACGAGACCGGGGGTGTGCCCTAGCGGGCAAACCCCCGGCTACCATCTGCGATCCCTTCAGGATCCAAGCCGGATTTCGGCCAACTATTGCGAAGCGTTCGTCGGGTAGAGCGTTATTTGTTTCGATGGAACGATTGCTAACAATCCAATCGATGGTTCCTCGATCGATCACCCGCCCCCAAGCGTTTCTTAAGAGATCGATAACCTCGTTGTCACGCATCATAGCCTCATTACCCCGATAGGGGTTGTAGAAGGTAGCCGGGGGTTGAGCGAAGCGACACCCCCGGATATTGTCGCAGGCTAGATCGTTGATCCTGAAGGGATCACATAGGACGGCAGGCGCAATCTGCGATCTCCTCCGGGATCGAAAACATCGCATGCGAACGAGACCGGGGGTGTGCCCTCGCGGTCAAACCCCCGGCTACCATTTGCGATCCCTTCAGGATCCAAGCCAGATTTCGGCCAACTGTTGCGAAGCGTTCGTTGCGGCCGAGCGTTATTTGATTCGATGGAACGATTGCTGACAATCCAATCGATGGCTCCTCGATCGATCACCCGCCCCAAGCGTTTCTTAAGAGATCGATAACCTCGTTTTCACGCATCATCGCCTCATTACCCCGATAGGGGTTATAGAAGGTAGCCGGGGGTTGAGCGAAGCGACACCCCCGGATATTGTCGCAGGCTAGATTGTTGATCCTGAAGGGATCACAGCGGACAGCAGACGCAATCTGCGATCTCCTCCGGGATCGAAAACATCGCATGCGAACGAGACCGGGGGTGTGCCCTCGCGGTCAAACCCCCGGCTACCATTTGCGATCCCTTCAGGATCCAAGCCAGATTTCAGTCAACTATTGCGAAGCGACGTTTCAAATCGTAGGATAATGCGTCGTTAATATTCCTGATGCTGACCACAGAAACGGCCAACTCGAGATCGAACCAAGCTAGATGCAGCCGTAAATCGACGAACAAGGGGATGCAGATGAGCGTTGGGTCGACCGTTTTTGGCCATTGCATTTGCAACTTACTTATGTTATTTGACCACGGGCGTTAGGCGTCATAGTTCATGCACTTCTGACTATCTCCATCAACATGATCGTTCCTGACCACTGGGCCGAAGCGCGCAAGCAACACAGGGCTTCCGGAAAGCAAATCACAGTCCGCCGATACGGTTGGTCGGCAACGAGTGAAGCCGACGCACTCGCTAACGCTGAAGCTCGCGTTGATGAAGCGCTCCGTCGCATTGTCGCAGGCGAAAAGCTCGATAAGAGGGAACCAAAGGTTCCGTACAACGGAGCAGCGGGAGTTCCCATTCGCGAAGAGGTTCTGGCACGCCACGGAGAGCAAGTCATCACACGCAATGCATATGGGGCGCATTGCTTGAACTCACCGAACGCTCTCTTCGCAGACGTCGACTTCAATCCCGAACGCTCAGCCAAGCCCGCTCTCCTGGCTTTCGTCTGCTTGGCTCTCTTGGCGGCAGTCATTGGCTTAGTTCTTCGAAGCTGGGGAACAACCTTCGGCATCCTATTGGTGTCCCTCTTTGCCGCCGCTCCGCTGGCAAGCCTATTCGTGCGGCTCGCCGTGGCGGCACGCGGTGGCTCAGAACGAATTGCACGAGCGAAGTTAGTCGCCTTTCTATCGCACAACCCTTCATGGAATGTCCGCCTCTATCGCACTCCCGCAGGCTACCGACTCCTTGCAACGCATCAATCATTCGAAGCCAGTTCTTCCGAAGTTCACAAGTTCTTTGTCGCAGTGTCGACCGACCCCATCTACATCCGAATGTGCAGCAACCAGCGGTGCTTTCGTGCGAGGCTCACTGCCAAACCCTGGCGCATCGGAATCTCGGGCCACATGCGTCCGCGCCCAGGAATCTGGCCTGTACGACCAGAACGTCTTGCCGTCAGGAATGAGTGGGTCGCAGTCTATGAGGCCAGAGCCGCTTCGTACTCGTCCTGTCGATACATTGAGTCACTAGGGTCTGGCGTTGTCGACCAGTCGCTCCAAGCCGTGGTCGAACTGCACGATCGCGAATCTCGCGCCCTCCTGAGCGGAACAGAGCTCGCTTGATGACGCCTAACCCTTCGCTCGAGGGGACGCTCACCGGCAAGCCAAGCCGGCCGCGAAGCGGTGTGGTTCATCATCCGCTTAGCGGCGGTCTACTGACGCCGATCGTAGCCTTTGGTCTTGCGTTTGTCGTGTTGTTGCCGACAGTGTCTGGCTACCTTGGTCTCGATGGTAAGTTTGACGTGCTTTGGCTAATGGGGCTACCGTTTTATGCCCTGTGGGATGGTATCATCGACTAGCGAGCTAGCCGACGCTTGAGCTGGGCAAGGGGTAAGGCATTGAGAACATTCTCAACCGTGACCCCGGCCCGCCGAGCTTGCGTTATGCCAAACTTCATCAGGTCCAAGTTGCTGATGCAATGAGCGTCCGTATTGATCACGATGGTCACACCGGCTTGAATCGCAGCCATCGTATGCAGATCGTTCAGATCTAATCGAGCGGGATGGGCATTGAGTTCTAGAAACTTATGATTTCGCTTTGCTGCATCGATCATGACCGAGACATCGACGTCATAGGCTTCGCGCCGCCCGATCAGTCGACCTGTGGGATGGGAAATGGCGTGGACGTAGGGATTCTCGATGGCATTGAGAATGCGCTGTGTGATTTGATCGCGAGGTTGCTTTTGTCCGTAGTGAATGCTCGCAGTTACCCAATCGGCTTGCGCTAGGCAATCATCCGAAAGATCCATCGCTCCGTTCTCCAAGATATCGCATTCGATTCCTTTCAGTATCCAAAACGAGCCGTCCGATTCTTCGTTGATCGCATCAATAGCTTTCCATTGTTGCAACAATCGCGATTCATCCAACCCGCGAGCCATGCTGACACGTTTCGAGTGGTCGGTGATGGCTATGTATTCCAGTCCTCGTTGTTTCGCGGCCGAAACCATTTCCTCGATGGTATTTTCGCCATCGGTTGCGGTTGTGTGCATATGCAGGTCGCCTCGAATATCCGACAACTGGATCAGCTGCTCGAATCGTGCTTGGTTTTTTGATTCGAATTCTCCGCGGTCTTCTCGCATTTCCGGAGGCACCCATGGCAAACCGATCAAAGCATAGACATCCCGCTCATCCGCCCCAGCCAAAATCTTGTTTTCATCGTGGATGTCGTAGACACCGTACTCATTGATTTTCATTCCCTTGGACTTCGCGAGTCCTCGGACGCGGACATTATGTTCCTTGCTGCCCGTAAAGTACTGCAGGGCTGCGCCCCAAGACTCGGCGGCGACAACGCGTAGGTCCACTTGGAACGAATCGGTTACGCGGACGCTCATTTTGGTATCGCCGCGTTGCAGCACTTCTTGAATTGATCCGAATTCTGCAAAGCGATCCATGACGGCATTTGCATCGCAGCTAACGATCAGCATGTCCAAATCGCCGACGGTTTCTTTTCCCCTTCTATAGCTACCTGCAAAATCTAATCGTTCGACGGCAGAGCATGCCAGCATATGACTGCGGAGTCTTTCGACCAGGCTGTCCGCTTGATCAATCGAAAGTCGAAGTGCAGCTTTCTCGGCAATCTGCATATTCTGCAAAATGGATTGTTGCGTTTTCAGCCCGAACCCTTTCAGCGACGCGACGGAACCGGCTTCGCAAGCAGCGCGAAGGCTGGGCAAGTCGAAGACCCCCAGTTCCTGAAAGAGCTTCATCGCTTTCTTCGCTCCCATCCCAGGAACCTGCATGATATCCCGCAGGGTCGGAGGAACTTCTTGACGCAGCTTTTCGATTTGAGGCAAACGTCCAGTTTGGATAAGGACTTTGGACTTGTCCGCAAGCGTGGCCCCGATCCCTTCGATGGAGGTAAGGTCGACATCGGATTCGACGAGTTTTGCAATTGGTTCGGAATGGTCGCGGATGGCCTTGGCACCGTTTCGATAAGCTCGAATTCGGAAGGCGTTCTCCCCCGACAGTTCTAGCAAGTCCGCCATTTCTTCGAATACATTCGCAATCTCAATGTTGGTGATCATTTCGCAGCCTGAACCTAGGAGAGAATCAACAGTCCAATCCGATATCGAAAGCCCGCTCCAGGCTATTCTTGGAAACGACCCCTTCCTTTTTCCATGTCTCGATAATTTGATAGGCAGAAGTAGGTAAAGAATCGCCAAAGATCCGCCCGGTTTGGGGGACGGCATTGAGAATCGCTCGGATACCAGCCAGGCTTTCATCGGACAGATTGCTTGGGATGGAGTCGATCGAAAACAGAAGATGATCCAATCGCGGCGTGCAAACTCCGAATTGGGCAGACTGGTCGATGTCGATTTGTACAATAAGAGCGCTCAAGATTGGATTGCACAGCAATGCCACCACGCGTTCTTCGTCATTCACGCAACCGGTATCGACAACTCGCCCATTGAATCCTGCTTGGCCGTGACTGAGCATCCCGAAGTCGACATTTCGAAGCCGCAATTGTTCAGCGAATTGTTGAATAAGAACATCCGATGAGGGGCTCTTCACCACACCGATGATTTTGATGTGCCCTTGTTCATTTTCAGGAAAAAGCATCGCAACGATGGCATCCCCCACTTTCTGAGGTTTACCGTAGAGCGGTGAGACGTGCGGAGAAAGCGAAGGACCTGCGTTCACTTCGACAACCGCTCCACGCTGTTCACTAAGAGGCACGGAGATATCCGTTGCAAGAATATCCAAGCCAGCAATATCGAGGCCAACGACCCTGGCGGCTAAAACAGCTTGCTCTGCCGTTTCTGAGTGCACAGCTTCGGTGCAGTCCGTTGTTAAATCACCCGTCCTTTGGACAACGACACGTTTTCCGATAGCTGGAATAGAATGAAGCTGGAATCCCTGTTTGCTTAGTTCGATGATCGCGGGCTCAGTAAGTTTGATGACCCCCAATGGATCGGTGTAAGCTTCTCCGCGACGAGGGTCTTGGTTTTCCTTCGCGACCAATTGTTCTATGGTTAGCATTCCATCGCCGACGACACATTCGCTGTGTCCTTTGGCGGCCGCGACCAATCGATTGCCTACGACGAGCAATCGATGATGGTGTCCCAGGGCAAACTGTTCGACAAGGATATCGTTCGTCTCGCCATCCTTCACGGCCCAATCGTAGGCTTTTAGAATTTCGGGTTTCGTACTTAGCTCGATCGAGATACCGCGTTGATGATTTGCGTTGCAGGGTTTTACAACGACAGGGAATCCGATTTCAATTGCCGCCAGCCACGCATCTTCAGCACTGGTTACAGCGCGACCGAGTGGTACTGGAACGCCAACTTGCCGCAGCAGCCGCTTGGTTAAGTCTTTGTCGCTTGCGATCGCTTCGGCGATGGCGCTGGTTGCATCGGTTTCCGCAGTCCAAATACGCCGTTGGTGACGTCCTTCCCCCAACTGGACCAGGGAGCCGCTATTGAGACGCAAATAAGGGATGTTACGTCTTCGGGCGGCGCGAAGGATTGCTCGCGAGCTAGGGCCAAGTCGAACGTCGTCCGCGAAGTCGAACAGTTCGCGCACTTTTAGCCCTAGCGGGAAGTGGATCAGCGGAGTCTCCGAGGTAAGCCAATCTCGAGCAAAGTTGACACATTTTTCGGTTAACGATTGCTCTTCCATTTCGATTGCAAAAACGTTCGTGCTGGCAGAGCTCTCAGAATTTCTCGTCGATGATGTTGAGGATCGCAATTCGATGGCTGAAGGGAAGTCGCGAGTCGGAACGCCGGCCATGGCGGAAAACCATCGAGCGCATTGAAGCCAAAGTTCGACCCCGCGAACGCCTGATTCGATTCTTCTGACCACGGATTCCGCGTTAGCAACGCTTTGCGGATGGCTGGTTGTGAATTGCTTTGCCTCAAGGAACGCTTGAAGAATTCCAGCAACCGAAGCGGCTTTAGTGGGCAAATCCTCCAAGGCAAATCCGACATCGTGGACTTCCAAGATAGGGGTCGAAGACCAGCGGTTTGGGCCTCGTAAGGCTACAAAATGATACGTTCGCATAAGTGACGGGATGTACGCGCAATCCATCGGAAAACGGAGTTGTTTTACAGACTACCCCAAAAAAGATAGCCGGAACATTTTTGTCCCGGCCAATTCTATCGAACAGACAGGGCAGCTTCCCCTGGGAAGCTGCCATAGTGTAACAGTGATCTGGTTATTGAAGAGCCGTCACGGGTCGAAATCCTGACTTGTCATTCCCAGAGCGAACAGAGTTGCTTGTTGAAACGGCGCTGACCACACCCCCACCCTGAAATTCTGTTCCCGAGACCAGCTGGATTACGTTATCCCTTTTGAGATTCTTTTGTTCCCATACCGTGCGATCGTCGGGATCCAGCAGCGATGGATTCCACTTTGGCTTGCTATCAAAATCGGCTGGGGCAGACAGAGGTTGCACGCCTGTAAAGGGCTCGTCCGGAAGAGTCGATGGAATCGAAGCAGCGTTCATCATTTGATTCGGAGTGCTATTGCCGCTTGGGATTTCTGGGGCGGACCGAAACTGGCTGAGCTTGTCGTTCAAAGAAGACGATGTAGGATTCGTTCCTTCCTTATCAATGGCAACCATGGGCAAACGCTGAACTTCGGTGGTCACGCTTGGTTTGTTGGGTGGCATCCAAGCCGACGAGCCACTCGGTCCTGGAACACGAGTCGCTTCAGGATCCCCGAAGCCGGTGTTCGGTTGGCCAGGAAACACTTGCTGGCTCGGCAAGATTTGCCCATTGGAAGCGGGCACGCCCAAGCTTGGATTGGTCAATGCCGGACTGGTAAGGGCTGGGTTAGCCAAGTTGGGGTTAACTAGCGATGGATTCGCTCCGCCATAGATGTTTCCACTGGCGGTTGGCGTGGAGGAAAAGCTGGGAGGACCGACGGGAGTCACTGTTGCACCGGGAATGTTCGGTGGTGCTACCCCTGGAGCGGATGTGTTTCCAGAAAGCGTTGAAGGTGCGGTAGTGAAACCAATTGGAGCAGCTGATGCTGGTTGAACGCAAGTTCCGTTGGCGCAGTAACCGTTCGGGCTGACAGGCATCCAAGCAGCGGTCGGGACAACTCCCGTGCCAATTGGCCCTGCTGTTATCGGCCCTGCTGTTATCGGCCCCGCGGCCCAGTTCGTTGCTGGTGCGCTGGTGATAGGGATGCCGGCAGATGGCATACTGGCAGCATACTGGTTGGTTGCATAGGGGTTTGGAACATAAGGGCTCGAAAAAGTCCTTGTTGGAAATGCCGAGGCAGGCATACCAGTCGCGGAGCCGGAGCTAACAACAGGGGCCATCGGATTCATGGGCGCCATGGGCACTCCCGAATTAGGAATTGTTTGATAGGTAGGCAGATAGCCGCTGGCAACTGCTAGTCCGGTCGGGTTGTACCCTGGGCCGGTAATGCCGGGCCACTTATTGGCTTGAGCACCGTATTCACCTGAGATTGGTCTGGGGGCGATGACAGGTGGACGTTGGGCTTGGTATTGATAAGAAGTGCAAGGCTGCAGGCTGGTGACCGTGGTTCCGTACCGAGGATCAAATGCGGTTACTGGACGATAATAGGTAACTGGCACTCGCCCCCATTGAGTATCATAGGCGGCGGTTGGCAGGGTTCCCGCAACCGTTTGGGGAAAGCCTGGTGCAGCAAGAGGGGCGTTGTAGGTAGGTGGTTGGTTTGTTTGGTAGTTGCCGTACCCAAGTGTTTGATTTGCGGCGTAGGGCAAACCTGCTGGATTCTGGGCGACAAGGACGGGTGAGCCCACTGGGTATACTGGTTGGTTGAGACCAAGAATCGAATCGAGCCATTGGCCAGCTTGAGAGTTTTCGGCGGTTGCTATTGCGCTGCTCGCTGCAACAGAAACCATAAACAGTCGTTTCGCTGATAACATCATGGATGATAGATTCCTGACTTTGAAGTAGATACACAAACCGAGTTCCTCGCGAAAATGGGACTGGTCGCGCGGCCAAGGTTCATCAATGAGATGCCATACCCCCGTCTAGGGTCAACCAAAACATGACTTTATTTTTCCGTTCCCATCAACAGATCTCCGAGCCGGTTCGGGTCGTACCGGTCGTAACCATTGCATCGCGCCATCTTCCGGCAAGTCATCTTCAATGAAAGTGCTGTCTTCAAACCAAAATCCTCAGTGGGACAGATGGTTGTACCGTATAGGTTGCCCTGTTTGGGGATGCCGTACTTGGACCGATAGCGTTTACCCCAAAGGCACTTCTGCCGACGCCATTTTGGGTTGGTACAGTCGCATGTTTCCGACCGTGGAAGGGAACAGTACGTTTTATGCCGTTCCGCCAGCGGAGACTTTTCAGAAGTGGCGCAACGGCTCCGCAGAAACATTTCGGTTCAGCTTCAAATTCCCTCGAAGAATATCGCACGACCTGAAGCTGACGCAATGCGACCACGAGCGAAAGGAATGGCTGGCTCGACTTGAAATCCTGCGCGATGCGGGACGCCTAGGCCCAACCTTCCTGCAACTGCCCCCGTCTTTTTCGTTTCGTTACTATCCTCAGCTCAAGGCGTTTTTGCATCAACTGCCGAGAGACTGGCCCTGGGCTGTCGAAGTCAGGCATTTGGATTGGTTCGACGAAGGGGACCAAGAAGCTCAGCTCGACGACTTGCTTCAATCCCTTGGCATCGACCGTGTCCTTTTTGATTCCAGTCCCCTCAATGCCTTGGAAGCCACCGACGCATCGGAGGAGGCATCGCAAAAGAGGAAACCCAAGAGTCCATTCCGAACCAGCATCACGGGCAAGCGTCCTATGCTTCGTTTGATTGGACGCAATTGTTTTACGGAGGTCGAAGCATCTTGGAGGCAATGGTCGCAAATCATTGCAAATTGGATAAGCGACGGGTACGAGCCTTGGATCTTCACTCATGCGCCGGATGACACCTACGCACCGGCACTGGCGAGAATGCTCCATGAAATGATTCGTAGTCAGTTACCTGAACTGCCTGAGTTGCCTAAAATGGAGACGGCATCCACCATGAAGCAACTTCGGTTGTTCGATTGATGGTCCAGGCTGCGTCGATGGATGTTGAACCTATCTGGCTTTGACGTCTGCGACGGATCGGGGACTATTTCTCGACTTTCGGGAACGGATGTCGAACTTGAGATGAAAATGAAAGATAATGGATCTTGGACTGTTTTTTGAAATGCTGTAAAGCTGATATCGAGTCCGTGGACCTCAATCCAATACCCATCAATTGATCCTGCCTCGCTTCCAGTGCAACCGACGTATACCTACCGCTCCAACGATTCGGTATACTACTCTTTCGGTTGAAAAGGTTCGGATTCATTTTTTGGTCTTCATCCCCCATCCGTTCTGAATCACTTAGGGAGACACTCCTATGCGCATCTTAGTAGCGGCCTTATTGGCCGTTGCGGCACTTTCGTCGAATGCATTTGCCACGCAGTGGTCGAGCATGTTTCAGTCTTCGAACCATGACTTCGGCACGGTGGCCCGCGCCGCGAAAACCGAACACAGGTTCTATTTCGACAATCCATTTGCTCAACCCATCCACGTTCGAAGCGTGAGAACCTCGTGCGGATGCACCACCCCCAGCGTTGAGACGGAAATCGTCCCCCCGGGCGGACGCGGAAGTATTCTCGCAAAATTTAACACGGGAACTCATACGGGTGCACGTTCAGCTACCCTGACTGTCACCTTCGACAAGCCTACTTTCAGTGAAGTTCAACTTCATGTGAAAGGCTACATCCGCTCTGATGTCGTCTTTCAACCGGGCGAAGCATCGTTCGGAAGCATCATGCAAGGGGAAGCCAAGTCCATCGAAGTTGCGGTCGACTATGCAGGCAAGCCAACTTGGCAAATCACGAAAGTCACAGCCGGCGATTCCTTTATCAACGCGACGGCTAAGGAAGTATCAAGGCAATCAGGTCGCGTTCGGTACATGCTGGACGTCGCGATGAGCGGTGATGCTCCATCTGGTCCGCTGGAGAGTGAATTGGTCGTGCATACCAACGATCGCAATTTAAGCACGATTCCGATTCGGTTGGTCGCCAACATCAACCCGGAGATTTCTGTCTCCCCCAAAACCTTATCTCTAGGGGACATCGTTCAAGGCGAAGCGATCAAGCAAATGGTGATTCTGAAAGGTCACAAACCCTTTGTCGTGAAGTCGGTTCAAAGCGACGTGTTTGTCATCGATGCGGATCTCAATGAAGAAAGCAAACCTCTTCATGCCCTTCCGATCCTGATCAAACCCAACGACGCGGAGTATGGTAAAGAAATCACGGGAGCGATCGTCATCACGACGGACCTGCCGGAAAAGCCGACCATCGAAATAGGAACGGTGTTCCGACTCAAGGCGACGGTTCCCGAGTAGCTTCCCGAAACACTACCGAGACGCGCCCGACAAAAGTCGTTTTTCGTTTCTTTGAGCCTGAGGCGTTAGCCGATTATTGAAATACGAAAAAAATCGGCTAGCGCCCAATGGCACTCACTTTGTTCGAAATGAGCCGCGGGCGTTAGCCGCGATAACCGTATTTGGCAGGGAAACCGTAACGCGGCTAGCGCCCGCGGCTCAGTAATTTGCTTGCGCAAACTACAAAGTGAGTGCCATTTGGCTAGCGCCTCAGGCTTACTTTGGTCGGGTGTGCTTACTTAAATTGAATTTGCGAAGCTCAGGGGGAATCCTCTGACGACCAGGGTGTTATTGCAAATGGCCACGCAGAGAAGCCGGCAGATCGGGCTGTTGCCATGCATTCATCCCTCCATCGACGTAGATGGTTTGCCCATGAATATGCTCCGCCCCGTCGCTCAATAGGAAAGCAGCCATCGGGCCGCAAGTTGACGCATTTGGCACACTGCCATTCGGGGTATGCAGTTCCATCCACCGCAGGGCGTCCGCGTCTTGGTTCAAGATTTTGTTGGTCAACGGTGTTCTCACCAACCCTGGTGCAATCGAATTGACTCGTATTCTTTTCGGGGCAAGGGCAACACACAAGGACCGAACAAGCCCCGCCACGGCAGCTTTGGATGCGTCGTAGGCGGAATGATCGGGTTCGGCCAGCAAGCCATTGATAGAACCGGTGAATAGCACGCGGCCTGCAGTCCCCTGCGCGAGCCAGTGCTTTGCAAAGTACTGAGTTAGAAAATAGCCTACTTTGATATTGAGGTGGAAAGTGCGGTCAAACACTTCTTCCGTCATCTCTAAGTAAGGACGATCGATAAAAACGCCGGCGTTGTTCACCAGCAGATCTATTTTGGAATCGATCGCTAAGGCCCCATCGCCAAGCTGTTGAATGACTTGATCGATGGGTTGTAGCAGATCGCAATAGAGCGGTGTAACTTGGACCGAATGAGCGCGGCACTGGGCGAGTGTCTCGAATGCCGCGTCATTAGGTTCCAGTCCGTGCACGATCAGGTTGGCACCTGCTTGGGCTAAAGACTGGGCAATGGCCGAACCGACACCTTGGGTACCGCCGGTGATAAGAGCGCAACGCCCCTGTAAGTCCAACATCTACAACAACCGTTTCAAGGAGATATTCGAAGGGGACCCAATGGCCGTGAGGAGATCCCAGGACGTTGTAGTATACGAGAAGAGTGCCAAAGGAGAACTGGACCTTGGGCCCGTATTATTCGTCGCGCAAACCTAAACGAGCCAGCCAACGTCCCCGCCCACGTTCCTTGGTTGCAGATTTCTCGTCGGCTGTTTCAGGTGGATGGTCAGCCTCAAAGGTGCGCGATTTTTCTTGCAATTCGAGTCGTTCGCGGGCAAGCTTAGCGCGTTCCAAGGACATTTCAATTTCCGCTTGCCGCTGCTTCTTTTCCCAATCGTGTTGCATTTCTTGCAGACGTAGACGTTCCGCAATGATCATTGCATCGGACTCGATCATTTCGGCAACGGCTGCGACGCCGATAGCCATTCCATTTTGTGCAATCGCTTGTTGCTCGAGCAAGTGGCGAAGGTCTTGGATTTCTTGGTCTCGACGTTGAATTTCTGCATCGGTCTTCTGGATGATCGATTGGATCTCCAATATTTTATCTGGATCGCAAGGCTCGTCGCTCTCGGTTTCTGCGTCCAACTGTCGCATGAGAGCCTCCTTGCGTTGTTCCCAAGTTAAAGCTTCGCTTCGCTGGCTTTCGAATGGATCCTTGAACTTAGCCAGACTGGAGCTTAGATCGTTGCTTTGCAGTCGCGACTCCACCGCCTCGTTCCTGGCCTCCATCAGCTGGCTTCGAAGTCTCTCGACTTGAATACGAAGTTCCGCTGTTTCTGCATGCACGGCAGCAGGTTCCGCCTGCGAATCCAAGACTTCATCTTGAAGGAATTGGATCTGCTCTCTCAACTGCGCTATCTCTAAAACCAGTTCGTCGTGCAGATCTGTGCTTTCCGAGTTTTGGTTTTCGAAACTTCGAGCGGCACTGGCATCCAATTCAATAAACTCGACAAGCGATTGGTATTCGCTTCGGGCATGATGAAGCAAATTGCTGAGTTTCGCATTTTCAGTGTTCGCTGCAGCCAAAAGGCTTTCGAGCTCGCCAAGCCTCTGAATCGACTCGTTCGAAGCCGTCGCAGCCAGTCTTGTTTCTGCAATATCGATGGACTGACGAAGATGCTCACGAAGTTGTTCGATCTCCGTTTTCTCTCGTTCGAATGCGCGAGCTTGTTCCACCAATTCCTGGATCTTGGAGTCGATGGACCTTCGCCATTCCGACGACTCTCCGATCTGGGCTGCTTTGGCTGGCTCAACTCTGGCGGAAGCATCGTACGCATTGGTTGAAGTTGAATGAGGTCCCTGAGTGGCCTCTTTCGAGGAAACCATGGCGGGTTCTGGAGTTGCCGAATCCAACAAGTCCGAAATACTGCATAATCGGTCGAGGCCAGGAATGGTGCATTCCCCAAAACTGGATGGCAAGGACTCTGAGGTAAACCGATTATTCCCCTCGGCATGAGCTACTGAAGTTGCGAATGGCTTTGGAACCGACAGGGAGGCACTCGTCGGAAACGAGGCAACAGATACCTGACTTTTACGTAGGTTTTGTTTGCTTGATTGTCGTTGACGGTCGCTGGCCATTGGCTGCTAAGGGTTCCGTGGATTGTTGGATTTCAGGTCAAAACTTTATCCTTCACCTCAATTCATAGGTCGTTCCGGTATACTCGGAGGTCTACTTTATTACCTCGTCGAGCATTGTTAGAAGAGACGCTTCCGACTTTGCCGACGGTAGCGACTATAGGACTTCGATTTCAATCAGGTAAGCAATGGCCCGCATCAAACCAGACCCCACGGACGAAAAACCAACCTTTGAATCCTCCATGCTCCAATTGGACCAGATCGTGCGAAAGCTTGAAAGCAATTCGTTAGGGTTGGACTCTGCTTTGGCCGAGTACGCGAATGCGGTGGAGCACGTCCGCTTTTGCCAACAGCAGTTGGCGACGGCTCGTCGGAAAATCGAAAAGCTCAGAGGCATTACGTCGCAAGGTAAAGCGGTTACAGAGACCTGGGAAGACGATACGGACCAAAGCGATCCGTCTCAGTTTGACGCTGAAGATGACGAGGAATAGCCTAACGGCGTTGTGCAGGCCTCGAGCCTTTCACGTCGCATGAAATGTTGCAGCTATGTTCCGCTGGCAATCTTTAGCTAGTAGAACAAAACCCACCCACTCATCGACAATTCACCCGGTTTATATCCACTTCCATTCCAGTTCTCAAAATTCAGCGTGGTAAGGTTGCTCTGCTGATTGCGAACAAACCCGCTCGCCTTGGACTGGAAAGGATATTCATTGTTTTATGCTTATGCGGCATCCGCTCACTGAACTACAATTTGCTTATCGATTGCCTTACGGAGCGAACGTTACCGAACAGGGCGTTCACTTCACGATTTTCAGTCGGTCTGCGACTGCAATGCGGCTGTTGCTTTACAAGCATGTCGACGATCGAGAACCATCGGAGATTGTTGAATTCGATCGACGAAACGATCGCTGGGGCGATGTGTGGAGCATTTGCGTACCACACCTAAAGGCAGGTCAATTGTATCACTTGCAATCCAACGGTCCGTTCGACCCTGAATCTGGGCAGTGGTTTGACAGCAACGCACGCTTGGTGGACCCGTACGCCAAAGCCCTTGCAGGCTGTTGCCAACACACGACCGATGGCGTCATCCGTCCACCTAAATGCGTTGTCGTGGACGATACTTTCGACTGGGAAGGAGATCGACACGTTCGACGATCGCTCAGCGACAGCGTGATCTATGAAATGCACGTTCGCGGATTCACGCAAAGCAAGACGTCCAAAGTGGAGAACCCGGGTACTTATCTGGGAGTCATCGAAAAGATCCCGTATCTTCAAAGTTTAGGGGTCACCGCCGTCGAACTGATGCCGGTTCATGAGTTCCCTATTCTCGATATGCACGGAAACACCCCCGAGCGACCGAACTACTGGGGTTACGACCCAATGGCTTTTTTTGCACCGCATCGAGGCTATGCGTGCTCCAAAGAACCGGGCGCCCAGGTGAACGAGTTCAAGCAAATGGTGAAGGCGCTTCACCAAGCTGGTATCGAAGTCATCCTGGATGTGGTCTTCAACCATACCTGCGAAGGAAACGAACGAGGGCCCGTACTGTCGTTCAAAGGACTCGAAAATCAAGTCTACTACATCCTGAATTCAGGTGGAGCCCACTACAGCAACTACACCGGTTGCGGCAACACATTTAACGGCAACCATCCTGTATGCCGCGAGCTGATTTTCCATTGCTTGCGACATTGGGTTCACAACTACCATATTGACGGCTTCCGATTCGATCTTGCAAGTATTCTGTCGCGTGATCGTTTCGGTAACTTGATGCCGAATGCTCCTCTGGTCGATTTGATCGCAGAGGACCCTATGCTGGCTGATACGAAGATCATTGCTGAAGCTTGGGATGCCGCGGGCGCATACCAAGTTGGATCCTTTGGGGATTTGCGTTGGGCCGAATGGAACGGGCGTTACCGCGATGACGTACGTCGCTATTGGCGAGGCGATCCTGGCATGGTTGGCGCAATGGCTACCCGCCTCAGTGGTTCATCGGATCTTTACGAACAGTCCGGTCGAGCACCTTACTGCAGTATCAACTTCGTTACATCCCACGATGGATTTACGATGAATGATCTGGTTAGCTTCAAAGACAAACACAATGACGCTAACGGCGAAGGCAATCGTGACGGGGACAACAACAACTGCAGCGACAACTACGGTGCCGAAGGGCCAACGAAGAAGAAAGGGGTCGAATCGATTCGAAACCGTCAGGTCAAGAATATGATCGCGTCACTGATGTTGAGCCAAGGTGTGCCGATGCTGTTGATGGGGGACGAAGTTCGCCGTACTCAACGCGGAAACAACAACGCCTATTGCCAAGACAACGATATCTCTTGGTTCAATTGGAACAATCTGGAACAACATCCGGATATCTTCCGATTCACTCAAGGGCTTATCGAGTTTCGCAAAATGCAACCGTCGCTCCGACGCGAACGCTTTTTGACCGGACGACCTCAAGATGTTCGCGGAGTACCCGATGTTAGCTGGTTCGAATCCACCGGCAAGCCAATCCATTGGGATGCTCCCGACGGAACTTTGGTTTGCTGGCTCGGAAAGCCATCCACCATCGACGATCCCGAAGGTTTTGGTCGCGACATTTTGATCATGCTCAACGGCACACCTGAGTCGAAGGTCTTTACGATGCCCCCTCAAACGCGAGGCATTCGATGGCGACTGTTTGCGGACACCTCCAAAGAGTCACCTAAAGATCTGTATCCCGATTTGGATGGTCCTGTGGCACCCGCTACACGGCAAATCGAATTGCTCTACCGATCGACCATGATTTGGGTTGCGGAAGAACGCTAAACGCAACTCAATGATCCTGCTCGGAATCCAGCTCTAAAAGGGAACTCATTTCGTTCCACCATTCGGATTCTGTCCAATCGAGCAATGTCAATGAATCGCGTACCTGATCCAGTTGGTCAGGTACGCTAAGCGATTCGTCGACGAACAGAATGGGTGTTTTTCCAAGGCGGACCAAACCTCCGCGAACTCCGCCCAGCCACTCGCAACGTACGGAGATTCCCTCGTCGGAGGCGATTTCAAGGATCCGTTCTAGTCGTTCCAGGGTCTGCAACATTTTGCTATCTTTCTTGACTCCGCTTGATTTCGCAATGCCTTTTCGTGTACCACTCGGATTCGAATCCGATTGATGTTTCCCTGGCCATTGAGATTGGCCACTGGTTTCACAGTAGCGATCTTTGGCTTAGAACTCCATATCAACCGATGGGCTCCCCTCATGTTGGAACTGCGTGCAAATCCTCCCCAGACCTCGACATTGCCAACTCTCCATGCGCACGAGCCGACTCTCGGTGTTGACTCGAATGAAGTGACGGTCGCGCGACTTCAAGCGCGACTGGCTCAAGTCGAACGGCTGGCTGCGGTCGGCGAACTGACGAGCACGACCACGCACGAGTTCAACAATCTTCTGATGACTATCTTGAACTACGCGAAAATGGGACTTCGCAATAAAGACGATGCCAGTCGCGAGAAAGCCTTCACTCGAATTCTTGATGCCGCCAATCGAGGTGCCAAAATCACCAGTACCGTTCTTGGCTTAGCTCGCAATCGCAGCGGCGATATGGAGCCTACCTCGTTGGTACCGCTCATTCAAGACACTCTGGTTCTACTGGAACGAGAACTGCAAAAGTATCGTATCGCGGTAGAGACGCAGTTCGACGAAGTTCCGAATGTCATGGCGGCCGGAAATCAAATCCAACGCTTGATGTTGAACTTGCTCACCAACGCAAGGCAAGCCATCGGGGAAGTTGGAACGATTCGAATCAAGGTGGCGTTCGAATCCAGCAGTAACACCGTGGTCGTCACGGTCCGCGATACAGGTGCTGGCATCGATGCTGCGATCTTACCAAAGATCTTCGAGCCTTTTTTCACCACCAAAAACGGGCCGGATGACAGCGGCAAAGGCGGAACCGGCTTGGGCCTATCAGCTTGCAAAGAAATCATCGATCAACATCAGGGGCGTATCCGCGTCGAAAGCACCGTAGGCAAGGGAACAGCATTCATCATTCGGTTTCCCGTCGCATAGTAGTTATTACAGGCCGAGTTGTGGTCGCAGCACATTAACATTCGCTCACCTCACAAGTACATGTATTCGTACCAAAAACCGCTCCCAAGCATCATGATCCGATACGAAATCTGTTGAAGCGACATCGCCAGCAGGACCGGGCATTGCAATAACGTTGATATACCGATCCATTTGAAAAGGGTCGCAGCAACACAAACCACTATCATCAGCTCGTATACTCGCGTGTCTACCAGCATATACAGAAGGCCCAATGCGTAGGCGGAAAGCAAGACGAACCAGCATTCAAACGAAACGCGACGTGAAACAGGCTTCCTCGAACGGAGTGTAACGATCTCCAGCCCTGCCACCACTGAACCAAAAAGAACAATTGAATCAATAAGGCCGTAAACGATCGAGGATACGTTGTGATAAGTCATGTATATGTCGTAATAGCGAATCAAGCCGCTAGGCAAACACAAAATTGCGGCCTCAATCCAAATGAACTTTTTGTTGCCGAAGTTGGGGCAATTCAACACTTTGGCTCCCTGCAGCCCCCACATCACTGTTCCGACTATGTACGGAATAAGACCTTCGTTGTCTAGAAATGGGTTCGAAGAAGTATCGATGGTCCGCAAGGCGATAACGCCGACGATGATCGTTAAAAAAAAACACTGAAATTGGATTTCGAAGGATGCTCGCGACGCTGGCTTCGAAAGGTCGCCATCGAATCGATATGGATTTTCGTCAATCCCTCCAAGCTTTTGCATTTGGACTGCCATCTCATTTAGGGGAAATCAGCTTCGAATCTGCGGCTTACCTTTACTGCCCGTTTGAATTGCCCTGCTGCAATTGCTGTCGCAACCTTTCCCGATATTGCAGTTCCTGAATCCTGAGCATGATCCTTAAGTGAATATCACGTTCATTTGCTCCCTCGCGGTCCAACCTCGAGTATTCGCGAGTTTGTTGAATTTCGATCAAGCGTTTGATGGTTTCTTCAGATTGTTGACTGGACAGTCGCGCGCCTTCTCTTAGCTGATCAAGTTTTTGTTGATATTCCGCCTTCTTCTTCTCTCCCAAAAACCAACGATTATCTCTCTCAAAAATTAGCTCCTTTTGTTTTACCAATGCATACAACTGAAATTGCCTCTCTGCGGCACTAACAAGATCAATCTGTTCCTGAATCAAAGCCGTTGCTTCCGCATGTGCCTTCGCTCTAGCCGCGACCTCCTTCAACCGCTCTCGGGTGATTTGCGGCTCACAAGCATCTGGTATTCCATTGTTGTCTTTGTCCGGATCTTCTCGATCAGGGATTCCATCTCCATCTGAGTCCTTTCCGGGTGGATCGCTTACAAAAGGATCCAATCCAGATGGATCAGTCAATTGAGTTACCCTTGCCAAGACATACCTACGAACATTCGCATCACCAGCATCAAATCCAATCGGATCTTCGCTCATCCATTGACCTAGTGCTGCGTCGTACCATCGGTTTAGATTGTGTTGCAAGCCAGTTGCTTCGTCGAGTTGCTTGCCAGTGAAGCCGTAGATCAGATCGACTCCTGTGTTGGTCTCGCTGATCAGCTTGCCAAAAGCGTCGTAGCGGCGATGATTCGTTACGCTCGTTACTCCTGTCCCCTCGTTCAAGTCTACAATGTCGCGAGGTGTCCCCAAGTGGTCGGACAATGGGTACAAGACGTTGCCCGGAACCGATACCGATGTCAACTGCTCGTCCGCAAAGATCTCGTCTATCGAATTGGACCACAAGTAACGATGTGACAAGTTCGAAGCTCCACTTCCATCGAACTGTAAGACTGCGTTGATCCCTTCGTCGTAAACCCAAAACTGACTGGTAGCAACTCCGTTGCCCGCACCATCAGCGTCCAAGTCGCGGCGGACCAATCGGTTCATCGCATCGTATTGATAACCCACTTGTTTGACGATCGCACCACCTGATGTGTTGCGATCCTTGACACCGATCAACCGATTGCGGTAGTCCCATTCGTAACTCGACACCTTGCCGGTTGAGGTCTCGGTTTTGGTGATGCGGTTCCCTTCGTCGTCATAAGTGTAAGTGAACCCAAGTCCGGCGGTTGTTTGATTGTTGCTGCCAGTTGTGAAACCGGTTGTGTTGCGATTGCCGTTCGCATCGAATCCGTAGGTCTCGTTTCCCACTCCCGTGTTAGTCGCTCCCACTACTTGCGACGTTTGATCGTAGCTGTAGCTGGTCGCCCCCTCTGCGGTCGATGTGACACTACTGATACGGGACAATGGATCATGCGCATAAGCATACGTGTTCAAGTTGTTGGCACCCTGCTTGTGAGCAATGCCGCTGAGTCTGTTCGACGTGTCGTAAGTGAAGTCGCTGGTAGCCACGGCATTCGTCAGGCCAGTGCTCTGGTATCGGCTGATGTTAGTACGCTGGCTAAGAGAATTGTACGATTGAGTAAAATGCTTAGCCGCAACCGCGTTACCGCCGGACTGTCCTTGCTGGACGATGTCCGTTAGTCGTTGCAGTTTGTCGTATTGATAGCTGTTCTTGAAATCAAGAGTTGTCCCGATGGTCGCTTTCAGTTCGGTCCGATTGTTCATCGAATCGAACGACTGATTCAAGGTGATCGTTGAGGATAGGCCAGCAATTGTTTCAGCAATCGAGTTCGCACGTCCCAAGCCATCGCGAGTGTAGGTGATGGTAGACGACGGATCGCTGACGGACGTTACTTCGCTGGCAGCGTTGTAGGTCGTAGTGATCAATCGCTGGGTTGTGCCACTGGTTGTGTCCGCAGCGTCACCGAAAATCTGCTGCATGTTGGTCGCGGATTGTGCGCCACCAAAGGTAACCGTGAAGTTGCCGTTGCTGCCTGTGACAGTCACGTTGTCGATCCCGATAAACGCGTCCAATTCAGCCTTCACTCCGGCGGCGGTGATGGTTGGAGATAGCGGAGAGGAGATCTCGCCATTGTAGGCCAATCGCCACGTTCCTCCTGTCGCGTTGGCCAATGCGATTGTTTGCGACTCGGTATATCCGCCCCCTTGAACAGTGGTGTTGGCGAATGACGACGGAGAGCCGGCCGGGGCAACACTTAAACCACTGGTATTGATTGTTGTTTGAGGAACATTGTTTCCTCCTCGAGAGTTCTGGAAGGTTATCGTGAACGTGCGATTGAAATTGACTGCGGCGACCGTTACCTTGACATTCCCAGCTCCGACCGTGGAGAGCGCTTCCAAGGCCCCTTTGATCGTTGCGTCGGTCGCGTTGTACGCAATTGCCGCCGTAGTCTGTCCATTGAACGACAGAGTGAAAGTCCCCGACAGACCATAGCCGCCAATGGTCCAGCCAACACTCTGGACTTCATTGAGCGAGCCACCTTCTTGCGTCGTGCTAACCGTCAAGGTTGGGGTTGGCGTGGCACTCTGTTGCCACCTTTCTTCCGTTTGTCGATCCAAGGAATCGTAAACATTTTGGATGACGCGACCATTGCGATCAACGGTTCTGGCGAGCGTGCCTGCCACGTCATAAACGTAGCTCTTGGACTTCGACAAAGCGTTCGTATTCAGAACCAATCGATTCAAGCTGTCATAGCCAAAGTTGGTAGTATTATTGACAGAATCCTTAAGCGATGTCAGGTTCGAAGCCAGATCATACGTGTAGGTGGTTGTGCCGTTTTTGGGATCGGTTTTCGTGAGCAATCTATTGACCGAATCAAAGGTATAGCTCGTGACCGGCCCGGTGAGTGATCCGGCGCCGTCGGGGTCAGGAGCGGTCTCGGACGTCTTGCGATCATAAAAATCGTAAGCATACGTCGTCGTGTTCCCAGCAGGATCCGTAACGGCAGTCACTCGCCCCCGATTGTCGCGAACATAGCTGGTAACGCGAGCCATTGGATCGGTTACAGACGCTAGACCTTGCATGCTGTAAACCAAAGTGGTCACGGGGGACAGCAGCGATCCGGCGCCATCGGGATCAGGGTCCGTTTTTGTCAGTACCCGGCCAAGATTGTCATACGTCATGCT
>JBIKLJ010000078.1:0-21508 GCA_044359895.1 Pirellula sp.
TTAGTCAAAATTGGCGCGCCGGCTTTCAAATCGCAGTTTCTCTGCGCCGATGCCTTTGAGGGGCACGGCTAGATCAACTGCTGAAAGCCGGAACGTAAGGGATAAGCTATAAGGGGCAGAGATCGCAGAGGAAAGCCGGAGTCTGTGGACGTTTCGTCTCTGCGTCCTCCGCCTCTCTGCGTTTCCGAACGACCAGAAGAGTCGCAACAAAATGACATTCAACTAGTTCGTCATATCTTGGCAATGACCATGGCAAATTAACTCCACGGAGTTGGTCAGACACTAGTTCCAGGAATAAGGCACAACATTGACGGCAGACGCAGCGCAACTGCGAGCGACATCGACCGTGAATGGTTGCACCTGGTTAGGCTCACCACGGTCTGGCTATTCTGGAAAAGAAAAGACTTGTCCGTCGTTTCTGGAGGCCATCAATCGAAAGATTGCGATGTCGATGTTGGTTGCGATGAACTGAGTCGAACCGTCCATCAAGGAGAAAAAAGCACCGCCTTGATGTGGGCTCCAAAATCCACCGGGACTTCCATTCGGTGAATTCGGCCCGCCCGACCGAACGTGAACGGTTGTCATGGTGATGGCAGGTCGACGCGTAAAGCCAACCACTTGAGATCTTTGGCTTGCGATCTCTGGCGAAAAAACAGTCATGCCATTAGGGATAACACCCGTCCAAGAGTTAGGCGAAAACATGCTCGCGCGTTCGCCGATGCCAATCGTGTTTGAGGTGCCGTCTAGAATATCACGCATCGCTACCGGGCGATTGCGATGAAACATTCCATTAAATCCAGCCTCTTCGTACATTGCGCTGTAACGAGGCGCATCGGCCGGATTGCCTCCACCCAAGCAACTCACGTAGCTGGTCGGAGCCAAGTCCGTCAGTCCGATGGTCAACGGCCACACCGTCACTCGGCCGCTCCAGGCATCCGATGGACACCGGTACATAGCAATCGGTGTCGATCGAGCTACTTGATGGATTGGGTCGCCAATCGATCGATTGAAGTCGATCGAACTGTGAAGCGACGACTGCTCAATGAAGGGTAACAGCATCGCATACATGCTCCAGCCAGGTCCCACCTCGGGTATCCCGTCATTGGACTGCCCCGACCAGGTCCCAGTCACTCGGGAAATGAACCCAGGCGGAAACGTCTTCAGGGCCGACTCGTAATTGTGAAGTGCCAGAGTCACTTGCCGTAAGTTGTTGGAGCAACTCATCCGTCGTGCCGCCTCGCGCGCTGCTTGAACCGCGGGAAGCAAAAGTCCGACCAAAATCCCAATGATCGCGATCACCACCAACAGCTCCACTAACGTGAACCCGTTTCGACCTTTCCTTACCATCTTCAACCTCTCGCAAAAACGCGCAACCCAGATCCTTATCGAGACACAGTCTCAATAGCGTCGCAAAAAAGGCATTTTTGTCAACTGGCGTTGTGTAAAAGAATTCGAATTTTCGGTCTCGAGTGGCCTATTCGCGATGGACTGAAGGGGATGAGCGTTCCAGATTCCCTGCAAAACGCATGTGTTTGCCGATTCCCGCGGACTAATTTGGCCCTGACGCACCGATCAGAAAAACGACCAGAATCGTGTTCGAGAAAAAGTTCGACCTGATTTCGGGGCTGGGATTCGCGTTAGTCACTGCTTGTGGTTTGGTTGACCCCGTTATGAATTTGCGGTACCATTGAGCGGTCCCACCCGCCTAGCGTTTTGCCCACCCGAAGGAAACATCCATCGTTGTCAGGGCTGGATTGTCACGCGTTCTCGCCCTACCTGGAGCTTCATCCATGCAGTTTTGCGCTCATCGTATTCTTTGCATCCTTAGCGTCCTGCTACCCCTAGGTAACATCTCGATTCTCACCGCGAACGAATCCGTTCCGGAATCCAACACGCCAAGCTTCAGCAAAGACATTTTGCCGATCTTGCGGGCAAATTGTTTTGGATGTCATCAAGATGCGAAAAAGTTGGGCGGTTACTTGATGACGGATTTCGCGACGTTGCTTGCAGGAGGGGAAACAGGAAGTGCAGCGATTGTGCCAGGAAAGTCCTCGGAAAGTCATTTGATCCACGAAGTGAAACTCGTGGATGGTAAGGCCGAAATGCCTAAGACTGGAAAGCCATTGTCGGAGATCGAATTCGATCTACTGACGCGGTGGATTGACGCCGGGGCAGTCAACGACTCTGTTTCGACTGGACCTAAGTTCTCGGCTAACCACCCACCGGCGTACGTACAACCGCCCACGATTGCCTCGCTCGATTTTTCCAAGGATGGAAAGCACATTGCTTTGAGCGGATTTCATGAAGTGCTGATTCTGAACACCGACTCTTGGGGATTGCACAAGCGATTGATAGGATTGAGTCCGAGAATCGAATCATTGCGATACTCTCCGGATGGAAAATGGCTGGCGGTGGCGGCGGGTGAACAAGGTGTTGGAGGCGAGTTGCAGATTTGGAATGCTCAGTCCCTGGAACTCGAACAAAGCTTCCAATTGGGTAGCGACACTCTCTTCGGAGTCAACTGGTCGCCGGATTCGCAGTCGATCTCGTTCGGGATGGCGGATAACACCGTTCGGGTGGTCGCTCTGACGGGCCAGCAGACTCTCTATCAACGAGCTCACGAAGACTGGCCGCGTGCTACCGTCTTCACCGTGGACGGGAAGCATCTTCTATCCGCGAGCCGCGATCGAACGGTCAAACTTACCGAAATTGTAACGGAGCGATTCATTGATAACGTGACGTCGATTACCCCCGGAGCGTTGCGTGGAGGTGTTCAGGCTCTGGCTCGCCATCCAGGACGGGACGAAATTCTTGTCGGAGGTGCCGATGGAACTCCTAAAATTTATCGAGTCTTTCGTCAAACCGCTCGTGTGATCGGTGATGACGCCAATTTGGTGCAACAAATGGAACCTATGGCTGGGCGAATCTTTGATGTCGCCATCAGCCAGGACGGCAAGTACCTTGCAGCCGCATCGACTCTTGATAAGCAAAGTCTGGTCAAGGTTTGGTCTTACGATCATACGTTACCTCCAGAGATTAAGACCATTCAAGACAAGCCGCCTGCTGCTCGTTCGCCCGAGGAAATCAAGCAGCTTCAGGTTTATGTCACGGCCAAACCCGTAGAAGTTGCTTCATGGAGTTTGCCGAACAACGCCGTTTATTCGATAGCTTTTGATTCGATGAATCGCTTGGCCGTCGGTGGGACAGATGGTCACTTACGAGTATGGAACTGTGATTCCAAAGAAGCTGTTTGCGATGTCAACATTACGCCCGATACGAAATCAACGACTCAATCGCCGGATCAGTTGGCTGAATTGCGAATCAATCGCTTGAATGCGATCGCTCAATCGCATGCGACGGAACGTCAAATGCCAGAGGTGGCCAAGGAGCTTGCGGAGTTCCCACTAGCCCGAGTGGCATCGATCTTGGTTCAGCCGGAAACGCTCGAATTGACGCACTGGAACGATTCGGCGCAGATCGTTGTTTCGGCGGTTCTTGATAATGGCGAGATTCGAGATGCCAGCCGCATCGCTTCGCTCAGCAACAATTCCAACCATGTTTGGCTGTCGCAGCGAGGCTGGATCCAGCCACTGGTCAACGGCCAGTGCGAGATCGAAGTGCAATTGGGGGGACACAAGAAATCCTTGCCTATCAGCGTGAAGCTGGAACCTACCAAGGAAATGGATTTTATTCGCGATGTGAATCCGGTGCTTTCGCGATTGGGTTGCAATCAAGGGACATGCCACGGAGCACAAGCCGGCAAAAACGGATTCAAGCTTTCCTTGCGAGGGTATGACCCTTTGTACGACGTTCGTTCCCTCGCCGACGACTTAGCAGGCCGGCGGATTAATCCGGCATCGCCGACCTCTAGCTTAATCATGACCAAACCTCTTGGCGAAGTCCCACATGTGGGCGGTAAGCTTTTTGAACCAGGAGACCAGCAAGCTTTGGTGGTTCGCCAATGGATCGCTGAAGGTGGCAAAGTGGATATGGGATCGCAGCGCGTCGTTAAGCTGGATCTGTCGCCAGCCAATCCGGTCGCACCCATGCCGGGCGCTATCCAGCAATTTCGCGTTTTAGCAACGTACGCCGATGGAAGAACTCGCGATGTAACTCGCGAAGCCTTCGTGGAAACAGGGAACGGCGAAGTCGCTTCGGTCATTGATGGCAGTCGAGTGCAAGCGATCCGTCGCGGTGAAGCGCCGATCTTGGCTCGTTATGAAGGTGCTTATTCCGCGACTACTCTCACCGTCATGGGGGACCGATCCGGTTTCGATTGGAAGCCGACGGAACAAGCTAATCCTATCGATCGCTTGGTGGCAGCAAAGTGGGAACGCATGAAGATCAAGCCGTCCGAGCTATGTTCGGATGCGGATTTTCTTCGTCGAGTCACTTTGGATTTAACAGGCTTGCCCCCCACGGTGGAAGAGGTGCGTGCATTTTTGGTGGACGCGACCGAGACCGAACAGAAACGCAATCTTTTGATTGACCGTCTGATTGCGAGCGATGCCTTTGTAGATCATTGGACCAACAAATGGTCTGATTTACTGCAAGTGAATTCGAAATTCTTAGGCAAAGAGGGGGCTACTAAATTTCGGGACTGGATCCGCGAAAGTGTTGCCAAGAACGAGCCCTATGACAAATTTGTTCATGCAATCGTGACTGCAACGGGGTCCAACCGCGAAAATCCACCAGCTTCGTATTACAAGATCTTGCGAACTCCTGAGGATACTGTCGAAAACACAACGCATTTGTTCTTAGGGGTTCGATTCAATTGCAACAAGTGCCACGATCACCCATTCGAAAAATGGACCCAAGATCAGTACTATGAAACGGCCGCGTACTTCTCGCAAGTATCGCTCAAAAAGGATGAAGCGTCGGGCAACGCTACCATCGGTGGATCGGCCGTCGAAGGGGCTAAGCCTCTTTATGAAGAAGTCTCCGACACGGGCAACGTAGAAATTCGTCACCAAAAAACGCAACAAATTGTTAATCCGAAGTTTCCGTTCGAAAGTGCCAATCCAGCCGCCGCAGACAGTTCGCGTCGAGCGCAGTTTGGTGCATGGTTGACCAGTCCGAGCAATCCCTACTTCGCTCGCAGTTTTGTGAATCGCATGTGGGGCTACATGCTTGGCAAAGGTCTGATCGAGCCCATCGATGACATTCGCGCAGGCAACCCGGCCAGCATTCCGGAATTGCTTCAGTTTCTGGAGCAAGATTTTGTCGAACACAAGTTTGATGTTCGGCATCTTGTTCGCACCATCTGTCGATCGAAAACCTATCAGTTGTCGATGTCTTCCAACGAATGGAATAAGGACGACGATCGTAATTATTCTCATGCGATGCCTCGTCGATTGCCTGCCGAAGTGCTGTACGACGCCATTCATATGGTCACGGGTTCCGTATCGAAGCTACCGGGGATGAAGCCAGGGGCACGGGCGGCTTCGCTAGCGGACGCGGATGCCGGCCTGCCCGATGGTTTCTTGAACAATCTGGGCCGACCACCTCGAGAAAGCGCGTGCGAATGCGAAAGGTCCAGTGAATTGCGATTGGGCTCGATCATGGCCCTAGTCAGTGGCCCCACGCTGGGAATGGCCATTTCGGACCAAGCCAATTCGATCCGCGGCCTCGTCGATAATGCGACGCTCGATTCGAAGTTGGTGGACGATCTCTTTATGAAGGTTTTGAATCGGCCAGCCACTCCAGGAGAAATTGAAGCAGCCTCTTCGGTCATGGCGAAGATCGAAGAAGACCATTCGAAGCTTGCAAAATTGTTAGAAGACCGCGAAGCCTGGTGGATCGACGAAAAGCCGAAACGGCAAGCCAAGCAGGATTCAGATAAGGCCATGGCGGAAGCCGAACTGGCAGCTCGGGCGGAAGCGATTCGAGCCGATCGTGAAGCTGCCGAGCAAGCTCGGTTGGAACGTGTCGCTGCAATCAAAAAGTCCGTCGAGGAATTGGAGGCTGCCGCTCAAGCACGGTTCAGTGATTTCTTGGATCGCAATAAGACACTTACCGTTTGGCAAACTCTGGCTAGTTCGAAACTGGAATCGACCAACGGCGCAGTTCTTGTTCCTCAATCCGATCGGTCGCTGATCGTTCGAGGATCGACTGAAAAGACAACCTACACCGTTCAAACCCCATCGAATGCAGCCGAGATCAACGCGATTCGCATCGAAGCCTTAACGTCGCCGGAATTCAAAGCTCAAGGACCTGGACTTTCTCCCAACGGCAATTTCGTGTTGACCGAATTGGAGCTTTTCGTAGGCTTGCCAGATAAGCCAGAAACCATGCGAAAGATCAAGCTGGTCAAAGGCATCACCGATTTCGATCAACCCGGCTTTTCAGCGGCAGCAGTTATCGATGATAAGCCTCAAGATCAAGGTGGTTGGGCTGTTCATGGTGCCGAAGGGGTGGAGCATTGGGCTGTCTTTTCCACGCAAGAACCCGTTCGGTTGCAACCAGGTGAAGTGATTCAATGGAAGCTCCATCAATTTCACGATGCGCCTGAACACCGCCTGGGAAGGTTCCGTCTGAGCGTCGCGAATCACTCCGGCGATTTGGTACTTGGGTTACCCGAGTCTTTAGCAGCGGTCGCTCAAGTTGCCAAGGATGCTCGCAACGACCTGATTGTGAAAGACACGCTCCCCTACTTCCGAAAGACCGATCGCGACTTAGCGGCACGGACGGCGGACTTGAATCGCGAAAGTCAGCCTTTGCCTGAAGACGGACTCGTAACGATCATCAAGAAACGGATCGAAAGACTTTCTGTTGCTATCGCTGATGATAGCGGCTTGATTCGACTTCGGAACGACGTGAAAGAAAGTGACCTTCAGCGGAAGCAGGGAAGGTTAACCGCAGCAGAGGATATCATGTGGGCGTTGATCAACAGCCCTGCATTTTTGTTCAACCACTAGACCGCGATTGCCAGGAACCGTGCATGGACACGTGCATGGAAACGTACTCAGAACACTTTATTAAATAGGACTTGAAAGCCATGTTTCGATTGATCGGTTCCGCAGGTAAAGATTTGTGCGATCCCAACCTGCCCGTATCCCGTCGCGATGTTTTGCGAGTAGGTGGTTCTGGCATGCTAGGGCTAAGTCTTGCCAACTTGCTTCAATTGCAAGCGGCACAAGGGAGCGAGGGCAGCAATGTTCCGGGATGGAACCGAGCCAAACGGATGATCATGGTTTATCTTCAAGGTGGGCCGAGCCATTTGGACCTTTGGGATCCGAAAGAAAACGTTCCCGACAAGGTGAAGAGCGTCTTTAAGCCCATCTCGACCAAGATCCCAGGGATTCAATTCACGGAGAACCTACCGCGACTAAGCCAGATCAATGATCGATTCACCATGATTCGATCGATGAGCTACACGCCTAATGGGTTGTTCAACCATACGGCCGCCATTTATCAAATGATGACGGGGTATACCACCGACAAGGTCAGTCCATCCGGCCAGTTGGAACCACCAACCCCCAAAGACTTCCCTAACTTTGGATCCAACATCGTTCGGCTACGTCCTGCGGATGAACCGATGTTGCCGTTCGTAACGTTGCCACGACCATTGCAAGAGTCGAATGTGGTTGGCAAGGGTGGATACGCTGGGTTTCTTGGCAAAGCCTATGATCCGTACACGTTGTTTCCAGAGGGAGATGACTTGGACATGAACAAGATGGATCGCATCAACGTGAGCGATTTGCAGCTTCGTCCGGAAGTCTTCGCGGTACGTTTGCAACGCCGAGCCGCCTTGCGAGATCTGATCAACGCGCAGATGCCGGCGATCAATGCCGCCGTCGAGAATCAGCAGCTTGACGAGTATTTCTCGCAAGCGTTGTCGTTGGTGGTTTCCGGTAAGGCTCGGGAGGCTTTTGATCTAGGACAGGAATCGGAAGTCCTTCGCGATGCGTACGGGCGTAACCCGTTTGGACAAAGCTGCCTTCTGGCTCGGCGTTTGATCGAAGCCGGAACACGCGTGGTCGAGGTGATATGGCCTAAGGTTGCCAACAGCGACAACCATTCTTGGGATCATCACGTGGATCTTTCCAAGCGGATGAAAAACCAGTCGGCACCCATGTTGGATGCGGGCTTGTCCGCATTGATCGAAGATCTCGATCAACGTGGGTTGTTGGAAGATACCCTGGTGGTCGCCGTTGGCGAATTTGGACGTTCACCAGAGCGCGGTGTAAGCACGAGCGGCAATGGAAATTCCGATGATGGACGTGACCATTGGCCGTATTGCTACACAGCGGTGGTTGCAGGAGCGGGCACGAAGCGAGGCTTTGTTTATGGCAAGAGCGACAAGACCGCAAGTGCGCCTGTCGATTCACCCATGCATCCAGCTCAATTGTTGGCGACGATTTACCATGCGTTTGGAATTGATCCGGAAACGATCGTTTACAATCACTTGAACCAACCGCGCGAGCTCGTCAAAGCTCAAGCGGTCAGTGAGCTCTTTGCTTAAGCTTGTTGGTGAAGTTTTTGCATTCTATGAAATCAGCTTCAGCGAGCATTCTCTGAAGCTGATTTGATCATCGGTTGATCGCCTACTTGATCTTCCAGTCCAGAGCATCGGGTTCGTTGAGCAGCGAGCGAACGCTTCGATCGATGATCTCATCCGCGTTGTTCGAACGGACTTGATTCGAAGTCATCAGACATTTCGGATTCAGGGTTGTCCCCTTCCCCTTGGTTGTCTTCGTCGTCGTCCTCTTCGGGTGGTTGTATCGCGGCTGCGCTCTCATTTATTCGCGTGAACGTTTCTGAGTTATCAGCAAAAACTGATATACTTAAATTGGTTTCGATCCGAACAAAAACATTTCCAACATTGCCCAAATTTGTTCAAAACGAGAAGGAACCACAAAAAAGCAGCGGTTTCGCCACGACAAAAAGGCTTTTAGGTTTGGCTTTCCGGTTAAAAAACGTCTAGAGGATCATGCAGCGACTGGATGACATGGGCGTCTAGATTATCATTTAGCCATTAATTTTCGGCATCAAAAACCACAGGCGCTCCGCGTTTTCTCATTGCGAATAACTCCTTTCCTTACTTCACGCTCAAAGATGGAATTGCAAGAATTCGAAACAGCTAGACCCAAAGCTGATGTCAGCGAACTGCTCTTTCGTCGTGACGCTGCTGCACTTGAGGATTTGATCACATGGTATCGCCCCCTTTTGAAGGGGATGGCGGATCGAAATTTAGACCTTCTATTGCGGTCGAAAATGGACGCTTCGGATGTCGTACAAGATACTTGTAGCTACTTAGTCCGTGCATTCCCAGACTTGAAGGCGACTAATCGTTTGCAGTTTGTCGCGTATGTCACCACCGTCCTCAAGCACCGACTGGAGGACCTTCGACGACGGTTCCTTCTTTCCCAAAAAAGAAACGTCTATCGAGAACGTCCGATTGCTGGGAGCCAATTGGATAACGAAAGCAAATTCGCGGATGGAGACATGGCGGTCTTGGATAAGCTTCTCGACCAAGAAGTTTGCGATCGATTATACGTAGCCTTGAATCGATTGCCTCGCGAATTGCAACGCATTCTGCGTTGGCGATTTCGCAAAGAGATGACCTATCAACAAATTGGCGAAAAACTGCAGCGTAGCGACGATGACGTGCGAATGCTTGTCAAACGATGCCTTGTCAGGTTGAAGTCGGAGGTGTTTCCGAATGGATGGAGTGGTTAACAACGGCAGTACTCGACAGATACATGATCACTCTGGTTCTTCTGATGGCGATGCACAGGATTTAGAGCGCATTCGTGAGTGGATGGACCGGAGTGACTGGGACATTCTCGATGAGTCGACTGAGGTTCTTCGCGACAAAGAGATCTGCATTCAGCTGTTGTCAAAGTGCTATCCAAACTTAAGCAACGGTGACGTGCTCATCGTGTCGAATGTCGACACGGCGAACGAAAAAGCATCCACAAGTGGAGGAGAGAAGCCACGTTTTTCTGCACCCGAGTTTCTCGGTGTCGGCGCGTTTGGAATCGTATTTTCTGTTCATGATGAGCTCCTGAAAATTGACGTTGCCATCAAAATACTTCGCCCTTCCAAAAGCACTTCGCATGAGCTGAGAAATCGATTCATAGGTGAAGCTCAAGTGACAGCTTCCTTGTGCCATCCAGGAATAGTACGTGTTTACGATACAGGGCTGATCGGCGGGTTACCCTACATTACATCCGCCAAGTTGGAAGGTGGGACTCTTGCTGATTTTCTTGGTAAGGCGAAGCCACTGACTGTTCGGCAGGCTGCGTGGGTGGTTGCTCGCATTTCCAACTCGGTCCAGTTCGCTCATTCGAAAGCTATATTGCATCGGGACATCAAGCCCAACAATATCCTGTTGGCACCTTGCGACATGGACGGTTCGGAGAAGCTTGGGTTTGAACCCATGTTAACCGACTTTGGATTGGCAAAGCGATTGGATCGGGATAGCTCGATTTCGAATAGGACTCAAGATGGACGAGTGCTTGGAACCGCTCGGTATATGTCTCCCGAACAAGCGAGAGGGGCGCATTCCGAGGTAGGGACAGTCTCGGATGTTTTTTCGCTGGGAATCATTCTTTATCAGTTACTGATAGGGAAGGTTCCCTTTGATGCACCGCTGGATCAAACAATCAGGACGATGATATCGGAGAAGGAGCCTATGCGTCCTCGATTGATCGACAGGTCGATTCCTGCTGATTTGGAAGCCGTGGTGCTGAAGTGCTTGGCCAAGGAGCCCGAGGCGCGTTATCAATCAGCAAATGACCTCGCCTTGGACCTGGAGCGATTTCTTCGCAGAGAACCCGTTGCTGCAAAAAAAAGTACGTTACTTCGGCGATGGTGCTACACCGCCTGGAAACATCCCGTCATCTTTGCGGTGTTGACGACCGCTTTTCTTACGAATTGTGTAGCTCTGATTGGTCTGTCTATCTCGCTTAGAAACGAACGGATTGCAGCCGAGAACGAACGTTTGCGTGTAATCGACTTGGCAACCGTTTATACCAAGATCGGTGACGACGTTTTTGCTGGCAGAAGAATTAAAGAAAAGGTGATGCTGGACTTTTCGCTTAAGATACGCGGGATCCTTGATGAGTACCTTTTGGAGCACGCAACCGATGAAAAGGTCCTTCATTTAAAAAGCGTTCTCTGTCATTTCCAATCGATTGTACAAGAAAGAATGGGTTCTTTTGAACAGGCTGTCGCAGCGAGAACCGAGGTGCTGGCGATTCTTGAGAAGCTACTCGAACTACACCCGGATAACGACAACTATCGATTTCAGCATTTCTTTTCACAAAGACTTTTAGCAGGATGGTTAGTCTGCAATTTAGACTTGAAAATCGCATCTTTGCCTATGAATGGTATGGATTTGCTGGAGAAATCGCACTTAGAGATTGAAAGGCTAGCCCACAAATACCCGGAAAAGATTGCCTACCAGGATGCACTGGCCGCGACGAAATGGATGCTAGGAGATTACAGGGATAACCAAGAGCCAGGTAAAGGAAAAAAATTGATAGCCGAAGCAATTTCTGTTTCAGAGACATTATGGCGAGAGCATTCCGATCGCCCAGCGTTTGCCAAGTATGCCATTCTTGGTCATTCCAAACTGGCCAGGTATGCATTGAAGGAATCCGATCTTCAGCTGGCCTTGTCCGAGTTTACTTTAGGAATCGAACTGTACAAATCGGCTTGGCAGCCTATTGAGAACGAACTCTGGGTTGTCGAGACCATGTGTCCGGTCCTTGATGCGTGGGCAGACGTGTTGGTAGCTAACCAAAAGTGGGAACAAACCCTGTCGATTCTCGAAAAGTCAGACCAGCAATTAGAGCTCTTACTGGAAGAGTTACCGATGAAAGCAACGCTATGCGCGGCTATGATTAAGAATGGTTTAAACCGTTTGGAAGTGCAACGCGCCTTGAACAACCATCAAGCAGCGAGCCTAGAAATGGATCGACTGGTTCAATTTGTGGAGAAATCAAAATCGCAGGAAGGTTTTTTTGAGGCAATGCAGGATGTGAGAATGGCGAAGAAACTTCCCGAACCGATTGAGTCGCTTTTCAAAAATTGAGCCTGAACTTGGTTACGCAAGCGTCGACGCGATTGCGGAACCGCTTTCCTGCGTTACTGAGAAGTCCTACAAGTAATTGAAAAGCGTTAGCTGTGAAGAATTCGAAAGAAGCTTTAGACTTGCCTCGTAGGCGGCTTGGCGGGCGGTTAGGTCCGTGATTGCCTGAGCGAGGTCCGTGTCTAAATTTCTCGACTCGTCCGCTTTCAGCTCGATCTTGTTGAGTTCTTGAATCTCTTTCAGGCTGTCGATTCGCTGTTGCTGAACACCCAATGAGCCGCGTGTGCGCGATAAGCGTTGCAGATCCTGGTCTACGAGTTCTACAGCCCGTCCGATTGCGGCCGAGTCATTGTTTTGGATAGCGTCCTTGAGGCGCACGAGCGTGTTAAAGACCCCTTTCACTTCCTGTGGATTGGGATCGGTTCCGGTAAGGGTATATTGTCCAGCGATCGAAGACGCGGTGACGCTGGTCGAGCCCTTTGGAATCAAGCCAAGGTCCCATGCGGCCTGACTGCCACCTGCATTTTGCACCGTAATTGGCCCGGGAGTGGTCGTAAGCGGCGGCCCCAGAGGATCCACTACATATTCCGCCGATTGAAGGACAATTCCGGTACCGGCCGCATTCAAGGTCGCGTTGATTTGAGTGGCTGAGTTTTGATTGTCGCTGTGATTGTTGATACGATCTAAAACATCTTGAACGGTGATGCTTCCATTCAGGTCGACAAGGAACTCGCTTCCGTCATTGCGGGTAATTCGAAGGTCAGGTCCATCGGCAAGCGTAACCCCTTGATTGAAATTGAGTTGATCCAGACGGGTTTGCGAATCGAATGTTCGCAGACCGAGCTGGCTTGCTAGGCCGCCCGATCCTTCCCCAATAGAGAAATTCGAACCGCTTTCGGTGGATCGGATTCGGAAGGATCGACCGTCTGGAGTGATTTCAGCTAAAACCCTTGCGCCAGATGCGTTGATCTTGTTGTTGAGGTCCTCGATCGTGGTTGCGTTTCCAACTGCAATATCGTAACTTCTGCCGTTCTGTTGAATTCGAAGGCTATCAGTTGGTGCAAAACCGAGACCGCCGTTGAGTTGATTTAAGCGAGTTGTAGGGCGAAGGATTGGGTTGAGTGCTCCACCAATCTTTGGAGCACCCACACCGGGGGAGTCTGCAAGTATTCCGAGATCGGCCGCTGTGGTTCCAGTACTAGACTCCGTGATACGAATATTGCCCGGTCCACCATCAGCAAAATCGATTTCAAGGACACCGTTATTCAGGGTCGCTTGAATCTCGCGTCCACTGATGGGGGCACTATCGTTGATTCGCTGTAGAACATCGTCCAGGGTATCGGAGTTAGCGAGGTCCACTGTGACTTTCTCGACGCCATCGGAGATCACGATGGCGCCATTGGAGATTCCACGGCCTTGATTCAAGTCGCTCAATCGGGTGCTCGGAACTGCCTCGGGGTTCAGGTTCGAATTGGAGACAATCCCATCGGAGATCAATCCTAGCGCACGTTGCCCGGTAACATTGTGAGCAACATATTCTCCTTCGTTGGCGATCGTTAGCAGGCTAGCATCATTTCCTTTGAATCGAACCAGCCCATTCAAAACGTCGACGGTTTCCCCTCCTACGCCACCGCCAGAAAACAAGTAGCGTTCCATGTATCTTGAGTTTGCAGCTGTAGTCAATCGTTCGATGGATGCGTTGATTTGTGCGATCCATCCGTTGCGTTCTTCGTCACTTGCGAGATTACCCGCGCTTTCTACTCCAAGCCCACGTATCTCGGTCATGATGTCTTGAACGTTAGCGAGAGTCGCTTCGGTAACATTCAAATAACTTTGTGATGAATCCAGATTGCGAATCGCCTGTTCCCTGAATTCAAGATCCCGTTGGATGCCCATGGTTCGAATTGCTGCGCCTGGATCCTGGCTTGGCGAACTGATGCGCCGCCCGGTGGAAATTTGTTCCTCAAGCCGCTGAACTGCAAGCCGACCAGCCTGGACTTGGAACAGAGAACGGTTGCGAGAAAGAGAATCGCTGGTTCGGCCTGCCACTGCGGGATAAAAGGAACTTAACATTCTCGAAGTCCATTCCTAAACAATGTTAACAAGCGTATCGAGCATTTCGGAAGCGGTGGCGATGAGTTTGGATGTCGCTTGAAAAGCTCGTTGGTACAGCATCATTTTGACAGCCTCCTCATCCAGATTGACGCCAGAGACCCCTAAATGCTGAGCTTCTAAGGTTTGATGAAAGTTGCGAAACCCATCTGTAATCCCTTTTTGCGAATTGATTTCGCGAGTCGTATCCGTGATCATCGATTCGTAGATACCGATGATCGATCTGCCTCCCAAAAGTTCGTTTGGTTTCGTGAATGCCTCGGCCAGTTTCAACGCATTGTCGGAACCATTTCCGTTTCCATTCGTGCTGATGGCCAATTGAGTAGGGTCTGCAACAAGATCGGGGCGCACTTCGATCGTCGACGCGGAATCGCCACGGAAGAAAGTATTGATCCCCAGCGCGGACAATACCCCGCTCGTGTCGTTCGAGAAGCTTAAGCGAACACCTTGCGAATCGGCCTTGATTTCCAAGCGACCTTCACTCGTAATACTAGCCGAGATACCATCGACCGCATTAATAGCATTGGCCAATTGCTGTGGCGTGGTATCCGATGAGAAACCTTGCTGCTTGACGAAGATATCGCTGGTTTTTGTGACGCCAGTGCTCGCGTCCGTGACCTTAATGATGAACGACCCGTTATCGAAGTCCAAAGCGGGGTTCGATATCTCGATGGGGTCGGTGGGGATTTTGAAAGAGACATCGCTAGTAACTGAATTGAACCCGCGAGCGCCTTGACCTTGTGAATGAATACGATTTACAACGCGAATGATGTCTTTAGCGAGTGTATCTAGCTTGCTTTGAAAGCCGGTTGAAGACGAAACCTGAGCCGACTCGAACAGCCCTTTTACCTTACCACCAGTGAGGTTCAGGGGCGCGTCGGTGTCCACAGTCCGCATTTCTAGAAAAGTATCGACTCCTTCGGTAACGATACTGGTTTTGATTTCTCTTGGAATGCCGTTGGCAACCAAATAATCGCCCCCGACGAAAACCGTGACGGACCCGGTTACTTCTTCGCTAACACGGATATCCACATAGGAGGATAGTTCGTCGAGTGCTTTGAGACGTTCATCGCGAAGTCCCACAGCATCCGAGTTCGAAAGGGCCCCCCCCTCGATCTCAACAATGCGTTGATTCAGTTTGGCAATCGAATTGACCAGTCGATTGATATCCCCGACCGCTAAATTGAGCTCCGCTCGATTCCGGTTCGCAATTGCCGAAACGTTGCCGGAAACCGTTCTCAACTGAGAAGCCAGTTCCTGTCCGCGAGCGACCGCAAGCGATCGAACAGATTCGCTACCGGGCTGATTGGCTACGTCTTGAAATGCATTCGCAAACCGACTCAGATTGGAGGAGAAATCTGTCTCAGTTAGCTCATTCAAGAAACTTTCGACTTGGCCGTTTGTGGAAGAGAGTTGTTCTTGATAGGAAAGTTGGCTCTGAGCTTGTCGCAGTCGGTCGAGAACAAAAGTGTCGAGCTTTTGTTGAATACCAACAGTCTGTACGCCTTGCCCAATAATCAAGTCACCTGACTTGTATCCAAAGGCTGGCGCTTGGATTAGTTCTTGGCGAATGTATCCAGGCGTGTTGACGTTGGCGATATTGTTTCCAACGACTTGCAAGCCAGTTTGGCTGACACGCAGAGCGTTGGAAGATCCCTGAATTGCACTGAATAGACTCATGCTTGAACATCCATGCTAGGACTATGCCTGGTTTCGACGTTAGGCTGCTTCGTTCACAAGGAAGCCACCTTCGTGCGAATGCGATTCGCTTGGACTGTACGTGGCTGATTCCGATTTCCCGGTAGCCAAGATCATCAGCATGTCAGCAACAAATGATTTCGATTGGAAGGCGGTGACCCACATCGACATGCTCAATTGCTGAATTCGGTCAAGCTGAAGTTCGAGGTTCGAAATTCTAAGAGTCCAAAGCGATGGCCATTGCGAATCAAACTGAAGTGATAAGTCTCGTAGACTTCGGGGAGAATACCCCATGCCTTGAGCATCTTTCAAAAGTTGTTCGCGTTGGCTCTTGCATTCCTGAATTTCTCGATGGACTTCTTCGCCTTCAAAGCACAGCGCGAAGATCTGCGAATGTTCACCCAACAAGTAGGTCTTCTGGATAGAGCCCAGAATGGATTCCCATCGATCCAGTGCTTTTGAGAAACGATCAAGCCATTGGCCAGCATCATGGATAAGAGCAGGAACCATAGTGAGATTGTCTTTTCTTGATTTCGGCTTTGGGACCCACGACATTGAAACAAATATTCCTGAAACGCGTTCATCCCCTTAGCGGGGATGAACGGCCATTCGCGGGAATGTTCTGATTTCTTCGACTAGAACTGGAAGGTAAGCCCTAGATCGATTCCGTGCAGGAAGAAGGCTTCCGACGTGAACTTGGGAGCAGGTGACAGAATCGGTAGATTATTGATCGCACCGTTAAAGTCGATGTTCTGGTCCATTTGACTTGCCGCCATCGCAACGCTCGGAAGCATGAGCATCGTGTAGCCAACTCCGAACTCAGCTCGTCCAAGCTGGTACTTGATCTTCGCGCCCGCTTCGGGCAAGAAGGTGAATTGATTTCGTTTCAATGTCACACTATTACTACTTTGAGCGAACAGACCTCGATTCCCGTTCGCAGGATTAGGATTGTTGGTGATCGCGAAATTACCGTTGACATTGGTGGTCTGTTGCATGTTACCGATAGCCACCTTACCCAGGGCCGAGAACGTAAAGCGACCTTTTTTCAGCTCTTGGCTCAGGCCGATGTGGCCACCGTGAAACTGGTTCTTGGTGCTAAAGTTGTCCTGGAGCGTGCTGACCGTACCGTTCTGGATAATATTCGTGTTGAGCCCATCGATGATTTGGGTGCGTAGCCCCAGTTCATTGTCCAATCTCAAGAAGGTGTATCCCGTTAGCAGATCCACACGGCTGTTGCCCGATTTCGCAAGGAGCGACCGAGCATAGAGCTCCGAGGCGATCAAATCCAAATCGCTTCGCACTTGAATCGTTCCCGTATTCGCGCCGTCGGCAGGAACCGCACCGGCCTCATTGACATTCAACAGAGCAGGAACTCCGAAAGCAGTATTGAAGAAAGGAACCGCAGTCGAGTTTCCACCGTTGGTGTAGGTAGTGGTGTTTCCGTCGGAGAATATCCCCCAGACTCGACCTCCCACACCGAAATTCTGGCAATCGTCCAGCCAAATGCCGGTGTTCAATCGCATTCCAACTTGCAAATCCGTTCCCGTTGGTTGATCGATACCGCCAGCCAAGACGTTGGCCGGAGTTGCTTGCGGGGAGGTACCGCCAACAGCCAAAGGTATTCCCTGAATCCCTTTGCCCCACCACAGGATGGTTTCGGTTTCCAGCCAGCCGCTGGACAAGGATGTGCCGCGAGTGCCGGTGTTGCGAGAAGAAGTGACGTAACTTCCCGAATCCATGCTACCTACGGAGTAGTTGGTTTGCGTGAAGCTTGGCTGACTGTAGCTAGCTTCATGCATCGTTGGATCGTAGAATGTTCCAGTTCCGGTCGGGGCGAGCCCCGCGTCGGTCGCAACTCCGTCTTGAAGATCCGCAGGTCGCGAATCGGGGGGAACGGCAGCTTGAGGAGCACGTCCCGCAAGTCCACTGTCCCCAATTCGGCCAACGCTCGAAGCAGGAGAAGTAAGTGTAGGATCTTGCCCCAAAGCGATTGCGGAGCTACTAGCTCCGCACAAAGAGGCGATGATGAGGGTCAGTGTTTTTCGTTCGATTCTCATAATTTCTTTCTCGCTAAGCGTGGGCTTGCGTACCGTTCGCATAATTGGATCGGCAGGAATTGGAAGAAAATTCGGACAAAGAGGAACTACAGGAACATTCAACGTATTTTGCCTATCCTCCCTGAGCCGGAATGCCTTGCCAGAGTGACGATCACTCCTGGGAATGCTGTCACTGGACTTTGGAAAACCCAAGACGAAAATCTGGGTTAAGCTTACAATCACGGTTCCCAGGTCAAGCTCCATCACCCCGACGCAGTTTATGTCGAAAGCCAAAACAACCAGCGAGCCAACTATGTCGCCAAACTTGCCGTCGCCAAACTTGTCCTCGTCCAGTGCTGCGCCAGTGGACGACGCGGCGGGCCGCAAAAGCAGCCCTGAGATGGGTGTCAAAGTTGCCAAAGAGAGCGCATCGGGAGAAGAACGCAAGCTTCACTTGCCTTATCGCCCTCACGTGTCGGCAGGGTGGGCGCTACCTGGCATTGCACGCTACAAAGTAAGCCAGTGGCTGGAGCAAACTCGGGCAGTGAACGCACTGGAGAGCGGCCGCCGGGAATTGACCGAACCTCAGATTCGGAAAGAAGCTCTGTCATTGATCTACAGAGCAAAAAGTGGCGAACCGTTATCCTCGCTTGTGCCCGAGATGTACTCGTTGATCCGCGAAGCGGCTCGACGTGCCCTGAACATGCGGCATTACGATGTACAGATACTCGGGGGCATCTGCTTGTTCCACGGATGCATTGCAGAGATGCAAACGGGCGAGGGGAAAACGCTCACTGCCACCTTGCCATTGGCCCTGCATGCCCTTTCTGGCAAGGGGGCTCACTTAGCGACGGTCAATGACTACTTGGCGGAGCGGGATGCCGACTGGATGAAACCTTTGTTCGATACACTTGGGATTCGCATCGGCAAGGTTCTTACCGATCACGATCAAGATCAAAGACGCAAAGCCTATGCCGCCGACGTGACCTATGGCACCGCGAAGGAGTTCGGATTCGACTTCTTGCGGGATCGATTGTTGATGCGTGCTCAGGGGCGAGCGGTAGATGATTTTTTGGGAAGTGGATCGCAGGAACGATGGGCGTCCAGTGGCGACCAACCCGTCCAACGCGGTATGCATTTTTGCTTGGTGGATGAAGCAGATAGTATCTTGATCGATGAGGCTCGAACGCCGCTGATCATTGGATCGTTGGGGGACGAATCACGCGACATTGTAATTGCGACGTTCAAATGGGCCGCCGAACATGCGCCGCTTTTTGTCTTGAAAGAGCACTTCACGATCGAAGAAGACAATCGCAAGATTGAGCTCAATGCCAAGGGGCGGCAATTCGTCCGATCGTTACCTCGCGACGAAGCGATTCGACTTGCGGCTTTAGTCGATCTCTATGAGTACATTGAACGGGCGATCAAAGTTCATCGCGACTTTCATTTGGACCGTCAGTACGTTGTGCGAGAAGATGAGATCGTGATCGTTGATGAATTCACGGGACGCTTGGCGGAAGGACGAAAGTGGCGTGACGGAATCCACCAAGCGATTGAAGCCAAAGAAAAGATTGAGGTCACCGTACCCACTGGACAAGCCGCTCGTATTACCGTCCAAGATTTGTTTTTGCGATACAAACACTTGGCGGGGATGACTGGTACTGCAGCAACCAGCGCAGGAGAGCTCCGCCGCATCTACAAAACCCCAGTGGTTCAAGTTCCAACCAATCGCCCTCCGAAGAGACAGCGGCTTACGGACTCTGTGCACCATGACATGACAGAAAAGTTCAAGGCAATTGTAAAAGAAGTGAAGGAATTTCATGCTAAGGGACGTCCCGTTCTCATCGGAACTAGATCGATTGATAAGTCTTCCATTTTGGCCAACATGCTACGTCAGGAAGGGATGCTAGTTCAAGTTTTGAATGCACACGAGATCGAACGGGAGGCGGAGATTGTTGCGAACGCGGGCCGGCATTCGCAGATTACCGTTGCGACGAATATGGCAGGCCGGGGAACGGACATCAAGCTGGAGAATGAGATTCGAGAATTGGGGGGCATGATGGTCATTTGTACCGAGCTCCACGATGCGGCTCGGATCGACAGGCAGCTTATTGGACGTTGCGGGCGACAGGGCGACCCCGGCACCTACCGACAATATCTTTCCATGGACGACGAAATCCTACGGAATGGTTTCGGCACGAAAGCTGCTGAAAAATACAAGGATTTAGGTTCCCAGGGTGGGTCCTTGGCCGGAAAAGCAGGCTTATTTAAGCTCGCACAGCGAAAAGTTGAAAAGAAACACTTTCGAGACCGCATGGCATTGCTACACCACGAGAAGGAACGGACTAAGATTCAACGAGAGATGGGGCAAGATCCCTATCTTGATACCGCAGAATAGCGTTCGCGGAGCCGTTTGCTCCGCGGTCGCTTCCGTTCTAATGTTTGAATCACTGATGAATTCGCTAAGCAACTCGATCGCGTATCTTACGCTCCAACAACCTCGGATGCGCAAAGGGTCCTTCGCTACGCTCATCGGAGCCATGCCACTTTTGGATGTCTTCGTAGCGGGGCCGGAAAACCAATTAACGGTTGAATCCCTGTCGCCGGGCGGGGTGTCGGAGCTGGCGAGTCGCTCGCCGGTTTTTTTGTATGGTCCGAGCGGGACGGGGAAAACAGCCCTTGCGCTGACGCTCGCCGCACGCTGGATGAATGAAATCACCGATCGAAATCTAACGTTGACCAGTGGTTCCGATTTTTCCAGGGCGTTCACGCGGGCCATTGAGGCCGATGACATGGATCGGTTTCGACAGCTTCACCGCGAATGCGACTGCTTGCTGATCGATAATATTCAAGAGCTGGCGACGAAACCAGCGGCTCAAGAAGAAATGATCTCGACCATCGATCATTTGATCAACGATGGACGAGCCATCATCGTAACCTCGCCCGAACTACCATCGCTGGTGCCCAACCTAAGGTCTGCTTTGACGAGCCGGTTGAATGGCGGCTTTGGTATTCCAGTTGCGTATCCAACTCTTGCGAGTAGAAAAGAAATTCTCAAACGTTTGGCGGCTAGCTCGCAAATCGCGATCGGTGATGAGGAGCTCGATGCAATTGGGGCTCAGTCACACGACAACATTTCCGCGATGCAATTGCGTGGAATCTTGATCCGTTGGTCGCACCACAATCGAATCGCACCAGAGCGAACCCCAAACGAATCAAAGCGATTGATTGATAGTCTCTTGGACTCGCAAATCGCCAAAGCACCGACCCTTTCGGATATTGCTAAAGTGGTGGGACGCGAAATGCAATTGGCACTAGAGCTCTTGCGTGGTCCAGGGCGAAAATCCAGTGTCGTGCGAGCTCGCGGTCTTGCCATGTTTTTAATGCGCCAACTGACCGACGAATCCTACCAAAACATCGGGAAGTATTTCGGAGGCCGCGATCATACAACGGTGATGCATGCGTGCAAAAAAACTGAAGAAGATCTAACTTCGGATCTTGAACTGCTACGCGTGGTGGATCGCGTCAAGCAACGATTCAAAAAGTAAAGTAGTCTGATAGCTCCCCAGAAATGCGAAGTTCGAAAAAGAGTAAGACTTGCTGGAGCCAGCTCCAGGCGTCC
>JBIKLJ010000250.1:0-6440 GCA_044359895.1 Pirellula sp.
GAAATGAGCCGCGGGCGCTAGCCGCGATAACCGTATTTGGTGGGGAAACCGTAACGCGGCTAGCGCCCGCGGCTCACGTGTTGAACCGCAGGCGTTTAGTCTCGTTCCAAGGCTCCGCCTAGGAACGCACTGCCTTGGAGGCTCCGCCTCGCGTTAGGCATGCATTTCCAACTCAGGAGGCAGGAGCCTCCGGTGTATTGCATCCCCAGGCGGAGCCAGGGGACGCAATGCTCAATGAAATGGGACTCGTACTCGAAACACGGTGGTCGAGTACGAGTCCCGCTGCTCTTTTTAAGCTTCGGCTTGGCTCAATCGAATCAACGAGACGAGCTCGTCGGTCGACATCTTGCCAGCTCGATCCGCCCCGTCTAGAACACCGCTGATCAACTCGCGTTTGTCTGCGTGCAAGGCCAAGATCTGTTGTTCGATCGTGTCTCTTGCAACCAGACGGTAAACGGTTACTGCTCGCATTTGTCCAATTCGGTGGGCGCGGTCGGTCGCCTGATCCTCGACCGCTGGATTCCACCAGGGATCCATATGGATCACATAATCGGCGGCGGTTAGATTCAAACCCGTTCCCCCGGCCTTCAGAGAAATCAGGAACAACTCTCCTTCGCCCGCTTGAAAACGATCGACGGCTTCTTGTCGCTTCGCAGCCGGAGTCGAACCGTCTAGGTATTGATACTTGACACCGATCTTATCGAGGGCCTCCCGAAGCAGGCTCAAGTGTTGCACAAATTGGCTAAAGACCAGGGCGCGGTGCTCCCCTTCTCGAAGTTCTGCGACAATTTCCATAAACAAGTCTAGCTTGGCGGACGATTTGTCCCAGCGCTTGTCGACGAGACTTGGGTGGCACGCCAGTTGGCGCAATCGAGTCAACCACGCCAAGACGCGAATCCGCATTTGGCTATCGTTTTCCCCTTCGCCAGGCTTGGTGATTTCCGACAACGCTGCCATACGTGCAGCATCGTACTTCTTGCGTTCCTCTTCCGAGAGCTCCGCGAGACGAACCACTTCGGTTCGTTCTGGCAGTTCGGAAAGAACTTCTTTTTTGGTTCGCCGAAGAATGAATGGCCGCACAACTCGCCCCAAGGCTTGCAATCGGTCGCGGTCCCCTTGCCGTTCGATCGGTTCCGCAAAGCTCTTACGGAATCGATCCCACGAGCCCAACAATCCAGGACTAATGGTTCGCATCAAGCTCCACAATTCCCCGAGATGGTTTTCAAGAGGAGTACCCGACAAGGCCAACCGCCAATCGGCATCCAATTGACGAACTGCCTGAGCGGTCTTGGTTTGGAAATTTTTGATGAATTGGGCTTCGTCCAAAACCAACGTGTGCCACGCTCGGGCGGTGAATCGGTCCACGTCGCGTTGAAGCAACTGGTAGCTGGTAATGATCAAATCGCCAGGGCCGGCGGAATCGACCAACGTCTGCCGATCGTGTTCGCGATACAGTTTGGCTTTGAGCGATGGGGCGAAGCGTTCAGCTTCACGTTGCCAGTTGGAGCCCACGCTGGTTGGGGCAATAATCAGTGCTGCACCCTTGCTGGCACGATCCAGTAGAACACCCAACGCTTGCACTGTTTTTCCCAAACCCATATCGTCCGCTAAGCAGCCACCGATCCCCCAGTGGGCCAATCGCGAAAGCCAGGCGTACCCTGTTTTTTGGTAATCGCGAAGGTCTGCATTCAGGGTGTCGGGAACGACAGGGATCAGGTTCTTGGCAGACGCAAGCCTTGTCAGTGCATCGCGCCATGACATATCAGATTCGTAGCTTATGTCGCTGCCTAGTGCTTCTTCCACAACCGCCGTGGCGGCACGCGATACGCGAATGGCCCCCGAATCTGTTTGGGAAACATCTTGAATGCTGTTCAGCCGCTGACGCAGCTGATCGGAGATCATTGCAAATTGCCCATCCCCAAGCGGAATGAAGCGACGGCCACCGCGCAAGGCAGCCAATAGTTCTGCTAAAGGAATCTCAAGCCCTTCCAGCTTCGCAACCCCTTCGACGCCGAACCAGTCGCGTTGACTGGTCAATCGTACTTGTAGACGTTGAGGAGTGATTTCGCCGATAATCTTCATCGGTTGGCTCTTGGGCCAGCAAACCGTCGGCGCCGACTCGCCCATCGACTTAATGCGTTGCAACAGATCCAACGCGATGTCTGGGTTCTCCGCAATCCAAGTGTAGGCGCTCTCGTAGATCAATTGCCCCAGTTCCAGGGCCCCGGAAATTTCATCTGCCCTTATCGATTCTTCTTCCAATGCGCGAAGCAATTGGAATCGTCCCGCCGGAGTTGCAACTCGCAATCGGTCGGGTTCTTGGCCAGGCACCGGTTGTTCCGCCACAGCGTCACAGGCAACACGAAGTCCAACCAGCAAACCTTCTTTGCCAAAGGGTGACAAATGCACTTCGATCACTGGCTCCAGAGGTTGCTCGGGTCCAGCCAGGCGTTCCGGTAAATTGATTTGAATCCATTTTGGATCAGCTGCACCGGCCACCAAGTCCGCAAATTGTTCGGCGGATTCTTGATCGAACACGGCCTCGCGTCGTTCGGCAGCGTGAAGATCTTCAATCAATCGCTTCATGCGATTGTCGATGCTACTGATGAAGACACATCGCTGCTCGCGGTCCAGTCGCAACATCATTGTTTCTTGATTGTTGATCGTTCCCATGAAATAGTTGGGTTGATCGCGAAGCGAATCGATGTGGTAGTCCCCTTGATAGACGCTGGGACGATAGATGTCTTCTTGTTGTTCGACTCGCACTTCAAGCGGACTGTCCACGACACGGATCGGAGTTTGCAGATCATCGTCCAAGGTCAAATGGGGGTGATCCTTGAGCAGGTTCAGGCATTCGCGAACGATTCGAGGCGTTTGGCCACGATACGATTCCTCGGCGGACTGAAGCAACAGAATCAGAAGTCGATCGGAGGGGTGCACCAAAGCAGCTTCATCGACGGTGTCCAAACCATCTTTCAAGTGACGACCTTTGTTCCAGCCCCCCTTCTTCCGCATGGTCTGCAGGTGAGCATTGACCTTGACCGATGAATTCGAGAACGAGAGACGCCACTGAATGCGCATCAAACGGTCGCGTTCCAATTCCTCGGGCGGTGTTTCGGGCGCCGCTTGCGGATCGCGAAGATAGCTCAGCGATTCCACTAACTTCCGGCCAGCGTGCCGTCCGTCGGTGATGCAACTTTCCATCCATTGGATCGCATCTTCGGCGGACCGTTGACTCAACTGACGACGGATCAAATGCAAGCAATGAATTTGGTGAACGCAAGGTTTGATCGTTTCGGTGCAACTGCATTTTGCATTCAGTTGTCGAACAACCCGGCCCGCGCCGGGGTCCATCAAATTCCCCAATTGCGTTGTGTCTAACTCAATGACAATGCTGGTATTAAACTGGCCACGTACAGGAGCGACCCCTTGCAGTTCGAAATCCCAGTGAAGGTTGCTCTCGCCACGCTTCAGTCGCGGCTGATCCTGAGTGGTGTAGTATCTTGCCATCAGCAATTGCTGGGGGCGAATTTTTTTCTCAAGAAGTGCTATCGCTTGCAGGATATGGACAATCAATCCGGTCGCCTTGGGAGGGTCCAGCTGAGCCAAGTCTGTCATTGAGTGTTATTCCGTCCGAAGAGTGAAGTCCGCAAAAGCCAAGTCCACTAGTGTCGTCGATATAGCGGCCCTTTGGCAAGACGAAATTCTGAGTTCGGCAAATCAATCAGACCAACAAAAAGAAAGGCCAAACACTGATATTTGGCCTTTCGTGGAACGTCAAAAGATGTTATAGGTCGCGTGCGAGGAGACGCAACTTTAGTCGGATTCAATACGGGGTTGCTATGCTCTGGAAGGGTGACTCTAGCACGATTGAAACAACCCACTTAACCCCTGTTCCAAGCAGTACTCGCATGGCGATCCAAATCGAAGACTTTAGCGCGGTTGCCGAAGTTTTTTGCTCGGTTCACAAAAGTAGCAAACGACGCTCTGCACGAACCCGGGTGGTTTTACGACGTTTCGTTTTGAGCTGCGGTCTAACCCGCAATTCGCTGTTTTGCTGCCACGTACCATTTTCGGAATGTTCGCGTGTTTTTATGAGCTAGCCGGTTCCAAAACCATGGGTTGCGCCAACGCGGAATCAGCCCAGCGTTGGGGATTTCCCAATCCGCGGATTCGATTCTGGCCTGCATGACCTCCGGATGAGTTCCTCGAAAGGCTTCACAGGTCCGAAGGTCCCATTCAAACGCTTCGCCCTCTTTGGCCTCCGCTGGCTCGACATACTTGCCGTCATAAAGACTGGAGAAGTAGTTCATTTTGGCTGTCATTTGCGGAGGCGGCTTGACGTATCCATAGTGGTACATCCAGGCACCGGTCGAAGCAGAACGAGGCTTGCGGCCATTGACTAGAAAGCCGCAAGCGTCACCGTAAGACCGTGGGCCTGCTGACCTGCGAACGATTCTTGTCTGGAAACGGTAGGGCAGCGGGTCGCGGATTCCATACGAAGCTCGGAAATGGTGGTATCGAAACCCCAATCCTTCGACGCACGTTCGCTTTAAACTCGAAGCCATCGCCTTTCGAATGCGATCGTAGTCATGTTCGTGAATCACTTCGTCGGCTTGCAAGTAAAAACACCAATCCCCTTTGCATTCGTCCAGTGCAAGATTGGTTTGTTGAGCCAGGACCGTACCACCCAGGCGAGCGTTTTCGTCCCAAACCGTATCCACAATTCTCAACTTGGGACTATCGATGGATGCAACCACTTGGCGAGTTGCATCTCTACTTTGACCAACGGCGACAACTAGTTCGTCCACCAAGGGCAGCAGCGAAAGAATGCTTTCGGTAATTGGGTAATCGAAAAGGATCGCGTTTCGGACGATCGTAAACCCAGATACAAACACTGTCTTATTGCCCCTCGATTCAAAGTTTCCTTAGACTCCACCAAGTAGAAACTTATCCAGGCTACCCAAGAAAACGATGACGAGTCAAGGCTGATATGGCAATCCACCCTGGCTACGAATGCTATCAATAACTATTTTGGATTAGGAACGGCGTTTGTTATGGGTCATAGGTTGCACCCAAGTCGTCCCGCTTATTGCGGCTTAGTAAAGCGGGATCGGTATACTGGCAAGCCATTCTGACGTGTTCTTCGTTCAAAGTGCGTGCGGTAATCCATGTCGTGTTCCACCGGCGGTTCGCTGACAAAAAAGGGACCGCTCAATTGCGTTATTTGATCGATCATTTCTAAGGTTGCTTCGTAGTAGTCTAGAACGTCGGTCCAGAAGTGAAGTTCGCCGTTGGGCTTCAAAGTCCGTTGTATGTTCAGCAACGATTGTTCGTTGAGGACTCGGCGTTTTTTGTGCCTGGCTTTCCACCAGGGGTCAGGGAAGTAGACATGGACAGCGTCTAACGATGCTTCCTTGACGTCACGGTCCAGCACCATCACTGCGTCACAGGCGAAAAACTTGACGTTTTCGAGTCCCAGTTTAGTGACTCGGTTTTGGCAATCGACGGCATAACTTCCGGCTAACTCCAGCCCAACATATCGGCGGTCGGGATTCTGTTTTGCCGCATTGGTAAGGAAAAGCCCTTTGCCAGATCCAATTTCCAGTTCGATGGGAAGGTCTGTGGCGGTCCATTGCAAAAATCGGTCTTCATCCAGAAGGTCAAAGAATCGGTCGCGCTGCGGAGTGGAGCGTTCGATTTGATCCTGGATATGAATGGGTTGGGTCTTTGAATCCAGGTCGACCTTCGATTTTGGGTCAATCGACGTTCCTTCGGTCATTTGATTGATATTTTCCGGGTCGGAGTCCGAGGAGTCGTGTTGCATACCGATTAGGTTGGGTTATAACCGAAGTGTTGAATGGGCCTTGCATCGCGTTTTTGCGATGTGCCTCGTGGCTAAGATAAGCGAATTCAACTCCTACCTCCACCCTTCTCACTAACTCCGTTGTAAAAAGGCGTCCTCTATGTCCACTGATCCAAAGTCCGAGCTTCCATCCAATCGACGAGACTTTTTGTCCTCCAGCGCTCTTTCGACTGCGGTGGCAACGACTGCCATGGCTGGTAGTTCCAGTTTCCTCAGTAGAAGCGTCCATGCAGCCGGCAGCGACATTATCAAGGTGGGGCTTATTGGTTGTGGTGGACGAGGAAGCGGTGCTGCCAACGATGCGATGAAAGCGGACGCAGGTTGTCGGCTTACTGCGATTGCAGACGTTTTTTACGATCGCTTGCAAGATGGGAAGAAGCAACTGCAGAAGACGCTGGGCGAACAATATGCAGTCAGTGAAGAACAGTGCTTTTCAGGTTGGGAGGCTCTCGAAAATATTCTAGCAACCGATGTGGACGTCGTTTGTTTGGCGACTCCGCCTGGGTTTCGTCCGGCCCAGATGGAGGCTGCGGTTGCAGCTGGGAAACACGTTTTTTGCGAGAAGCCAGTCGCC
>JBIKLJ010000251.1:0-6439 GCA_044359895.1 Pirellula sp.
GGAAAGTCACCGAACCGTCAACAAGTCCGCACACCGTGCCAGGAACAGGCTTGGGTAACGTGCTTGTGACTTCATCCTGAAAATCCTGAATCGAACCATCGGTCGGCTCCATCCAATGGACTGCCTTGGAATCGGAAGTCTCATAAATCCAAATCGTATTCGACATCCCGTCAATCATCTCTCGTAAATAGGTGGGCTGGCCGCCAACTAAAGTAGTCGAAGAATCCACAATCGCAAGATAACTGGTATATCCTGGTTTTGTATTTCCCAACGGAGACCGGAACCCGGGTATGTCGTAATCCAAAGCAAACGCGTTATCCGGATGATTCCAAGGTTTGGACATGTCGATTTTCTGGGCAAGTCCAGAACTATCCATAAATGGAAGCAACAACGTGCGCCAGCTGTGAAGTCGATTTCCATCAGCGTCCACGGTATAGGCCGGAGGCAACGCTCGGTAAGTCGACTCGTAATTCAAAAGCGCCAACGAGAGCATCTTAACATTGTTAGAACTGGACATGCGGCGCGCCGCAGTTCTGGCTGATTGGACCGCTGGGATCAGCAGCGCAGCCAAGACGCCAGTGCAAACCAGCATGACCAAGAACATCACTCCCAAAATCCCCGCGACAATTGCCCATGTGTTGCCGCTGCCCTGACTGTGTTCCGATGAAGCATTTGACATACTAAGAAACTTCTGATTTGTGTGAGACAAAAACTGAATGTATTGGTACGCCGCTTGTGCGTTTTCTCGTACTCGTACTCAGCACCCGCGGTACTCGTACTCGATCGCCTCGAACGACAAGAGTACCGTTTCATTGAGCACGAGGAGGTCCGGACCTAAAACACGAATCGCCATTGTACAGAAATGGCCCCTGCCAAGGGGCACCACCTAGGCTTTCTTCCATGAAAACTGACGACTGAAAACTGACGACTGAAAACTGACGACTTCGATCTTACCTTTCCGGGAAAGAATGCAGCTCCGTAACGTAAAAGTCTCTTAAAAGAACGTAAACATTGGGATGATACTCGGCCAACGTTTCTGGCATCTGAAAATAAAGCTCGCTCGCAACCGCAAAGAACTCGCTCTCGTGACTCAAGCCATAGTCATCCATCAAAATCTTGTGCCCCTGCGACACCATCTCCCGAGCCAGCTCATACTCCGCCTTCATGGCTCGCCGCCATATGCCTTCGTCTACCGATGCGGGCAACGGAGGTAGCCCATCCGCGGAAGGACCATTGATCATATCCAACTGATGAGCAAATTCATGAACCACCAAATGATGGCCTTCGTTAGGCCCCTGCGAAGCCGAATGTATGTCTCTCCAGTTTAAAACAACAGGCCCGCGGTAAATGGTCTGACCCGCCCGATGAAACTCGCCGCCAAGAGTTGCATTGTAAGTATTCGTAAAATACTGCGGCTCCACGCGTGCAACGTAGGTTGTCGGATAAATCAGTATCGTGGAGGTGCGGTCAAAGTACCAATCGGGATAAGCCAGAACGATCATTCCAGCCATAGAGGCAATCATCCATTTCATATCGTCGGTTACCACCAGTCCCTCGCAACCCTCCCAGTGCTTTTCAGCGACAAAGACTCGCGTCCACTTCACAAGCTGATGGAGTTGCCCCAATTCCATCAACTCCGCTTGCCAAAGCAAACGGCGCAGCCTTCGAAGCTCATCGCGCGTTGCTTCTTGCTTGAGCAGATATCTTCTTTTTCCGAGCAACCATTCGAGCATTCGGAATTGATTCCTTTTTGGTGTACCAGATCCAAAATTCGGCGAGTCGTGATTCGTCCTATTGTAAGCCACCCAATAGACTTCGACGTGGACAGTTAACAAGAACTTCAACGAGCGGGCCCCGGTTACGGATTGACTTCCTGAGGGCTACCAACAAAATTGCAATCGAGATGGCATGTTGAAGCTTCTTTTGCATAGCCAATGGAGTCTCGCTTACCCGAAAGTATTTTCATGCGTATCACCCTTTGCTTTTTTCTTGTCATCATTGCCACGCTTGTGGGTTGGAATGCAAAACCTCTGTTCGCACAATCGGATTCGAATGCGTTCGAAGCGCAATCATCTAACGATGTATCAGCAAACAACGATACACCAGCACAGTGGTACAAAGGCAATCTGCATACTCACACGTTATGGAGCGACGGCGACGATTTTCCGGAAATGGTTGCGGATTGGTACCGTGGACATGGATATCACTTTCTTGCATTGTCGGACCACAATATCCTAAGCCAAGGATTCAAATGGATGCCGATCTCGAAAGTGGAATCCCGCGGCGGAAAAGAAGTATTGCCAAAATACTTGGCGAAGTTTGGAAAAGACTGGGTGCAGATGCGCAACAATACCGAATCGAACGATCTCGAAGTTCGTTTGAAACCTCTTGACGAAGTTCGTGCTTTGGTCGAATCGACGGGCGAGTTTCTGATGATTTCCTCCCAAGAGATTACGGACAAACATGCTCACATCAACGCCACGAACATACTTGAAAAAATTGCACCTCAAGGTGGGGCCACCGTTCGAGAAATGATTCAAAACAATTTGCGAGCCGTAGATGCCCAAGCAAAACAGACAGGCAGAATTATCCTGCCTCACTTAAATCATCCAAACCTGGGTGACAAAGGCATCTCTGCAGAAGATCTCGCAGCACTGGTGGAAGATGAGTTTTTTGAAGTCTGGAATGGTGTTGAGGGTGACGGCGACTTGGGGAGCGAACGACGACATAGCTTAGAAGCGCTTTGGGACATCACCAGTACCCTGCGGTTGAGCCAGTTCAAAGCGCCACCTTTGATGGGGCTAGCTACCGACGATAGCCATGACTACCACGGCAAAACGAAAGCCTCACCCGGTCGAGGATGGATCATGGTCCGTTCGCGATGGCTAACGCCTGAATCCATCTTGACCGCCATGAAAGACGGAGACTTTTATGCGTCCACCGGGGTAGAACTGGAAAACCTAGAATTCGACCAATCGACTCGCACCATCACCATCGAGATCAAAGCGCAGGGCGACGCTCAGTTCACGACTCAGTTTATCGGAACGCCCAAACGCTTCGACGAAACGACCTCTCCTCGCGCCTTATCGCCGAGCAACTCAGAAACATCCGAAACCCTAGACTACTCCGCCGATGTTGGCAAGGTTTTCGCCACCGTGACTGGGCTCAAAGCAACCTACACCTTGACCGGTGACGAACTGTATGTCCGAGCGACCATCACCAGTGATAAACCGCCAACCAATCCCACCCAAGAAAGCCCATATCAAAAGGCATGGACTCAACCCGTGGGATGGTAAGCTTGCTCAAACTAGAACAATTCCAGGATCTTGAAAACTCCAAGCAAATCATGAAGTACGCGGTGCAATGGGATCGAGAACACCCCATGATTATGATGCGCGTTGGATTGCATTGCATGGCATCCGAGCATTCCATCCAGAACCTGCACCCGGCACAGCGGAACCGTTAACCATCCCAGAGGACCAATGGGAGACTTTGGCTGAGAAACATCGCGATGAGTACTTAACGCAGTGGCTGACGAGGAAGTGACAGAAGAAGAACAGGAATACTTACGACCTTTGAAAACAACTTATATCTATTCTCGGGATACGATCGTGATTCCGAATTCGTTGGCCATCTCAAGTGTTCTTTCGCGATGAATCAAGATCGTCTTACCTGCCTCGATCGCGATCGATTTTCCGCCGTGGAGTTTCATCTTCTCGATGGTTTGAGGCCCAATCGTGGGTACGTCGAACCGCATATCCTGCTGAGGTTTCGCGACCTTGACCAAAGTGAAACCACCTCGGCGGCAGATATCTCCCGTTCGAACGATACAGGCGTCGGTTCCTTCGATGGCTTCCACCGCAAGGATAGTTCGATCCCGAACGGTGACGCTTTGCCCAATGTCTAATCCACCCATTTGCTTTGCGATCGCCCAACCAAATTCAATATCAGCGAGTTCATTGTTGTTTGGTTTGCGCTTGGTTAGCACCCCTGCTTCGGCAATCAATTGAGTAGCGAATTCTGTGCCTGGGATTGTTTTCATGCCACATCGTCCAAACGAGTCTACGACCGCTCCCAGCAAGGAATCATCTGTCGTATTGCGATATCGAGAATAAAAAATGGGGAGCATCGTTTTAACACATTCCCAATCCGGAAAGTGTCCCATCCAGCCCCAACCTTGAAACAAAATCCTATCTTTAAAAAGCTTGCCAGAAAGGCACACATGCTTGACGCCGTGCTGCCGGAAGAAGCGTTGCATTTGCCCTAGTTTACAAACACCAACCCACTTGGTGTGATGCGCTAATTGCTCGATTTCTTTAGGTGCGTGATCATGGACGGCAGCGACGACCACGGTATGCCCTTGCTCGCGAAGCGATCGAGCAACCATCATCGGGTATTCCCCCCAGCCTGCTACAATTCCAATGACTTCCGACCCGCTCATGTTGCTTCCGACTTAGGTGCACTTAGCTGTTCGACCTTCCGTGTCAATTGCTTGACCGTTTTTCGCAACTCGGGCAAGCGGTTGAGTGAGGCAAAAAGTATGGCCTGTTCATGACGAGGGATAGCAGGGCTTCCCAAGAGTATTTGGTCTTCGCCAGCGTCGGCGGCGACTCCGGCTTGCGCCCCGACCATGGTTCGCGATCCGATATGAACGTGATCGCGTACCCCAACTTGCCCAGCAAGCACAACATAGTCCCCGGTGCTGGTGCTTCCGGCAATTCCAACTTGCGAACATATCAGGTTATGTTTGCCGATATTGCAGTTGTGCGCAATCATCACCAAATTATCGATTTTGGTTCCTTCGCCAATGCGAGTTGCGCCGTACGTACCGCGATCGACGGTCGAGTTCGCTCCGATTTCAACATCGTCTTCGATATGAACCCAGCCCAATTGCGACGTCGGGATATGGCAGCCATTTTCCATACGATATCCGAACCCGTGAGCCCCCAAAACGCACCCTGCGTGCAAGGTAACTCGATCGCCCAGAATGGTTCCAGGATACAAAACAACTCCGGGGTACAACTGGCAGTCCTTTCCAATTTGGCAACCGTTCATCACGGTCACGCCACGATGAATGTGAGTTCCATCATCGATTCTGCAATCATCTGCGATGCTCGCAAAGGCTTGAACAGTGGCTTTCTTGCTGATTTGCGCCGATTCAGCAACGCTCGCTAGTCGATCAATACCGTAAGGTTGATGAATCACCACTTGAGGCCGAAAGAGTTCGCAAATCTTGGCAAACGCTTCGTGCGGATTGGGAACGACTATTTGTGGAATCGCTACGTCGGGAAACGATCGGTTGGTGATGCATGCTGCCGCACGCGATTCTTGCAAACGAGGCAGATATTTTTCATGATCAATGAGCGTAATGTGTCCAGACTCAACATCCGCCAACGGAGCCGCTCCGGTAATCCACTGCTCAGTGTCTCGGGAAAAGAGTTCGCCATGGACTCGTTTTGCGAGAGTGGGTAGGTCGATAGCAGGCATTGGAACTCCTTTTCAGATGCGGCGCCAGATAGAAGGCATTTGTTGGTACTTTACACCAGTCGTTTGACTAAGAGCAATGGAGGATTCCCGCTGCGGGAGCTCACGCGACTTTTGTCTCTAGCTGGTACGATCGATTGAGAATGGTGTCGCATGCGGCCTTTACGTCCTCCACTTGAATAGACAGCATTGGCCCACAGTTGGATTTGCGCTGCGACGCCAAATGAGCCGGAAGCGAATCGCGTTGGACTCCGATGTTCTGCTCTCCGTAGGGCGACACACGCTGAAGCGGCATTGGGCCAATCATCCCAATAGTTGGCACACCAAGTGCCGCTGCCAAGTGCATGGGCCCCGTATCCGATCCAACAAACAATCGACTCTGGCGGATCAAGCTCCGGAGCTGGGTAAGAGTTGTTGCGGGAGCAAGTTTCGAATAGGAGCTGGATTTGGCGGCAATCTCAACCGCAGCCAAACGCTCTTTATCGCCCGACCAAACAACGAGGCTAGGTAGGCCATGTGTTTTACCAAGATGATTTGCAACATCAGCGTATCGCTGCGAAGGCCAAATCTTGGATGGCCAACCCGCTCCCACGTTGATGGTGCAGAATGGTCCTGTTATGCCAAGTTCCGAAAGTGATTGGCTGGCAAAACGACGATCCGCATCAAATTCAGGCAAATCAAAGACAACCTTCTCGTTTTTTATTCCAAGCAGAGCCAGCAAATCGATACCACGATCGACGATATGGTTGGAATCCGATTGGTACAAGTGATTGTTAAAGAACGTGCTCAGTTCCCGACCGTCAAACGTATCGCGATTAAATCCGAGACGTTGCTTGGCGCCCGACAACCAAGCGATCAATGAGCTTTTGGTTAGCCCTTGCAAGTCGATCGTTATTTCAGGATTCCAACCTTGGAGCTTTTGCCGAAGCTTCCATAGCTCTTTGACAGACTTAAA
>JBIKLJ010000079.1:0-21425 GCA_044359895.1 Pirellula sp.
CCACAGGCAAAACCGACTTCGACTTCTCAGGGTTCGCTTTCATCGACTACCTGCTCTCGTTCGTCACGGCATCCCTCCCCGAGCACCTTAACGTTGCCCTGAGAAGCGCCATGGTCGACGACAACTATTTCGTCATCTCTGCGGATTTCGCATCAAGCTTTGCGGAGTATCTCCGCTCACATCCACCTGATGCGACCGCCCTTCAAGCTTTTGTGGCCGATAACAACCCAGACGCCGACGAGGAGTACATTGGTACCCTCCGCGAGACTCATGACTTTCTCGTCAGGTGGTTCGGCAGCATTGACCGGAACAGCTTTGGCGTGATTCACATTACGTTTTGATCCCATGTATTCAGCTGAAGCGCCTAACAACGCAATGCAGCGGACTCGCGATAGAATCCGGCGGTGTGGATCGCCCAAGGTCGCGAGCCGCTGATCGCAATCGTTCGGCGACGGAGGCGGAGGGCGTCTGATGTGGTGGGACTTGGCTCAGTACCCGCGCGTCGTCCTGGCGTAATACAGCCAACCACCGCAGCTCTGCGGTGTCGAATTTCACTCCGTCCTGTTACACCGCGACGGGCCAACCCTCGAATTGCTTATCGAGATGCCGTGCTTCCCGGACAAGCCAGCACCGCGGTGGCCGGCCGGTGCCAACACCGCCCAAGCCAGCTTGCGGTTTTTTGACCTGCGGGAAGTCTCGCTCCCGGGCTGGGGGACGACAAACACCGGCGACTTGCTCGTTGAGCGCAAAGACGGCACGGTACGATTCCAGTGTGACTGTCCGACGGCGCGGCTGACGGGTGCAGCCGGGTACTTCGACATCACGGGTATCACGGCGTACATCAAAGGCACGCCGAACCAAGCGATGGACCTAAGTCGCCGGTCGGCCGCGAATTTGAATCATAGTTTCTTTGCGGCGAATGCGTGATCGCCAACGTTCTGATTTTCCAGTGCTCGATGACGTGCTGTATTTCATTAGTGGAGATTAGTGCCGATTAGTGTTCCTCCCTTCGCTGCATGAATTCAAGGAGTTATGGAACACTAATCGAACACAAAATCGACACTAATAGCTTACCCATTTCGCCAGGTTCGTTTTGATTGGAGACAGCAATGCACTCCAGTACGCCAGGGCCAAGTCGTGGATTGCATTATCATGCATCCACGCAAACCTCGCGTGCAATTGTGTTGCAACGTGACAATCAAATCCATACAATGATCGAAGACAGTACTCGTGGTACTGACATCCTAATCGACCAATACAAGATCGATCAGGGCTGGCAAATCAATAAGAAATCAGAACAAAGCATTGCATCTATGCGGCGATCCGGTGCGCTGACAAAACAGGCATTTCTCCCGCCGCTAGATGAATGCGGGCGTTAAGGATCCAATGAAAGAATCTATGTTGCCATCTGGATGGTACAAGAGTCGTAGCGTCATTGTGGTCTTTGCTGTCATCACGGGAATCGCGTTTCTTGGCGGGTGTCAACGCCCGCTAACCACTGGAGGCGATAGCCCCGTGACAACCGCAAGGCTAACGGGTAGTCGCCTAACCGATATTCGGCAGAATCTTTCGTGGACATTCGATGACACTACCGTCTTGATCGAGAACAAAGGTCAACCGCTCCCGCCAGACTTGGTTCAGGAACTCCTTCTAAACGACACTGCTCCAAACCGTGTCGAGGCAGCTTGGAGATACGACGAGAAATCGGGCGTGCTGCGTCTTTCCGATGTGACGGCGGACGGCCAGAAGATTGCCACCGAACTGGTTATTCCTATCAAACCTGCGGGGCACGTCCGAGTCAATCTTGGAAACCGGCAATACAACCTCTTCCGCATGAAGACCAACAATCCCTAACAAAGCGGTGAACCCGAGCGGCGGATCGGGTCGGTCCTGAAGTCAACGGTACTTGGCCGCCGCCGGGTTACCGCGGGCGTTAGGCCGCAGGAAAGTCAACGATGAAACGCATTTGCGAGATCTTGGCGCGACGCCGCAGCGGAGTGCTGGCATGAGCACCGTCCGTATCGCCCTTGCGAACATCCGCGTGCCTGCGACACCGAAGGAGTCCGTTCGTCTGGCGACATCGGCTGTCGCTGAGGCAAGTCGACAAGGCGCGCTCGTGATCTGCTTTCCGGAATGCTTCGTGCCGGGGTATCGGTGGCCGGGCACGACAGCGCCATCGCCTGATCCGGTTTTCCTCGAACGGGCTTGGGCAGATGTGGCGGCTGCTGCTAGGGCTGCCCACATCACGGTCATATTGGGCACGGAACGCGTGACCGAACGCGGCTTGCAGATCACGGCGTGTGTCATCCATCCCGACGGTACGATCGCGGGGTGGCAAGACAAAGGTCAAATCGACCCGTCGGAGGAAACCATCTATCCTGCACTCGGGACCGAGCGTCGAGTCTTCACCGCTGGGCCGCTGACCTTCGGCGTGGTTATCTGCCACGAAGGGTGGCGGTATCCGGAGACCGTTCGCTGGGCCGCGCGTCGAGGTGCGCAAGTCGTATTCCACCCCCACGCTCATGTTGCCGAGCGCGGCAGCTACCGTCCGTCCACATTCGCCGATCCCGCAAACACCTTCCACGAGAAGGCGATAATGTGTCGTGCGGCGGAGAACACATGTTACTTCGCATCGGTGAACTGCGCGAGCGAAGGTTCCGGCACCACGTCGGCAGTCGCGCGTCCGGATGGTACGCTGCAGTGCTTTCAACCCTATGGACAAGAAGGCTTGCTCGTGGCGGATCTAGACCTCAGCGCAGCCACCGGACTACTCGCTTCGCGCTGCCGGACGTCGCCGATGTAGGAAGGTTGATGCAGCGTTGAAAGTGGCCGAACAAAACGATAGGTTCCTTCAAACGGTGCTTCAAACGGTGCCAACCACCGATTACGCAGAAAGCTCGATTAGACGCGTTGCATGTTGCCTCTGCCGTGCTTGCAGGGGTAGAATATTTTTTGACGCAAAATTGTCGCCACATCGCGAACGCAACCGAGCTTCCTCGACTCTATCGTTTACTGGAAGATCTGCAACTGCCACGAATTTTGGTCTGCACACCTATTCAGTTTTTGGGAGACCCTGACAATGACATCTAATCCAATTTTGGACGAGATTCACGCTACACGCGAAAAGCTGCTGGCCGAACACGGTGGTGATCTACATGCATACGTTGAGGCCGCCCGGAAGCGTGCCCTTGAATCGGGGCGTCCTATCTACCAACCGAAGCAACGAACAAAGCATTGCATCGAAGTCGCCGATCAGCCGCTTCCTGATGGTGGCTCTACCCCGGCGACTCGATGAATGCAGGCGTTCTGGCCTACGCGACTACAGGACCCCATCGTGCTCGTGCTCAGTCCGCCTTGGCGGACGGTGCTCGTGCTCGTAATCGAACTCTTCGCGTGCATGGCATCAACGCGACTTCTGTTACGGATCACAAACCGCCGTTCCCTTACTCGCGGATCATGCTCCTTATCTCCATTCGCTTATCCGTTACCAAATTCCTGCCCGATCAGCGCGTTGACCAGGATGGAATGATACAATTGCTTGATGGATCGAGCACGAGCACGAGCACGAGCACGAGCACGAAAAAAAGCCAGAACAAAACCATGCACCGAAGTGGCCGGTCGGCCGCGGTCAATTTTAGAAACTTTTTTTGGCCACAAAAGGACAGGCACAGCAATTCCGTGGCTCGCAAAATTGCTTCCGTCTACGTAGCCGACTTCAGATACTATCAACGGACGTCAGACAGGTTGCACATGAGACGCTTCGCTGAGAAGTTGCGAATAAGACTCCACCGGGAGATGGACAACTTCCCTAGAAAAATGGCGATTGAGCAGCGGAACCATGGCTGCCCTAATGAGATAGGCAGCTTCGACGCGAAGCACTCGCCCCCGCAGAACTCAATGGAAGTTGGACCCCAGCGGATCAACCTACATTGGAAAGATGCCGAACTTGCAACTTCCCTGCCAACTCACGCAGCTTGTCCCGAGTCGCCGCAAGAAATCGACGCAGCAAACGGCTTCCTGCAAGCTTCGACATCCGAACTCCCCAAGTCTCGGGCGTGCAACCAAGCTTCGCAAACACATCTGCAACTTCCGCCGAAATCGAAGCCTTGCTATTACGCAGCATCCGGCCTGCGTACTCCACCAACATCACGTATTGGCCCAGCGTAAACCAGCTCAAATCGTTTTCAATACTGCGGTTTGGATTGGGTATTTCCCGACGACTCTCTTTTCAATTGCTTTCGAATACCATGGCTTTATTCACCCAATTGAAGATCAACATCATGATGAGCTTGGTCATCGACCAGTTTCAAAAACTGTTCGGATTGAGCAACTCCGTCAAGCGTTAACGATTGGATTCCATTACCAGTACCTGCCAACGTCGATTCTGCTGCATGAACGGTGATGTGATAGAACGTATTGCGATATCGATAGTGTATTTTGTAAGATGGCCAATCTTTGGGAGGCCTTGGGTTGAAATGCAGCTCGTCAACTTCTACCCGGAGACCTAAAAGCGATTCTGTGATCAGTCGGTACATCCAACCGGCGGAGCCCGTGTACCATGTCCAGCCCCCCCGCCCGACATGCGGGGCAACTCCGTACACATCGGCCGCAACAACGTACGGTTCGACGCGATACTTTTTCATGGCCACCGAAGTCGAACCGTGATGGATTGGGTTCATCAGCGAGAATAATTCCCAGGCTCGATCGGTCTGTCCCATCTCAGCAAATGCCATCGCGGTCCAGATTGCTCCGTGAGTGTATTGGCCCCCGTTCTCACGTACACCGGGAACGTATCCTTTAATGTAGCCAGGATTCAGTGTCGACTTATCAAAGGGCGGGTCTAGCAAAAGGATTATCTTATTCTCGGTCTCGACCAGCCGTTGGTAGACGCTTTCCATGGCAATGGCAGTACGATCCTGAGTACCAGCTCCGGAAAGCACCGACCAGCTTTGCGAGATCGAGTCGATTTGGCATTCCGCATTCTCGGACGAGCCCAGCGGGGTTCCATCGTCGAAGTACGCGCGTCGGTACCATTGTCCGTCCCAAGCAAACTGCTCAATGTTTCCACGCAATCGCCCAGCTTCCAATTCAAGCCGATCTGCAGTACCGGAATCCTCCCGCCGTCTTGCAAGAAGAGCGAACTGATTCAAAACTTCGTACTGGAAGAACGCAAGCCAAACGCTTTCTCCTTTACCATGCTGTCCGACCAAGTTCATTCCATCGTTCCAGTCTCCGCAGCCCATCAATGGCAGGCCGTGGGTTCCGAACTTTAAGGATCGGTTGATGGCGCGCAATGCATGGTCGTAGATCGAACCAATTTCATCGGAGACTTGTGGCAGATCATAATTGGCCTCTTCGTCCTCGTGCAAAAGTCTCGACGCAAGATAGGGGATCGTTTCGTCCAGCAAATCGGTATCGCCTGTCATTTGGACGTAACGGCAAAGCGCAAGTGGTAGCCATAGCAGATCATCTGAAAAATGAGTGCGAACGCCGCGACCGGTAGGTGGATGCCACCAATGCTGGACGTCACCCTCTAAAAATTGTCGCGACGCTGCCCTTTGGATTTGTTCGCGGAACAAGCTCGGCTCGGCATGAATCAGGGCCATTGAGTCTTGAAGTTGATCGCGAAAGCCATAAGCTCCACCGGACTGATAAAATCCAGACCGAGCCCACATGCGGGAGGACAGGGTTTGATAAATGAGCCAGCCATTGGCCAAGAAATTGACCGCTGGATCGGGTGTTTCGACATGAACGGCCCCTAGCGTCTGGCTCCAGTAGTGCCAAACTTCCTCGAGCGCCCGGTAGCTGTTTTCGGCACCTCGCGTTTTCAATATGAGTTGCCGGGCTTCGTCTTCGCTTCGTGCACTGCCAATGGTGAACATCACCGTCTTTTCGCCGCCATCCTCAATGGTCATTTGTGTCTGCATCACAGCGCAGGGATCCAGAGCGGCTCCGACATGATTGGAGAGTTTTGCTTTACGCATGGCTAGTGGGTTTTGTGGCGTGCCGTTACGCCCTAAGAATTCCGCTCGATCGCAGGTAATCGTGCGATTGGTTTCACTGCAATCGACAAACGCGATCCGGTCCGCAAACTCGGGACTGTAGGGATTCCTTGCAAAGATCGCGTTGGTAACAGGGTCTAGATCCGTTGTGATATGCATGATCGATTTGCTTCGCACCTCCCCTAGCACCCATTCCCAATAACCTGTTGCTGAAAGTCTTCGTTGCCGACCAGACCGGTTGGTGATTTTGAGCCGAGCGTATTTGATCGGCTCGTCGATCGATACATAAATACAGAGCTCAGTTGTGATGCCGTCTTCGGTATGATCGAAGATGCTGTAACCGAAACCATGCCTAGAAACGTAGGTGCCATGCCCCCTTGCCGGGGATGGCGACGGGGACCAGAAGGCACCGGTCTCTTCATCCCTCAAGTAGATCGCTTCGCTCGGGGTATCGGAAACAGGATCGTTATTCCAGGTTGTCAATCGAAATTCATGGCTATTCTCTGCCCAAGTATAAGCACTACCAGTTTCCGAAATCACCGTTCCAATCTTTGCATTCGCAATCACATTCACCCATGGAGCTGGTGTCGCGTCCCCCAACTTCAGCGTAATCACATACTCCCGTCCGTCTCGACTGAACCCGCCAAGACCATTGTCAAAAGCAAGATCCCGTACTGTCGAGTCAACAGTCTTCTGTACATTAGACTGCCCCGACGATTCAAATGGAATTTCCGCCGTAGCTTCCATGAGGCCGGCAGCATCGGCACGCATCTTGATGGCTCGAAACCTTGGTATCGGCATTTCGGTCCGAATACGACGATTCACTTGATCCGTTAGGGAGCCCGCGTCGTCCTGGAGCACGACCCGTGCCACAGTCTGAAGCAACGCTCGATCTTCTTCCGACATATGTTCGCCGCGACGAACAAAAACACCACCGGGCCTGTCGACCAGGGCCGCTTCAGGACTTGCCGCTACCACGTCAAGAATCGATTCTTGCAGGGACTGACGATAAACGGAATCATCCTCGTTCCAAATCACCAGATCGACAGCAAGCCCCTTCATTCTCCAAAAAGCGTGAGCTCGCACAGCATCCCGAACCAAATCCAGTTTGTTGGCATCGCGAATTCGCACAAGAACGATCGGCAAGTCACCAGAAATGCCGTAGCTCCATAGCCCCGACTGCCCTCGACGGTTTTGGATAAGAACGCTTGCCTTAGCGCGTCGCAATCCTGAAGTGAAGATCACGGACCCAGCCAAACGGCTGAAGTGAAGCGCTTCCGATTCCGAAGCGTTCAACTGTTGCAACATGATCAGGCCGCGGCTCCAAGCGAGTTCGAACACTCGGTCTGCCAGGCTAGGATCGAGATATTTCTCCACCATCGCTTCCGCAATGCTTCGAGATTCACTGACGCCTGTGATCACATCCACGGTCACAGTTTGATTTGGCTGCAACAGGATGACCCTGCGAATACTCACGATAGGATCTAACGTCGCACCTTGGCTATTCGACAATGGAGATCGATTTGCGAGCGCTTCGGGCAAAGCCGTTGTTTGCCCGCGCCCCAGGAATCGCATCCGATCGGTTTCAAACGACACTTCTTCCAGTTGTGAACCTGAGACGGTCATCATTTGAATCATCCAAGGTGGATGTTCCTCGGACGAACGAGGGCGACGTGTGCACAGGATTGCGCCCTGCGATGGCAACAGTTCGGTTTGCACGAACAAGTTGCTAAATGCGGGATGGGATTCATCTTGGGGCTGTGGTGCTAAGACAACTTCGGCATAACTGGTGACTTCGATTCGCCGAACTCGATCGGATCGGTTGGTGAACTTCGTTCGGCGGACTTCTAAGTCATCTTCCGAGGCAACGCTGATCATGGTGTGCGTTTCGATCTGCTCATCGATCCTTCGAAATTCCGCACGCGCCTGAGTGAAAATAGCTTCGTATTTGCTTGCGGTCGATGTGGTCGGCTGCCATGCGGTAGACCATACTTTGCCGCTATCAAGGTCTCGGATGTAGCAGAAGTTACCCCAGCAATCTCGCGTTGGATCTTCACGCCAACGTGTGACCGAATTCCCACGCCAACGGCTGTAGCCCCCCCCAGCACTTGTTATCACCACATGGTACTGGCCATTGGACAGAAGATGCACCTCGGGAACACTGGTCGCTGGGTCCGTAAGCACACGCATGGTTCCTGAATCTTCGGCAACCGTGGATCGCGTTGCACTCGCTTCATTGGCGTGCGGGTAGAGAGGTACAGTGGTTCGTGGAACGCGCTCTTGCAGCAAGAGTTCGGTCGAACGAAACGCAAGGTCCAGACTGAATCGCCGCTGCATGGGCTTATCCAAAAGTACGTACGCGTAAGACAGCAAGCTCATGCTGGCATGATGTGCCATGTATTGGCGAATGGTGACGCTACTGGTACCAGGTGGCAATCGCGAAGGCGTATAATCCACCGCTTCATAGAAACCATATGCACCCGCCCGGTCTTCGCGTGCCAAACGTTCGAGATTTTTACAGGCAACATCAGGGGACACCATCAATGCAAGTGCGGATGCATAAGGAGCGATCACCAAATCGTCCGCCAACCCCCGTTTCAGCCCCAAGCCTGGAACCCCGAACGCGCGATACTGATAGTTCAGATGAAGATCGAAAGCCTGATAGCCCGACTCGGACACTCCCCAAGGTACACCCCGCTGACGACCATATTCAACTTGCCTAGCCACGACAGCTCTATATGTCTGATCGAGCAGTGTGAAATCGTAAGTAGGCATCACCAAAAGGGGCATCAGGTATTCAAACATCGATCCGCTCCAACTGAGAAGAGCAGGCTCCCCTTTGGTGCTGGTAAGCAATCGTCCAAGAGCGAACCAATGTTCCTGCCCGAGTTGCCCCTGTGCAATGAGCACGAATGTTGCAAGGCGGGCTTCGGAGGCCAACAAGTCATAGCAACCCGAATCGAGCTGGTTTTCGGTTATGTTAAAACCAATTGCAAATAGATCGCGCATCTTGCTCTCTAAAAAGTCAAAATCCATATCGGCGAGTTCTCTGCTTTCGCGTGCCAACCGCTCCAGTTTGTGGATTCGATTCGAAGCGAACTCGGCTGATTCCATCATCGCCGACTCCAATTCGGTCAACCATGATTCTGTTGAAGAGAGACCGCTCGATAGGGTGCGATTCGTTCCTTCGTGTTGCGTATTCCAACTTGCTTGAAGCAGGTTGAGCGTTTTGCCAACTCTTTCGGGCAAGGTTGCAATGGTTCTCAAAGTCGGTGAGGCAGAAACGCAATCCAACTCCGCCTGAAGTGCACTGAAAAGTTCTTGGCAGCGAGGTGTTTGCTCGTTTCGCGATTGTTCCTTCGGCATCGCGTGAAGCGCCCACCTCCCCATCAATGTCAGATCATCGATTTGTTCACGACAAGTTTGCTGAATCGAGTTGCACCACCAGGACGATTCACCTTGCAAGGGTAAGGTCGTCAATATCTCTGCCATTTCCTGCTCCAGCCTTGGCAGTGCAAGCAGCGCCGACTTCAGATTGACCTCTTGCTGAGCAAGCGTCTCCGATTGCAATTCAATGCGGCGACAGTTGGAGTAACCGACCAGCCGATTAGCAACATCCCCGACTTGAGGTGCATTCGTTTCGATTTCCTGCTTCAAGACGTCCAAGGTATCTTGCAAACCATCGAAGACTCGAGGTGGAACAATACATGCGTCGATCAGCTCTTCCAGCCCAGCGGCTAGCACTCGCAGATGCCCCGCAAGGTTTCCGCTGTCTACCGTCGATACATAGCGAGGCAACAAAGGAGCCAAGGTCTTGGTATCATACCAATTGAAGAAGTGACCGCGATGCCGTTCCATCTTGGATAGAGTGCCAAAGGTATTTTGAGTACGAGTCAAAAGTCTCGAGACGCTGCAGTAACCAAAGTCATAGGCAGCGAGATCGGCTAAGAGAGCCATACCGATATTGGTTGGGCTGGTACGTGAAGCGATAACTTCCTGCGGGTTCACATGAACGTTGTCTGGAGCCAACCAGTTATCTGCTTCCGTCACGAAAACTTCGAAGTATCGCCAAGTTCGACGCGCCATGGTTCTAAGAAATTGCCGTTGCGGAGCTTTGAGCTGTACGACTCTTAAAGGCGTTAACCGACTCAGCCAACATGCAATGACAGGGGAAACGAGCCATAAAAACAGGAACGGGAACGCGACAGCAAGCGATTGATTATTGATAAAGGTGATTAGCAGGAGGGTAAGGATGGCCACGACAGGGCCGGCCGCCATGGAACGGCAGAATCCCCACAAGTCCGAACGAGCCGCTCGTTCCGAGTCGCTTGAAGTTCGCCACTCGAGCAGTCGTCGCTTGGTCCAATGCACTCGCACTAAGGTCCGTACGATGGCATCTGCACTGATCCACAGGTCGTATGGCAAAAAGATCAAGGTGAATAGAGACTGAGCAATAGGGCGAATCAATGCAAGTAGGCCTGATCGAAGATGAGTTGCGACAGAAAGATCAGTAGGCTTGAATGCAAAATCAATGAGCGCTGCCATGATTCTTGGCGCCGTCACGACCAGGATAACAAACCAAGTGGTCGCAATTGCGATGGACTGAGAACCAAGTATCCAAGCACACAATAGCAAAGACACCATCGCGATGGGCATCACGCTCCGGCGCAGGTTGTCGAAGATCTTCCACTTCGATAGAGCAGAGATTGGGTTGTTTGTCAGTTTTGAATCGCTGCCTCGAACTCGAGGAAACAGCCAAGCGGCAATCTGCCAGTCCCCGCGAATCCATCGATGGCGTCTGCTAACATCGGCCGCGTAGCTTGATGGGTGATCCTCGTACAAGGTAACATCGCTGATTAGGGCAGACCGGCCGAAACAGCTTTCCAGTAAATCGTGGCTAAGGATCGCATTGATTGGGAAATTGTTGCAGCACTTTTCAAAGGCGTCCACATCGTAGATGCCCTTGCCAATGAAAGAACCTTCCCCGAAGAGATCTTGATAAACATCGGAGACAACCCGAGTGTAGGGATCGATACTTGGGTCGGCGCCAATAAGGCGAACGAACCAAGAACGTCGTGAACTGGCCATGCTGATGGCAACTCGGGGTTGCAGGATCGAATAGCCGGCAGTCACGGAACCCGTCTTGGAATCCCATCTTGGCCGATTCAGCGGGTGTGCCATGGCTTCGATGAGCTTTCGAGCGGCATCACGCGGCAACTGGGTGTCTGTGTCGAGCGTAATCACATAGCGAATACCCACCAAATCCTGAAGGCAGCCAGAAGTCTCTGAAAAACGATTGGTTGCACCTCGAAGGGTTGCATTCAGATCCGCTAGTTTTCCTCGTTTGCGTTCAAAACCCATCCAACCCCCCTCCGTCTCGTTCCACTTCCTGGGGCGATTCAGAAGGAAAAATGTATCCCGCGCGTCCATGGAATAGGATTGGTTAAGTCGATCGATTCCGGCCTGGGCGCAACCCACCAGTTCTGAATCCCTTGGCTGCGATTCTTGGTTCGCATCCTGAAAATCGGTCAATAAGGCAAACTGAAGCGATTTGTCGCGGTTGGCTAGGTAACGCATCTCGATACCTTCCAATAAACGATCGATCGAATCCGGATCCGTAAGCATGGTCGGAATAACGACAAGAGTGCGATGGGACGCCGGGATACCTGTTCGAAAATCCATGCGTGGCAATGCGTTTGGCCGCATCAGAATCGTGACAAGCCAGTTAACGATCCCCAAGCCGAACTGTACTCCGCACATTGCAACTGGGAGCGCAATCATGATTCGAAGCAGCAGCGAACTTGCACTCCAATCGCCAAAGCTAAACAACCCTTGCAAGCCAAGCCCTACAAATAGCAATACCATCCCAAGATAGATCGAAAGCGGGAACGCCCTGCGCAGCTTGTCGATAGACACCGGAACGGTGAATCGCATGCCGGCCAATCGTTCTAGGATTGGCCGTCCTTGATCCACCAAGTAATAGCCCACATGCCGCGTGCTCGAATCAGGGAAACCTTCAGGTTCGTTCTCGCAAAGTTGAATGGCTCGGAACGCTACATCAAACTCAGTAACGTTAGAACGTTTTGCAATAGCCTCCACCGCGTGTCGGTAACGATTTCGAGTTGCAAAATCCATGTGTTCGTAGACACCCGATGGATCGCGATTGAGTGTTTTTTCGACCAAGCTATGCTTTGCCACAAATTGCGGCCAATCGTGAACACTTAAAAATCGTAAGCTGGTAATGCTGTTCCCAACCGAAATTTGTTCCGCAGCTTGCAGCTGGCCTTCATCGAGAACCAGTTGTTCGGTCGAGTGCCCGGAATCGGCAAGACGATGCTCAAGCCAGCTGTGCACCAATGCAAAATTAGGATTTTGACCATGCAAGTAACGGGTCAGGTCTGCCAAGAACGCCCCCGAAAGCGTTGGATTCGATCGAGCCATATCGGCTAAGACAAGGATCAAATCCGATGGGCATTGCTCCACGGTGACGATCATTTTTTCAGCCCAATCCGCAGCAAGATTTCGATCTCGGCGCGCAATCAAGATCCGGGCCGCAACCCTCCTCAAGTTCTCGATCAATGCCAATCGAAACATCAATGGCAGGGCCCATAGCTCGCCCAATTGAAGAGGGACCTGAGATTGGTACGCTGCGATGAATGCATCCAGCGCTTGCGAATCCACTCGCCCATCTGCGTGTGAAATCAATTCCAATGCAATGGTGTAGACACGCGGATAATCTGCGGCCGGTCCATTGGTTAGCCGCGGTAGCTCCTGGCTAAACGAACGAGGCAGAAGCCGGCGAGTCGAATGAATCTGCTCTTCCAAAAGGTAAAAATTATCGAGCAGCCATTCGGCGGCCGGGGCGATTCTGCGATTCTTGGCCACCGCAGCGGCCACTTCGTCATAAGTCGATTGCAAAACCTTTTCATTTTCCGACAGCCTAGTGATAAGTTTGTCTGCCACCTTTCCGACAGCCAAATGATGGATCGTTGCTAAATGACGTGCATGACGTTCCAACTGGTCGGCACTAAGCAGTTCATCACGGAAGGGTTGCTCGATGGGATCGGCTTCGCTCGATGTTTGCGAAAGCAAGCAACTGCGGTTGCTCGTTCGCCAAATTGAGGATTTTGCCATATCGCGTGCCGATCTTCTAAATGGGATTTTTTCGATCGGTCAACGAAAAAAGCCGACGTGGCTAAAAGCACTCCAAAAGTGCTAGGCCGCGTCGGCTTACTTGTCGACTAGCTGTTCGGTTTCTCCGAATCGCTCTTCGTTTATGTCATCCGATTGATTTGTTTTTCAATTTCCAGCATAGGCTCTCAGACGAAAAGAACAAGGTGCAATTGGTTGTTTCGCATTCCAAGTGGCTCGCGTTCTTACTTGGATTTGGAAGAAGATGGATTTCGCGAAAAAGACCACATTCCCAATCCTATGAGACAAACAGGCCCCAAAAGAAGCCAAACACCCATGCCAAATTTTGAAAGCGTTCGCTTCGAATGGTTGGCGATTTGGTTTTCGGAATTTCCACCGAGCGATGGGGGAAAGGGACTTTCTGTTGGTGGCAAATTGGCCCCAGGCACAATCTCAGAAAAGCTCCCAGCCAAGTTGGCACTCGGAGTGTTTCCACCCTGAAACGCGTTGGGGATTGAAGACGCGGGCGGAAGTCCACTGTTCGTCGAAACCGCCGATCCCGAAAGATACTTCGCGGAAACAGAGCTTTTAGGGAACTGGACAACGCCAAATGCTGGCAAAATCAATGCGAGACAGCTGCTGGCGCAGATAAGGATTAAACCGGTAAACTTCATTTTCAAGCCCTCCTAGCAGACGATATTCGGCAACTGGGACCAAGATAGCACAATCCGCCATGCAAAATCGACGGGAACTCGCCCGAGAAATGGTGGAATCGATGGCCAAGATGCTAGAAACAAGAACGAAGGAAGTGCCTGAGCTTCAAGCCGTCTTGAAGGAAAAAAAGAGAACTTGCACAAGCAAAAGGTTCAGCGAAGAAGAAGTCCCCGAAGAAGAACCAGGAGCCTCCAAAGAAACCTAGGCAGCCGGACAAAGATCTTGAAAGGCAAGCCCCTCACGGTCTCCATGTAAAAAATCGAGCTCCATGTAAAAAAATCGAGCCTCGGGCATTGCCCGAGGCTCGATTTGTATCGTCTTCAACCAACCGCTAAATCGCTTGAAGCATCTCGCATTCCTTCGCGAGCCGCTTTCGCGCCACGTGAAGTCTTCGCTTGATGGTTCCGATCGGAGCCTCGAACGCATCGCTCATTTGGTTTAAACTTTGCCCGTCCAAATAAAATGCGACCAGCGTTCTTCGATCGAGCTCTCCCAAACGACCAAGCCCTTGGTGAACTTGGATTTTCTGTTCGCTGGTCAACACCGCATCCAGTGGATCGCTGTCGCAAGTGATGGTTGCTTCCAAAATTTCGTGGTCCACGGAGGTCGGTATCTGCCGTCGAGTCAAACGATTGATCGCCATGCGATGAACAATCTGACGCAACCAACCAGCGAATGCCTCAGGGGCTTGCAACTGGTTCAATCGACGAAATGCCTGAATGAAAACATCCTGGCTCAATTCTTGCGCTTCATCCCAGTTTCCCAATCGCTTGTACGCAATCGACAGCACGTGCTGTTGGAAGCGGCAATACAATTGATCCATGGCAGATCGGTCGCCCGACTGAGCTTGATGCACTAAATCACCTACAGAGCTTTCGCTCAATTCAGTGTATGGACTTGCAACGGTGGTGGTCATGGTTATCTCGTTTCTCAGTTAAGCTCAACGGCACCACGACAACTTCCGAGTTGTCCGAGGATGTCGGTTGAGGGTTCTTGTTCAACGCGAAAGACCGAGGCCCCTACCAAACTAATTTCCCAAGCCACGTTGATCCCGGAAGGATTGCCATGGAGCCTAGGAAAATGTTGGAGTGGGACCGCTACGCTTTCCATGCATTTTCAAAATCAACCTTGGAGAGGCTGAGTTGGATTGCAGTCAAAAGCAAGCTTGATCAGTCGCGTGCCAACCACTTGGGGGTACGTTGGATCGAAGCAGACAAGTGATTGGTGAAAGTCTGATTCGGGGGAACTAAAGTTTTTTAAGCTTTAGCTGAGGCGTTTACTTGCCTTTTTGAGCGATGTGGGGTTTGTGACCGGTATCATCACCGGCGACATCCCATACCAACTCGTTCCCCTGAGAATCCAATCCTGGCGTTGATCACGCTGAATTGAACTCGACGTACTCGGAAGCGCATGAAGAAGGTGTAGAAGGAGCAAACGCACCTCATTGCCAGCTACAAACGCACAATTTCGCACGGACGCGAATACATTGGCAGATCGTTGAGCAATATTCAGTTGACGCATGACTTCCTCCCAGCACCGTTAGGCGCAGATCGAGAAATGACAGAAAATGAAACAAAACAGTTGCGGCTCGTGGTCGAAAAACCCAGCGAGAATTTCTCACGCACGTTAGCCATAAGACTATGGTATCGATGCAATGGTTCGTGAGGAAAGCACTATTTTTAAAAAATTCCTCATTTAACCCTCGAAGGCTACCCAGCGACCATCGATCAATCGCTCCTGAGGGGTAAAACGGGCTTTGTAGTTGAGATGTTGGTTTTGTTGAACGTACAGCCCAAGGTAGACAAACTGGCGATTCGTTTTCTGAGCGAATTCGATCTGCTTGAGGATCGAATACGTTCCGATGGAGAGGCGGGAATACTGAGGGTCGAAAAAGGTGTAAACGGCCGAGATGGCCGCCCTACCGCAATCGATGATGGAAACCCCCGCCAGTTCATTGGCCTGCCAAAAGCTAAGTTCGATCGTATGAGGGCAACAAGTGTCCACTAGAAAATTCTCGTAGTCACTGGGTTGATATTCTTGATCCGATTCGCCGAGCCCTCGCTGTGTGCGATGTTGATTGAACAGCCGAATACGTTCTTCATCCAAGAACGGCGTGCAGACAGACATACGCAACTCCCGGTCGCCGCGTTGAAGCACGCGGCGAAAGGAACCTCGAAGATGAAATCGGGTCACATCCACCCGCGTCGGCTCACAAGCATGACAACTGTCGCAATCGGTGTGGTACAGAAAAACCCCAGAACGCCGAATTCCACGGGATAGAACTTCGTCAAACTCTTCAAGAGTTAGAATCCGTTCGGGCAACCGGAGAGGCAGGCTGGCTGTTAATCCAGCAATATAGGAACAATCATGGACGTTCTCGATCGTTTCCAGGATGGGAAGCCCCGGTGGAAAGCGGCTGGAAGCCTGTGGAGAGACTTCTTGATCGTTGAAGCTCGACAGGGACGATTCAGGATCGGAATGCTCCATCGAATGGTCAAATCCTGTATCTTGTGGGTTAAAACAGCGGAAGAATTGGCGAAAATTGGGAATTCGCTGCGGCTAGCACAACGCTCAAAATCGTACCATGCGATCCGCGCAAGGGAAGCTTGAGCCGTATGGTAGGACCGGAAGAGGAGATTCAATGTTCGGTGTACGCACCGAGGGGATCGCAGAACTCCAGGGGATTGCAAAGTACATATCCCCTTTTCTTCAGGTCTCCCAATGCGAACACTTCTAACGACCTCCAGGGGCATTTCTTCAAGTCCAGATTCGTTGTGGCTTCGCTAAGCAAACTCGGATGTTATACTTGCCTTCGGAGGCTTCCCAATTATTTCATGGTTCAACACGGTATGGAGCTTCCACGATGTCAAAACGACCCAATGTGTCCAAGAAAGATTTAAGAAAGGTCGAAATGAGTTCGCACAAGGGGCTGGACGACATACTGCGGGAATGGGAATTCGATCCACACTCTCTATCGGTACGACTTGTCAAGGGAGACGACGGACGAGATGTCATTCAAATGCGAGTCGACTTGGGAGTACTCCAAATGGAAACGCAAGGGCGCCCGGATGGGTACACCCCCGATGGTTTCGCGACTTTTCTGGACAGCGTCCTGGATTTTGAGAAAAAAGACCAGGAGTTTATCATGTCCGAGGAGCAATGCTTCGAAGCCGATCGCGAGTTCGTTCAGTTCTACCACCGTCGAATTTCGTGGCTGCGTCTGCAGCACTATCATCGAGCCGTCGAAGATGCAGACCATACGTTATCGCTGATGGATGTCTGCCGCGACCATTCCCCCGACGAGGAGTGGACCATGAGCCATGAACAGTACCGGCCCTTTGTCCTGTTCCATCGAACACAAGCGGCTGCCCTTGCCGCCCTAAGCGATTCGGATGCAACCCTTGCCATCTCGGAAATCAATGCCGGCCTCAAGCTGATGCGATCGATTTTTGAAGAACACGAAGCCGAAGAAGAATTTGATGAAGACGAAATGGTACTTCAGTTGATCAAGCTGCGAGATTCTCTGAAAGAAGATTACGTGGGTCCCACCTTGCAAGAACGATTAGCACAAGCAGTCCAAACGGAACAATACGAACTGGCCGCAAAGCTTCGCGACGAACTTGCCCGCCGGCAGGAAAACTAATCTCTCTCACACTGGCCAGTCCCACATGGCCATCAAAATGGCAATGACCGAGTCTACGAGGCCTTACCTGGGCAGAAAGCCAATGAAACAGGGCGGCAACTTCATCATGCTGCCTTAAAGCTATCGCCCTCACAAACCGGATAATCTGCACTGGTTTCCCAGGTTCCTGCAAGCGGCCACCCACGGTTCAGCCCCTGGGGATGCACTGCGAGCTATGTATTGGATGCCTAGTTCGGTGCGCATCCCCCTCGATTTTCGATCGTTTGATCGATTGACGAAAAGATCATGTCTAACACTACCAACAACTATCCTATTCGAGTCGCAGACCTTCCAGATGCCGTTTTCATCCCCCGAACCCCCACCGGAAAGCAAGTCACCAACAAGTCGGAACACCCGACCTTGGCCGAACTACGGGCGAAGTTTATCCACGAGCAATCACCGTCCAGCACCTCGGAGCCTGAACGCAAAAGTTCACCCATGGCAGAACCGAGCGCGTCTGAAAAAGCTGAACAACCAACCAATTCGAAGCCCATCCAGGCCGAGCAACCCAATCAGCCCCTAGCGCAAAACAACGAATCCGATGCAGTCGTCTTGCGCGATTTGCAAACGGTCCCCGTCTGGGGAATCGACTATCATCCGGTCACGATGGCCCAGTCGATTGACTATCTTGATCAAATCATTGCAAAACGGGAGCCTTCGTTTGCGATCACGGCCAACCTCAATTACGCCATGCTCTGTTTCAAGCACCCGCGCTTGCAGGCATTTACCAAGCGTGCGTCGTTGGTTCTCTGCGATGGAATGCCGATTTTCTGGCGAAGCAAACTCAGTAAGAAATCGTTGCCCGAAAGAGTCGCCGGCTCCGACTTGATTTACCAACTGTCGGAACGTTGCGCTGCCAAACGGTATCGCGTATACCTGTATGGTGCCGCAGAAGGGGTCGCAGAAGCCGCCGCTGCACAGCTTCAAAAACTCTATCCCCTGCTCGAAATCGCCGGAGTGCAGTGTCCGCCATTTCATGATTCAAGCAGCACCGCTATCCAGGACCAGGTGGCTCGCATCAAGAAAGCTCGGCCTGACGTTCTGTTCGTTGCATTGGGGCAACCCAAGGGCGAATACTGGATCGAAGATCATTGGAAGGAGCTTGGGGTTCCGCTCGCAATTCAACTGGGCGCATCCTTCGATTTCGTTGCTGGGCAAGCAAAACGAGCCCCCAAATGGATGCAACGGATAGGGTTGGAATGGCTCTACCGAGCAGTGCAAGATCCATGGCGATTGATTCCTCGCTATTGGGGCAATTTCGTGTTTCTTTTGCGATCGGTTCGAAGGGAAATGATCGACGGTCTGTCCTGATCGATTAGCCTGCGTCAATTGCGACTCAATCTGACCCGCGAATTCTAATTGTGCGTCCGGAACGACATGATTATTCTGGTGCCGTTGTACCTTCTAATTTCTTTCTTGAAGTGACCAAATCGATGCGCCTAGTTTGTCGTTACTTTTTCTCATTAGTTGTCGTTGGCTCTCTTTTCTCGGGAGCGCTTTTTGCCCAGCCTTTTCCAAATAAAAAATATGGTCAGGAGGATAAGTTTCGACAACTTGAAGAGATCCTGCCAACACCGAACGGATACCGAAGCGCTGCGGGCGAACCGGGCCCTGATTATTGGCAGCAGAAAATCGATTACAACATCGACGTGACTTTAAACGACGTCGACCAATCCATCCAAGGTTCGGAGACGATTCGTTATCATAACCAGTCACCGCACATGCTGCGTTATCTTTGGCTTCAATTGGACGCCAATATCTTCAAGCCTGACAGCGCCGCGAATCTGACCAAACCGTTTCGAGGTGTCGCCTCCAACCGAATGTCGACCCAAGAATTTGAGTCGATGATGTTGCGTCAATCGTTCGATGGTTCGTTTCACATCGAATCGGTCACAGATGCCCGAGGCGCCGACCTACCAAAGACAATCGTCGATACGATGATGCGCATTGATCTTGGGGAACCATTGCTTCCCGGCCAAGAGTTCAGCTTCAAAGTGCGCTGGAATTACAAGATTAATCCTGCACGACTGCTGAACGGCAGAACAGGCTACGAATTTTTTGAGAAAGACGGGAACTACATCTATGAAATCGCTCAATGGTTCCCAAGACTTGCTGCGTTCACCGATGTCAATGGATGGCAACATAAACAATACCTTGGTCAAGGCGAATTCACACTAGAGTTCGGGGATTACATCGTTCGCATCACTGCCCCATCCGATCACATCGTCGGTGCTACCGGTGTGCTTCAAAACCCAAGCGAAGTTCTAACGGCAGCTCAACAGGAAAGGTTGGCATCCGCCAAGACAGCTGACAAGCCTGTGTTTGTGGTAACCATGGAGGAAGCCAAAGAAAACGAAAAGGAACCGGACTCAGCAACCAAAACTTGGGTTTTTCACGCTGAAAATGTTCGGGACTTCGCTTTCGCATCCAGCCGAAAATTCATCTGGGATGCTCAAGGACACAACGCCAACGGAAACAGCGTCATGGCCATGAGCTATTACCCCAAAGAAGCGGAACCGCTTTGGAGCAAGTATTCGACTCCTTCGATTATTCACACGCTCAATGTTTATAGCCGCTATACCTTCGACTACCCCTACCCGATCGCGATCAGTGTGAACGGTCCCATCGGTGGAATGGAATACCCCATGATTTGTTTCAATGGACCTCGACCTAAAGAGGACGGGACCTATTCCGCAGGGACCAAATATGGCTTGATCTCCGTTGTGATTCACGAGGTAGGTCACAATTACTTCCCGATGATCGTCAATAGCGATGAACGTCAATGGTCTTGGATGGACGAAGGCTTGAACACGTTTTTGCAATACCTAGCGGAACAAGAATGGCAAGACGATTATCCGTCACAACGCGGCGACCCAGAATTTATGGTGCCGTACATGCAAAGCAGTAACCAAGTTCCCATCATGACCAATAGCGAGTCCATTATGCAGTTTGGTCCTAACGCCTACAGTAAGCCAGCAACGGGACTGAATATTTTGCGAGAGACCATTCTTGGTCGAGAATTATTCGACTTCTCCTTCAAGGAGTACGCTCGCCGATGGAAGTTCAAACGCCCCATGCCTGCCGATTTCTTCCGCACGATGGAGGATGCTTCCGGTGTTGACCTCGATTGGTTTTGGCGAGGTTGGTTCTACACCACCGACCACTGTGATATCGCGATCAGCAAAGTAGAACGATTCGAAATGGATCGTAATTCGCCTGACGAGAACTTCGAACTGAACAAAGAAAAGAAGGCTCAGCGAAAGAAGACTCTATCGCAGCAGCGAAATGAATCGCTCGAAAAACGCGCCAATCAATTTCCTGATCTCAAGGATTTTTACAACGAATATGATCCTTCGGAAGTGACCGAAGAGCAACGCAAGGCTTTTGAGAAGTTCAAGAGCGAACTTTCGGAGAAAGAAAAGGCCATGCTGGATAGTACCAATGCGTACTACCGCGTCAGTCTCAAAAACGAAGGCGGACTCGTGATGCCCGTCATTCTTTACGCAACCTTCGAAGATGGCTCGACTCGTGAAATTCGTATTCCTGCAGAAATTTGGCGAATCGATAGCACCCAGTGCGATACTCTGATCGTGAGCCAGCTGCCAATCAAGTCGATCGAACTCGATCCATACCGCGAGACGGCGGATATCAACCGCGACAACAACTACTTCCCTCCCCTGATGGAACCAAGCCGATTCCAATTGTTCAAAGCGCGTTTGAACGCCGAAGACAACCCAATGCAACGGGCCAAGAAGGCAGCCGACGCAAAGGCAGCCGACGCAAAGGCTGCGGCAGAAAAGGCTGCGGCAGAAAAGGCCGAGGCTGAAAAGGCAGCGGCTGAAAAGGCGAAGGCAAGTCAAGCTGAGGAAGCTAGCAAGACGGAAATGAAAGCGGAC
>JBIKLJ010000253.1:0-6406 GCA_044359895.1 Pirellula sp.
CGATGTGCCTCGTGGCTAAGATAAGCGAATTCAACTCCTACCTCCACCCTTCTCACTAACTCCGTTGTAAAAAGGCGTCTTCTATGTCCACTGATCCAAAGTCCGAGCTTCCATCCAATCGACGAGACTTTTTGTCCTCCAGCGCTCTCTCGACTGCGGTGGCAACGACTGCCATGGCTGGTAGTTCCAGTTTCCTCAGCAGAAGCGTGCATGCAGCCGGCAGTGACATTATCAAGGTGGGGCTTATTGGGTGTGGTGGACGGGGGAGCGGTGCAGCCAACGATGCGATGAAAGCGGACGCGGGGTGTCGGCTTACTGCGATTGCAGACGTTTTTTACGATCGCTTGCAAGATGGAAAGAAGCAGCTGCAGAAGACGCTGGGCGAACAGTATGCAGTCAGTGAAGAACAGTGCTTCTCAGGTTGGGAGGCTCTTGAAAATATTCTGGCAACCGATGTCGACGTCGTTTGTTTGGCGACTCCGCCTGGGTTTCGTCCGGCCCAGATGGAGGCTGCGGTTGCAGCTGGGAAACACGTTTTTTGCGAGAAGCCAGTCGCCGTGGACCCGGTGGGTGTTCGCCGAGTGATGGCGGCATCGGCCATGGCTGCCGAAAAGGGCCTGTCGGTCGTTTCCGGCTTGTGTTGGCGATACGATCTTGGTGTGAAAGCTACGATCGAAAAGATTCAGTCGGGGGCAATCGGAGAGATCGTCTCGATTCAATCCAACTATTTGACCGGGACCCTTTGGAATCGAACTCCGAAACCAGAATGGACTCCAATGCACAAGCAAGTCCTTAATTGGTTGTATTATCGCTGGCTCAGTGGGGATCATATCGTCGAGCAGTTCATTCACTCGCTCGACAAAGCCTTGTGGCTTCATAACGATGTGCCACCCGTGCTATGCTACGGTACAGGCGGTCGGCAAGTGAGAACTCAACCGGAATACGGCGATGTGTACGACCACTTTGCGGTAGTTTACGAATGGGCCGATGGAACGCGTTGTTATGCATCCACACGACAAATGAGCGAATGCCATAATGAGACCGAAGACTTTGTTTACGGCACCGAAGGGGTCGCTCGTGTTATCGGCAACCGCATTCGGGGTAAAGTCGATTGGAAGTACGAAGGAGATTCACCAAGTATGTATCTCCTGGAACATATTGCGCTGATGAAAAGCATTCGTGAAGGCAAGCCGATCAATAATGGCGATTATATGTGCAAGAGCACGTTGATGGCGATCATGGGACGTGAAGCGGCTTACTCGGGTCAGGTCATCAAGTGGGACGATGCCATGGCTAGCGAAATGAAACTCGGTCCAGACAAGCCTGATTGGGGACCAGCCCCTGAAATCGAAATTCCGATGCCAGGCCAATACAAGTTCATCGACGCGTAATGAACCTATTGAGCCAATGAGATTTGATGTCGAATCCACAATTTGCTCGATCGCCACGGGAGCCGAGGGGGCGTATCGAGGTGCGATTCGAATCACAGGTCCCAATTCGGTTGCAATCGTTCAGTCTGCTTTTGGTTCATCGCGACCTGAGCCTGATCGATTGCAACACCCTAGTACGGTTGCTGCAATCGCCCCGGATTGGCAAACTCCGACAGCGATTCGTTTCACTCGGCCATTGGAATTGCCACGTCTTGGCTCCATCGAAGTGGACGTTTTCGTGTGGCCAGATTCTCGAAGCTACACGGGCCAGCCATCGGTTGAGCTGCATTGCTTGGGGAACATTGTCATCCTGGAGTCGATCCAGTCGAGATTGCTGGAGCACGGCGCGATTTTGGCGCAACCGGGCGAGTTTACTTTAAGGGCCTTTCTGGCTGGACGTTTGGACCTGACTCAATGCGAAGCGGTTTTGGGGGTGATCCATGCATCCAATGAACGTTCCCTTCATGTTGCCCTGATGCAATTAGCAGGAGGTATTTCAGCCCCTCTGCAAGAACTTCGAAATTCCTTAGTAACTCTCTTGGCCGACATTGAAGCGGGCTTGGACTTTGTGGATGAGGACATTGAGTTCGTCAGCTCTGCCGAGATTCAGCGTCGATTGGAGCAGGCAGATCAAATTACGTCCGATTTGTTGCTTCAAATGGATTCGCGATCTGGCCAAACTTTTGCGTTGCAGGTTGCTATTGTCGGCGCTCCCAATGCGGGGAAGAGCTCGTTGGTCAATGCGTTGGTTGCCAAGCATGTCTCGATCGTCAGTGACCAGCCTGGGACAACTCGCGATTATGTTCGCACACGTTTGGACTTGGATGGAGTGATGGTGGATTTGCTGGATACGGCTGGTATGGAGGTAGTGAACGAAGCAACTCCTCGAGGTATCGCCCAGCAGTTCACGCGTCAGATGTTGGAGCAAGCGGACTTGGTCCTTCATTGCCACGCCAGCGACGATTGCAACAATCAAGATCTCCAGTCATTAGATATCGAAAAAGCGAAAGACGCGGAGGTATGGTTCGTAAAGACCAAGTGTGATCTTGGGGTGGACTCTTTCTCTCCGGATTCTTTGAATGTCTATACTCGGCAATGGACGACCAGTGTTTTTGAACCCGAGAGCATAAGGCTGCTTACCGAGGCGATTCGCGAATGGGCGCATCACAGGCAAGCCGGCGATGCGCAAGTTGTTCCGCTCACGGCATCGCGCTGCGTTGCTTCGTTGCAAGCCGCGAGCCATGCGATTCAACTCGCCAAGGACGCACTTTTGCGCTCCGTGGGGGATGAAGTGATTGCGAGCGAGATTCGGGTCGCTCTTGACGAAATTGGGATGGTGGCCGGGACGGTTTACACAGACGATATTTTGGATGCCTTATTCAGTCGCTTTTGTATCGGGAAATGATCGGATTCAACCTATGAAGTATCGGACAATAGACAACGCCTGTTCAAAGTCAGGTCGATCTTCGGGAGTCTTAAGATCGGTTTTGGTTCTTCTCATGATTGGGTTGATAAGCCATCCACTTTTTGCGGATTGGCCAGGGCTGCTGGGTGTTCACCGCGATGGAAAGGCGGATGCAAGTTGCCAGCTTCCCGAGAAGCTGGCAGATTCGTTGGAACCCTTGTGGAGTGTTCCCGTAGGCCAGGGATACGCCGGCCCCGCCATTGCAGGCAACCAACTTGCTTTCTACGAACGACAGGGAAATACCGATCGCGTACGTCTGCTGAATGCAGCAACGGGTGAAGAAATTTGGAGCCGAGATATTCCCGCCAAGTATCAGGGAGGAGTCGACGCGGATAAGGGTCCGCGATGCGTTCCGACGATCACTGCTTCGGGCATTTTGGTGTACTCGGCAGCGGGCGAATTAACTCTTTTGGATCGTCAACAAGGAACCATTCGTTGGACAAGGTCGTTAAAACAAGAGTTTCAGTCCGAAGATGGGTATTTTGGTGCGGGTAGTTCGCCGCTTGTTGTCGACGATCGCGCGATCATCAACGTCGGGGGTAAACGAGCATCGGTTGTCTGCGTTTCCCTGCCCGATGGGAAAGATGTTTGGACAGCATGTCAGGGCGATGCGAGCTATGCTTCGCCGATCTACTTGGATTCCAAAAAAGTGCCGTCGCTTTCAAGCTCGTTGGTTGTTGTTCCAACTCGGACAACAACCTTCGGACTAGATATCCAATCGGGAAAAGAACTTTGGAAGTTTTCGTTTGGGCAACGCGGGCCGACCGTGAATGCCGCTACACCCATCGTAACGCAAGATGGTTTGCTGTTCATGACAGCCAGTTATAACATCGGATCGCAGTTGCTTCGAGTTGATTCTGCATCGGCGAAAGTAGTCCGCAAGGGAGAAGAACTAAGCAGTCAGTATGCAACGCCTATATCGGTCCGAGGTTATTTGTTTGGGTGCGACGGGCGTGAAGATCAGGGTGGGGCAGTGTACCGATGTTGGAACGAGCAATCAGGCAAATTGCGATGGGAACGCGCTGGTATGCCCATCTGCCATACGATTGGTGTTGAAGACCGAGTGCTTGTTTTCGGGATTGATGGAACGCTTTGGTGTTTGGATGCAAACGCCAGTGGCTTTGCGCCTCTTTGGCAAAGTGCACTTCCGTCCGGAGTTTACCGAGCCGTTCCAGCATTGTCGGATAACCTGCTGTTCGTACGAAGCTCAAATGGTGCAAATTCGCTTCTGTCTTGTTTCGAGCTGAAGTAGTACGTGTCGCTTTTCGATCGATGCTATTGCTAATTGGAACTAGCTCTGTGGAAAGTCCTGGATGGTTAGCAATGTCGCCAAAGGAATCCCGGCTTCTTGGAAGGCTGCGAGTCCACCCTCGAGCCGATCGATGACACCTAACACACCGATGACCTCTAAGCCAAAATCGCGGGCTGCTTGAGCTGCCTTGAGGGCGCTGCCGCCACTGGTGATGACGTCTTCGACAATAACGCACTTCATGCCGGGCTCGACCGGTCCCTCGACCAGTTTGCCTGTTCCGTGTTGTTTGGCTTCTTTACGAACCATGAATCCTAAAAGTCCGCGATTCCGAAGGCCTGAATGGGCAACCACGGAGGCGGTGATCGGGTCCGCACCGATGGCTAGCCCGCCGACGCAATCAGGGACGGAGCCAAAGTGATTTCCAAGAAGGAGATCAAGCATCCCTGCGGCAATTAAATTGGCCCCTTCCGGGTGCAACGTGATCGTCCGACAATCGAGGTAGTAAGATGCTTGCTTGCCGCTGGCCAAGGTAAATTGACCAAACCGAAGGGCGTGCTTACGGATGAGGCTCTTGAGCTGTTCTCGGTCGTATTGGTAATTCATCGCTAAATGGTTGTAGGCTAGAGGCTCGAAATGAAAAATTCGGGCCGTTAGTTTAGCGACTATTGGTAATCTCCATAGAGCGTTTCTACGGCCAACTGAGTAAATGGCCGACTGAGCAAATGACCGGTTACAGTAATTGGCCGGTTACATAGCCATGGCCGCTTCTTCGTTCTTCAGTTCTTCGATCAAAGGCCAGAGTTCGTCGATCTCGTCATGAAACAAATTGCCGATCAAAACATCTGTAATCAAGTGCTTTTTCTCCGGATACTTTCGAACGAGTTTTCCGAAGTTGAGCCCGTCATAAAAGGCGCACACAAGGTGTCGCATTCGATCCATGGCTTTCACGTGTTCGGGAACCCATTTTTGTAGCCTTGCTTCGGAAACATCGTTGGCTTGTAGGGCTTCCGTGACCGCATCCGCAGCCGTTGCGGCTGATGTCAGCGCCAGCATCAGACCGGATGAATAAAGGGGGTCCAAGAATCCGTAAGCATCACCCACTAAGACCCAGCCGTCGCCCGCACCCTTTTTGGCTTTGTAGGAATATTCCTTTTGGGCTTTGTAGTCTTCGCATCGGGTCGCGTCTGCAATTCGAGGTTGCACCCCGGGGCATCTGGCGACCTCCTGCATGTAAATCGATTCCAAATCCTTGGTGTCTCGATTTTTGAACAAATAGTCATGGCCGGCAACCACACCTACGCTCACCACGTCATCATGCAAAGGGATGAACCAAAACCAGCCTTTTTTTTCTTGCGTTTGCATCACAATGGTTCCGCCGGAATCGATTCCGGGTTCACGCTTCGCGCCCTTCCAGTAGGTCCAGATGGCGGCTTTCTTGAGGACTGGGTCCCATTCGCGAAGATGCATTCTATCCATAATGATGGACGATTGGCCGCTCGCATCCACCACGACTTGGGCTCGAACCTCGCATTCAGGTTGGCCTTCAAGCTTTACTTTTACGCCGTGAACCGACTCACCATCTGTGATGACGTCAAGTACGCGAGCTCCTTCATGAACGGTGACGCCGTGATCCCGGGCGTTGTCCAACAGCATTTTGTCGAATTCGCTGCGAACGACTTGCCAGCTTTGGGAACGTTCGTGCGAGTCGTATTGGCTGAAGCGAAATGGTTCGCTTAGTTTTCCATGTTCGTTAATGAATTGGACACCGAACTTCTTGGTGAAGTGACTCGCCTTCATTTTTGGAAGTAGCCCGAGTCGTTCGATGATCGGGTAGCAGAAGGGAATCATGGATTCGCCAATATGAAAACGAGGAAAATGATCCCGTTCATAGAGCGTTACCGAAAAGCCTTGTTTGGCAAGAAGAGTCGCGGTAGCAGAACCGGACGGGCCGCCACCGATCACGATCACATCGGACTGAAGATTGGATTGAATCATGGTTTATCCTACTTTGTTGTTAGAGGTCAGTGAGCTTACCAATCGCTACCGGGAGCCTCGTGCGGTTCGCGGACCAAACGGAGCAAGTCGCACAATTGGGAGAGCTGTTTTTTCGAAAGATGTCCTACTTGGGCCATGTGGAGTTCTTCTAGCGGCTTCGCAATTTCTTGAAGAAGGCTTTGGCCATCTAGCGTAAGTCCTACCAAAACGGCTCTTCGGTCTTCGGTCGATCGCGTTCTTTCGATCCAAGCGTTGTTTTCGAGT
>JBIKLJ010000252.1:0-6406 GCA_044359895.1 Pirellula sp.
GCCCCAGCTGCAAGAAGTAATCGGCTGCGAATTTGCCTGTTGAGATACTGCCCAATGGGCTCGAAACCGCTTCGGTCGCTGCCGGATGAAAATGCTGGCAAAAAGTCTTTTGGTCCGCATGGGCAAGTTGTATCGGTTTTATCAAAGAAACGAGACCGGTGGTGCCGAACATACGGTTTAGGACGCGCCTCAGAAAGTGTTTTTTGGGGACGCGGCTTGATTTACATCTGCCAAAACTTCCTGAGTGCCGTCGAGTTGATTGCATTCTAGAGGTTGAGACCGGCGGATTGTAGGTCGATCGCCAATGTGTTGTCCAGGTTGAAATACGTCGGTGGCTTCGTCCTGCAGTTCAAGCCAGCTAGACCCAACAAATTCCAAGAGGAATCGAATGAAAATGCGAAAGTATCACAGCCTAATGGTTGCTATGGGTTTGGGCGCTCCGTGCTTGCTCAGCCCTTTCTCCAATGTTCAAGCTGGCGACTTTGGTGCACGTCACAACATGCCACCTGCTGCACGTATGGCCGAACCAGGTCCCATGGTGGGCGGTCCTGGCCCAGGAGTCCTCATGCCGGAGACTATTCCAGTTCCTGGTTATGGCATGCCAGCTCCCTCGGTTCAAATCCTGTTCAATCAGCCTCAGGCGATGAAGATCCTTTATGATGTCGTAGGGGATGGAACCTTCACCAGCGACCCAATCGTGGTACCTGGTCGTCTCGAGTTCACTCAAGGTGGAATTTTCCGGTTGAAGCTGACCGAAGTTCAAGGCCGCGAAGGTGTCGAGTTGTATCCGACGTTGGAAGTTGGTACAGCAAGCTATCGCACCGCAGCCTACCTGGCGCACAATGCAATCGCTGTCCAGTTCACCGAAGAGGATTTGGACCAAGCACTGTCGGGTAACTTTGTGACCAAAGTCATCTACTTGCCAGATCCAGAGTTCCAAGGGGATGCGATTTCCGGTATCGACACGTTGGTAAGCACCCGGTTGGAACCAGGTTTGGATCCAATCGTGGAAGCGGATCGTCGTGGATCGATTTTGGCGATCGTTCGCATCGGCAACAAAGATATTGAAATGTCGGGTGGCGGCGGTTTCGGTGGCGGAATGATGCCTCCGGGCGGTTTCGTCAATGCAGATGGCATGCCATGTGGTCCAGATGGTTCACCGATTGGGCCTGCAAACAATCCACCCAACATGGTTGCTGGCGTTACAGCTCCTCAGTACGGCATGACCTACAGCGGAACGCCGATCGGATTGCCAGGACCTCCTCACATTCCGTTCGGTGCACCAGCAGGCCTACAAAAGCATGTGATGCGAAACCGTACTCATATGAGCCTTCCTGATCCGGTCGAAAAGATGAAAATCAACGTTCGACATCAGCCTGGTTACAGCTACCCAACTCCACCGAGCCGGGTTCACATCAAAGAGCAGAACATCAACCCAGGTTATCCTGCTGGCCGACCAGGCTTCTACAACGCAAGTCGAGTTGTTGCACCTGGACAGTTTGCGGGCGACCAAGGAGCGATGCAAGGTGGTGCTGCTGCTGGCGAATATTGCCCACCTGGTCAAGTTCGATAACTTGTCTCGCTGAATCTAATGCGTCGCTGGTTGCTGTTCAAGCAGAACCAGCGACGTTTTTGTTGTAACGTATCCGTATGCAACCCTTAGGAAGAATCGCAATGTTGCAACGAATCTCATTCCCAGCATTATTGTTTGCCTGGCTGGCGATCGCGGCCTTATGCATTCTCGCACTCGTAACGACCGGCACGGCTCAAGCTCAATCGTTGTATCGTCCTCTTCCAACGAATAATCATGCGTTGCTGCGGGACGACATGCCTCCCGGTGCAATCGGTGCGATCCAGTTGGAGCGAAAGCCAGAGCTGCGAGGTCTTTGGCAAGCGGTCGAGATTCGCGGCCCTAAGGGAATGCATGTTAACATGGCTGACGTCGATGGATTTGCTCCGGATCTTCCCGAACCTGCTCGCGTTGCGGTCATGATTGGTTCTGTATACAGGATGCGAATTACAGGCGTACCCAATGAACCTGATCTCGAACTGTTTCCCACTTTAGAAGTCATCGACCGCACCCATCCACCCGCCGAACGGGAACATCGTTTTCCGATTCCTATCGAGCTGGACGAAGATGATTTGATGGACGCTGCACGTGGTGAGTTGGTCGTAAGAGTCATCTACGTGGAAGACAATCAAAACGCAGAACCAGTGGACACGTCCGGACTTCCCCAACGGGTCACCGATATTCAAACCAATCAAGATGCACTGCGCACCGCCGATCAATTTGGCAGACCGGTCGCAATTCTTCGGATTGGATCGCGTGTCCCCAATGTCGCGGACGGTCCGGATTCTCAAGCGTTCCTTTATGGTTCGCCCCCCTGGACGACACTGAAGTCGATCCCAACAAAACAACAGTTGATCGACGAAGGACGATGGCCTGTCACTGCAAATGCGGGTTCCATTTCGGACAAACGTTAGTCAGCCTCTCAAGATGCACTGGCATTTCCGGTTGCAACCACACCAAAAGCACCCCATCAAGCAATTATGAACAAGATCCACCCAGCGCTTCCGATCGTCACTTGCTTGATCTCCTTATTTTCATTGGGTTGCCAAGGTCGCCAACTGACCTCGCTTGGTCCGCAAGGTCTATCGCCCGCCGGAATGCATGCAGCCGCATCGCAAACCGACAGAACGCAAACACAACGGATCGCGACGGATGTTGAACGTAGGGCGGTCAGTCCTGTTCAGCAGGCATCAGTCAACGCATTAAGGTCGACAGCAACCCCCACTCCAGATATCCAACAAGCTTTGTACTCGGCAAGTAGCGGAAACACACAACCCCAAGTCGTACCAGCTCAGTACGGACAGCCAGTGCCCCATCAGCACAACGGCGGGCACTGTAGTGCCTGTTCCGGTTCGGCTTACAAGCCATTCTTCTCGCGATTCTCTGGCAATCAAGGTTGTGGAGGTTGTGGATCAGCAGCTTGCAGTGGCGAGTGTGGGCAGTGCATGCCCGATCAAGGATTCGCTGTCCCACGTTCTTCGGACCCGCAAGAATACATTTTCGATGGCGGAGACCATGATCCTCAAGTGCGTCTCAAGTCCGACTTAACCCAAGTGGGTCTCGATCCTGAGGATACCGTGATTCAATACGAAACGGTTGACGGAAAAACGAGTGTGGAAAGTGGGTGCCGTGTTGCCATTTACGCACCGCGCTTCGCAAGTGTCCGCAAACGTCAATCGACCCGTGAGAAAGATCTTTCGATGCGAGCTCAAGCGACGCTGCGTCCAGACGGACCAGGAACCATTCGCGACCAACTACCATCCGCCAAGGTCACGCAACCTCTGAAACCACTCAACAGCGACAACGTTCGGGTTGTCGAAGCCTATCGAGATCGTAGACGCACGCTGCCCGCCGATATGGTTCTACCCATGGTCACCATCAGCGATGCCTTTAAACCGTTCGAAGATATGAACCTGATTCGGTTTGGCGATCTGAAGACAACGGATCCAGCACTGCTGGCAAAATCCACTGCCGCGGCTCGAACTTGGACAGGGGTGGACGAAATTCAAGTGATTGTTGACGGCCAAGAGGCCATCGAAGCATCTGGAACCAAGAACGCTGCTGACGTCACGCTCTACGAACACAAGGGGGCACGAATCCGACTTTGCAAGGTCGCTTCGGAGCAAATGGCGAATCCCGGCGACGTGATCTCGTTCACGATTCGGTTCGATAATGTTGGTGAACAACCCCTCAAAAGCCTAGTGGTAACGGATTCCCTGGCTCCGCGATTAGAATATGTCGAAGCGAGCCAGCAATCCAGCCTGGCGGCCAATTTCTCGACAACTCCCAATTCTGCAGGTTCGGTTGTCCTTCGATGGGAGCTGGAAAATGGACTCAAACCCGGCGAAGGTGGTTTAGTACGGTTCTCTTGCAAGGTACGATAGAAGGCGGTCATTCTGCCTCCTTGTTTTCGCACACCGAAGAGCCAATCGTTGAAAGTCTCGATTCTTGTTCCCGCCTTTAACGAGGACTCTACCCTCGAACGCGTTATTCTCAAACTCGTTGCCCTTTCGCTGCCCGAGTACGAAATCATCGTGGTCGATGATGGTTCGACGGATCAGACGATTTCGGTTGCGAAAGGACTGATGACGCGGTTCCCGCAGATCAAGCTTTTTTGCCAAACCAAGAATCAAGGAAAAACCGCCGCTATCGCGCGAGCTATTCGAGAGAGCGATGGGGATATCCTCATCGTTCAAGATGCAGATCTAGAATACGACCCAGCAGAAATTCCAGATGTGATTGCTCCTATTTTGGACGGGGTTGCGGATGTTGTTTATGGCAGCCGCTTTCTCGTCAAGCGAGCGTCGCGCGTCCTGTACTATTATCACTATCTCGCCAACCAGTTCCTGACGTGCCTAAGCAATATTCTGACGAATCGTAACATGTCCGATATCGAAACCTGCTACAAAGCCTTTCGCAGGGAAGTGATCGAGCCCATGCAGCTTTGTAGTCGCGGGTTTGGCATGGAAGTTGAAATTACTGCCATGGTCTGCAAGACGCGCGCGAAGACCTATGAAGTTCCAATATCCTACTACGGACGGACGTACCAAGAGGGAAAGAAAATTGGAACGATGGATGGTGTTGCTGCCATTTGGTACATCCTTTACTTCAACTTGATCCATCCGTTCACAACTGCAGGACGCACTTACGTAAGACAAGTCAATCAATCGCTCGAATCTGACAAGAGCCGTTTCTAGCGCGGCTCAGGTTTGCACTCGTCCCCTGGCTCCGCCGGCTCCGCCTGGGAACGCCATGCACCGGAGGCTCCTGCCTCCTGAGGTGTAAATGCATGCCTAGCGCGAGGCGGAGCCTCGAAGGCAGCGCGTTCCAAGGCGGAGCCTTGGAACGAGAGTAACCTTACACCTTATTTATCAAATAGTTTTTCGCCCGCCGTCAACTCTTCTTTTTTCGGTTTGCCATCAGCGTTGTTCAGTATCGCAAGCGGATCTATCTGTATCCAGGCTGGAGCAACCGAGATCAACGTCGCCGCCAACTGCGCTCCCTGAACCACCCAAAATATCATACCCGTCCCCACCACGGTGCTAAAAACCATCGATTCAAACGAAGACGATTTGGCTTCGATCGATTCGTCATTCCTCTTCTGAGATGTACTTGAGTAATCTATCAAGTCATCGTCTGCAATCTTGTGCGTCTCAAAGTGTTGCTCCACGCCCCGCCGACGCGTTAGATCGTATCCCACATACGATTGAGAATACGATCGACTCGAAAGCTCCATAAACGATGCCAACGCAAACTCCCTCTTCTCATCAGCAAGTGACAAAATTGTCTCCGCCGCGATGGGCGTCTCACCCACCACACCACTGACAACTATCACCTCTTGTGGCGCTTGGTCCGTTGCCTGAGTTGTTTGTTCGATCCCAACTGTTGAAACCGGACCGGTAGACTCGTTATTGCTGCTGGTATTGCTTCCACCATCTCCAGTGCCGATGCTGCTGCTGGTAATACTTCCACCATTGTCTCCTGGCAAATTGTCCGGCAACAACACATCGATCGAGATCGTGATCGGCTCGGAGAACAACAAGCCATCAAACGCCTGGTAAACAATATCCAAGGTCCCAAGGAATCCAGGAACCGGCGTGTACTGGAACATGCCGTTGCTCAAGAACACGATCTGGCCCGAACTTGGACCCGAAACTAAAATGGCCACGATGGAATCACCATCCGGGTCGATGTCGTTGCCCAACACACCCACGGTTTGAACCGTCAACTTGTCAATGTAGCTGGTGCTGAAGGAATCGTTCGCGCCCATCGGGGCCTCAAACACATTCAAGATCTCGATCACTTCCGTAGTCACCGCAAACGAACCGTCGCTGCTGGTCGCCCGAACCATCACCGTCAAACTGGCTGTCGCCTCGTAGTTCAACGACTTGGCCGTGGTTAACACCCCGGTCCCAGAATCAATCGCAAAGCTACCGCTGGCATCGTTGTCCAAACTGTAGGTAATGACGTTGTTCGTCGCATCCGCGTCGTTACCAAAGGCTTGGTACCCAACCGTGGTTCCGATCGCCGAGTTTTCGTTGACTCGATTGGCCGCGCTGTCGGAATCAAACAAGATCACCGAATCGAATTCATCCACGTCGTGGATGTTGATCAAGTAGGTTTCTTCCGAAATCGAACCGTCGGCGCTAGTAGCTCGAATGGTTACGGTGCGCGAGGATCCGTCCGCTTCGCGGTCAATCGCACCCGCCACGGTCACTTGTCCGGTTACCGGATTGATTGCAAATCGCCCGCCATCATTGTTGGTCAATGAATAAGTGATTGTGTTGGTCGTTTCGTCCGCATCGAACGCATTGGCCCTTAAACCCACGTCCGTGC
>JBIKLJ010000080.1:0-21332 GCA_044359895.1 Pirellula sp.
ATAACCTGAAAAGAAAGGTGGATGCCGGTGCCGACATCATTGTGACTCAATTGTTCTACATCAACGAAGACTACTTCCGGTTTTGTGATCGCTGTCGGGCTGCTGGAATCCATATCCCCATCGTACCTGGCATTTTGCCGGTTACCAACCTGGCTCAGATCCAAAGAATCGCTTCCATGTGCCGCGCGAAACTCCCTGAGGCTTTCCTGAATCGACTCGGTGAAAGCGACGAGGCTAGCTGGCAGTTCTCCGCGGGTGTTCAATTTGCCCAAGAACAGGTCGCGGAACTACTCAGCCACGGTGTTCCCGGCATTCACTTCTATGTGCTAAACAAATCGCAAGCGACCAGTGAGGTCCTCAAGGCACATTGGTTCGTTTCATGAGCAAAATCTCTTTCGGATTCTTGGGTGGCGGCCAAATGGCAACTGCCATCGCAAAAGGTGCCGTCGTCTCCAAGCTTGCTGCTCCCAACGAAATAGGTTTCTTTGACACCAGCGAAAAACAGACGGTATCGCTTCGTGAAAAGTTTCCGGGCTGCACGCTTTACCCCAGTGCCGAAGATCTATTCCGTAATTGCCAACGTGTTATTCTGGCGGTGAAGCCTCAGACGCTCGCTGCAGTTGCCGCGGGATTGGCTGACTTTGTTTCTCCAGATCACTTGATTGTTTCGATCGCCGCTGGCGTTCCGACTGCAAAGCTCATAGGCTGGTTCGGAACCGATCGAATGATTCGTGTTATGCCGAATACTCCTTGCCAATCGCTTCAAGGTGCAAGCGGGATTGCAGCCGCGAAATCAGCAACCGCAGACGACTGCTCTTGGTGCGAGAGTCTTTTCTCCGCAGTAGGAAAGGTGGTCCGAGTCAGCGAGGAACAGCTGCATGCGGTAACCGGCTTGTCCGGATCTGGACCAGCCTACGTTCTCATGATGATTGAAGCACTCAGCGATGGTGGTGTCATGGCGGGACTCAGCCGTGAAGCTGCTATGGAGCTTGCGACTCAGACTGTTTTGGGCGCCGCCGCTATGGTGCAAGAGACAGGAATCCATCCCGCCATTTTAAGGGAGCAAGTCACAAGCCCGGCAGGAACCACGATCGCGGCATTGAGCACCATGGAGCGGGCTGGCTTTCGATCCGCAGTGATTGACGGCGTCATGGCCGCCGTCAACCGTTCGAAAGAACTTGCTGAATAACGAAGAAACTTGCAGAATAATTAAGCGTTATCCAAAACGGATTCGAGCTTGCTTCGAGGCGGTACGCCTTGAAAACGCTCGACGATTTCCCCGTCCTTGAACAGCAAAAGCGTGGGGATCGCATTGATTCCATAGCGCTGAGCCAATTCCGGTTGCTCTTCCACGTTGACCTTACCGATCGATACTCGACCTTGGTACTTCACCGCCAATTCATCGATAACAGGAGCAATCTGTCGGCATGGACCGCACCAAGTTGCCCAAAAATCGACAAGAACAGGAGTCTTCGCTCCAAGAACGTCGGTGTCGAAGGCATCGGTGGTAAATTCTGCGGCCATTTTACTTCTCTCTTATTTCTAAAAATTCTGAAAACGCTGATTTTATGGGGTCGATTTGGGTTCAGATGGGCGAACGCTCAAGCACTGCCAAAATAACCAAACCCTACGCGCCACCAATGTACAGCACGAAGTATGCCAAGCAAAGGGATTCCCTGCACATCGTCAGAACTTCGTTGCCGTCGGATCGGATCATTCGTTTGGTTTAACCCAAGCCGCTGCTAAACGATTCACTATACGATTTGAGCGTCAATAATGCCGTCGTCGCCCAACATTGGCTCGAAAGCTGGTGGCCCACCTCGCGAGACAAAGATGTCATGAATCTGAGCGGTCGCGTCGGCAAATACCAAATACAAATAGGCCTGAACCACAAAGATTCCAACAAAACAGAACAGCAGCCCAAGAAGACTCAAAGGCACGGAAGCAAGCCCGATGACTAGGGCGGCAACCACACAAACGCCTGACATTCTCGAAAAGAACATGCCGATCCATCGCGTATCCGCCCCCTTCATAAAGTCATTTCCCAAGGCCGAATGCATCATGGACGCCATCATCATCACGAGGCATGCCCAGTAAATGACCAGCGTGATCACCCCCCCAACAATTCCAGCCAATACGGCAGGTACAGCTTGTTCGTTGTTCCACAAAGCACTTGCAAGCGCCACCGTAATCAACATGGGAATGCCGCCCACTATCATGATGATGAACGTCCAAATCAAGTTCCACAGGAACGGCCATAACCCTCGCAGCAAATAATCCGAAAGTCGATTGATGTCAAAATCAGGCCAACTGTCTTTGCGACCGCCCGTTCGTGCCACCGCTACCTCGGCAACATATCCAAACAAAACCAGAGTCCCAACAACTACGGAAGAGAGAACCACACAACCTACAGACCACAAGACGTTCATGACCCAGTTGGGGCTCTTGAAAGGTGCCGTGAACACGCGCCCGTAGTCAAACGATTGAATAGGCTGGTAGTACCCCTGAGGGTATTGAGAACCATAACCCCCCATCGAGTTGCTGGCATAGGAATTCATGGAAGAGGCGGCAAACGGGTCGGCATTGGACATAGTGTTTTCCGATGGTTTTATGTTGGAATGCTTGGTATTCGTAGCGAGTTGCAAAATCTTGGTTTGGGAAAAATCATTGAGCGGTACGACGGACTTCCAAGTCCGTCCATGCGGAATCCGACGGACTTCCAAGTCCGTCCATGCGGAATCCGACGGACTAGGAAGTCCTTGCATGCGGAATCCGACGGACTAGGAAGTCCGTCGTACTATTCAATCAACAGTCTGGTAAGCGAGGGCTTGCTAAAATCGCCCCTCGCTTACCGGCTTCGGGTTGTGAAAGCAGTCTGCTCTGTTTGCAACCCAACGTAACAAGTTGCGAGAGCTTGACTGACATTCAAACCGAACTAGGTTCATGAATAATCCGCGCAAGCCGCGATACGAATTCCCATCGAAAATCCCAAAACGCGGCTAGTGCCTGCGGCTCAGTTTACTGGCCTGCAGCCACTGCCCACGCTCAACAAACACATTGGTTACTCGGTACATTCATCCAATAAATGGAAAATGCTTCTCCATGGCTTTTCGCTGCTGCTGCTTAGCGACAAGGCGCACGATCGGGCGTTAGTATAGCCCGTTTCGCATTTGGATTGTTGCATCGATTCAGCAACATTCTTGGTCGCGCTCAACGCAAAGTCCGGTATCTCAAACCCTCGATCACCACCCATGCCGCAGCACTTTCCTTCGTGCGGCGAATGCACTCGGTCGGCACAGGCGTTGGCAACTTGCATCAGCGGGGCTTCCAATCCAAATTTATGATTGGAACAGACGGAATGGACCGCGACATCGGAAATCTTGCGAGTGATCTGCAGCGATGGGACGAACTTTGCGGCAAGCTCCAACGAATCCAAGACCTGAATCCGCGATAAACGCTCTTTGCGAACTGCATCCAAATAGGGGAGGCCCGTTTTTAAGAACGAGGTGCAGGAACCTAAATCCAGCACGACCGGACGCTCGCCATGACGACTCCATTCCCAGATTGCGTCCAATAGCTCGCTTTGCTTTTCGATCGCAACGTTGACGTAACCTTTGGATGAAAACGCTTGCCCGCAACATTTTCCTGAAGCATTGCGCGGGATATGCACATTGGCATCTGCCTTCGACGCAACTCGCATCAGCACGTCGGCTGTCCCACCCATCATCCGCGACATACAAGTAGGCCAGTAAATGAACTCGGCGTCCTCGAAGCTGCTCGAAAGTTCCATGTCGGGACGACCATAGTCGCTCGATAACCCTCGGTGCCATTGCGGAAAGCCCGGTGCTACTTTCGAAATGGTTTTGGTGATCCAACGCAGCCCATCGTCACCCACCAAACCACTAGCCACGCGACCAGCCAGCAGACTTGCCTTGACTGCATGTTCTGCCAATCCAAAGTAATTACCAAGTATCGAAGCCGCTTTCGAATCGACAACGCCCGTCGATTCTTTCCGCAACTGCTTCACAAGATCCCCTGTATTGATGGCGACCGGACAGTCTAAAGCACATAGGCCATCGGTCGCACAGGTTGCCTTGCCAGCGAATTCGTAATCTCGATCTAACTGTTTCGCGAGTTCGATCTTTCCAGCTGCAAGCATGCGTTGTCTGGCTCTGCGAAGGACGATGCGCTGCCTTGGCGAAAGCGTAAAGTCGCGACTTGGGCAACGAGGTTCGCAGGCTCCACATTCGACACACTTGTCGACCACATCTTCCACAATCGGTAGATCTTTGATGTTTTCGAGGTGAAGCTTTGGCTTGTTCGTCAAAATCACGTCTGGGTTGAGCAATCCATCCGGATCCACGGCTCGCTTAAGCCGACGCATGATTTCAACCGCTTCGGTTCCCCATTCCGTCTCGACAAACGGAGCCATGTTGCGTCCCGTTCCATGCTCGGCCTTAAGGGCACCATCAAAACGGTGGATAACCAAGTCAACCATGTCATCGATGAAGCGAGCGTACTTGTCGTTGTCCTTGGCGTTTGCCATCGGTTGCGAGATCACGAAGTGCAAATTCCCGTCCCGAGCGTGACCAAAAATGATTCCGTTCGAATACGCATGCCGCACAAACAACTGCTGCAATTCTTCGATGGCTGCTCCTAACCGTGGTAACGGAAAGGTAACATCTTCCAAGATGGCAGCCTCACCTTTACCACGGACGGCCGCGACCGCGGGGTACATTCCTTTGCGAAGCTTCCACAAATAGGCCTGCTGCTTCTTGTCCCGTGTGAACTCGATGGGACTAAGCGATTTTGCCTGCGGTTGAACTTTCAAGCGAAATTGTTCCAGCTTGTGCGCGATCGAATCTTTGTCGGCTGCTTGGAACTCGAACAACAGCCCCATGAGCTTTTCGTGTTCGTTCAGACGTTGCGGCAGTTCGGCCGGAGCCCCTTCCAGGTTGCGAATCGATTCCATCGACGCCCGATCCATGAACTCAACCGCGTCGCAGTGAATATCAATCAACTCAGGGATGATTTCACATGCCGAATTCGCATCCGGAAAGAAGGCGAGCGCTGTGGCTTTTTCTGGCAGTTCCGGAAGTGTTTTGAGGACCGCTTCCGAGATAAACGCAAGAGTTCCTTCGCCACCAATCAGCAAATGTGCCAAGATATCCAGCGGCTTTTCATAATCCACGAATGCGTTCAGCGAATAGCCTACCGTATTCTTTTGTTGGTACTTGCGACGAATCTTGGCAAGCAAATTGGGTGAAGCCAAAATTGCCTCTCGAAGAGAACTCAATTCACGAGCGATCGCGGGCTTTTCCGCCTCAAAGCGATTGGCCTCGCCCGCCAGCGAAGTGTCCCAAACAGAGCTGTCCGGCAAAACAAATCGAATCGACTCGACCGTGTGATAGGCGTTGTTCACAACACCACAGCACATGCCGCTCGAGTTGTTCGAAAGGATCCCACCCATCATGGCGGAATTGATGCTGGATGGGTCCGGGCCGATTTTGCGTCCCATCGACCTTAAAGTTGCGTTGACTACGCCACCGATAGCCCCACCTTGAACCCGGACTTTCATCCCGGAATCAATCGGCTCAATTTTCCGCCAATGCCGCCCGATGTCGACAAGCCAACCATCCGTAACCGATTGACCGGATAAGCTGGTTCCGCCAGCTCGAAACGAGATCGGCACACGCTGCTCGCGCGATGCCTTGAAGATTGCTTGAACTTCTTGTTCGGTCTGCGGTTGCATGACCGCTTGAGGGATCAGCAAGTACGGACCAGCATCGTTCGCAAAAGCATAGCGTTGCCAGAGCTCCGTAAGCACGTCAGTGCATGGATGAGACATTCGGAAAGAACCAGTCTAAAATTGGTGTCCGCGTTTTGGTCCGTTGACAGTTTGAGTCAAAATCTCGGGACCATCTTCGCGCATAAGGATGGTATGTTCAAACTGAGCCGACAGGCGACCGTCACGAGTTCGCACGGTCCAATTGTCTGTCGGATCCAGTTTGGTAAATCGAGTTCCAGCGTTGATCATCGGCTCAACGGTAAAGCACATGCCAGGCAGCAAGCGTTCTTGACGACTCTTGCGATCTGGAACGTGCGGGATATTCGGGTATTGATGAAACCGACGGCCCAGCCCATGGCCAACATACTCGCGAACCACGGAAAAACCGCGGCCGGTCGCTTCCGCAACTACGTTGTCGCCGATCACGCTGACCGGGCAACCCGGTTCCAACGCAGCAATCGCACGGTGCATCGAATCAAAAGCACATTGAGTCACCTTGCGGGCTTCCTCGGAAACCTCACCAACCAAAAACGTTTCGGATTGATCACCGTGCCAACCATCCACAATGGACGTGATGTCGATATTGATTATGTCACCTACTCTGAGGACGTATGCGTCAGGAATTCCGTGACAAATCACCTCGTTGACACTGGTGCAGCAGCTTTTGGTGTAGCCAAGGTATCCAAGCGTTGCAGGAACATGCTTGTGCTGTTGCGTGTAGTCAAAAACAAGCCGGTCGATTTCCTCCGTCGAAATCCCTGGCTTGATGTACCCACGCACGTAATCCATCAATTGAGCATTGAACTTACCAGCGGCACGCATCCCCATACGTTGAAGTTCTGTCAATTGAAGCTTGCGGATATTTTGAAGCATGCCACCCTCGGAAACGGTACTTTTCCCATCATTTTCGCCCCAGTGTATCCACTTTGCGAGGTTTCTTCAAATCGCGATTTCTCTTTGGTCAATGTAAAACAGTTGCCCCAACTGTTCCTGAAGCTTGCAACGATCCCCTAAGCTCAAGTTCACAAACGGCGGCACTGTCCATTCAATTCTGCCCGATCCATTCAGAATCAAAAAAACGCTTCAGAACCGTTGCGAAGCACCATTTCTCCGATGCTATTCCGACAGCGCAAACGCAACGAGCGTTCCGCCAAGGCGACGCCCGCTTTTGCCTCCTCCGGCGGAAATAACCACGTATTGTTTGCCACCCACCATATAAGTACTTGGACTGGCGTTACCCCCAAATGGCAAACTGGCTTTCCAGAGAAGTTCCCCCGTTTGCTTGTCGAAGGCACGGAATGTTTCGTCAGCGGTAGCTCCGATGAAGATCAATCCTCCTGCCGTAGCAAGAGGCCCACCATAGTTTTCAGTCCCTGTTGGCGGGATTCCTCGTGCCGTCAACTCGGGATATTCCCCCAGTGCCACCTTCCATTTCAGTTCCCCCGAATTGAGATCCACTGCGTTCAAAGTTCCCCACGGTGGCTTGACCGCTGGGTAGCCCTCTTCATCCAACCAACGCCGAAATCCCCCAAAGGCATAGGTCGGTTTTGCATCTTTCGCGTCGCGAACCGCTTGATTTGGTTTTTTTTGTACGGCACTTGCGTCATCGGGAGGAATGCTCTTGCTGAGAACGTAATCGAGAATTGCATTGCGTTTCTCCTCGGGCATGGATTCATACGATGGCATGCGTCCCCGTCCTTGCCGCGTCATTTGATCGATCTCAGCTCGCGTCTTACGTTTGTCGATCTCGAGCAACGACGGGAACTTCAATTCGCCATTCCCCTTCAGATCCAACCCATGGCACACGCCGCAATAGAGCATGTAGTCTTTCTCGCCGAGCCCAAGCTCCGTTCCATCTGCATGACGGGATTCGATCATTTGCAACAACCAAGGCATCTCATTCACATTGACGTAGTAGATCCCGTCGGGATCAGCCGCGCCGCCTCCCCATTCCATCCCGCCATCAAATCCTGGAAACATGACTGTCTCTTTCAGGCTAGGAGCAGGAAACGGCCCAAAGTTAGGAGCCGCTCGAATTCGATCCAACGTCATTTGGTACGTTGGAGCTGAAATGTTGGAAGCGTCTTCTTCCGTATATGACTGTCGCATCAGCGGCGGAGGCTTGGTCGGAAATGGCTGAGTTGGCCAAGCCTGCTCGCCAATCAAATCGGATTGCGGAACCGGCCGCTCTTCGATCGGCCATAACGGTTCACCCGTGACGCGATCAAACACGAATAGCAAACCGTGCTTGGTCCCCTGTGCAACCGCATCGATCTGCTTCCCTTCGTGAGTCACGGTCAGCAAGACCGGTGCGCATGGCAAATCCTTGTCCAACAGATCGTGATGGACGATTTGAAAATGCCACAACCGTTCACCAGTCGAGGCATTCAACGCAACAATGCTGTTGGCGAACAAATTGCTTCCATGCCGATCGCCCCCATAAAAATCCGGCTCGGCCGTTTTGGTTGCAGCATAAACAATTCCGCGTTTTTCATCGAGCGATTGCCCACACCATGGCATCAAGCCAGATGCCGTATCATGCGATCCCTGCGGCCACGTTTCATAGCCAACTTCGCCAGGTCGAGGAATCAAATGAAAAATCCACCGCTGCTCGCCGGTAAGAACATCAAAGGCCCGCAAAGCGCCCTTGCCACCCAATCCGCCCAAGATCAATAGATTCTTATGAATGACACCCGGTGTATTCAGTCCTGACCCAAGGTTGATCGAGCCATTCTCACCAAAACCTCGGATCGACTCGCCGGTCTTCGGGTCGATAGCAAACAAGAAACCGTTCACCGCAGTCAACAAGCGTTGTTCGCCCCCCGTTTCGTTTTGCCAATAGACCAACCCTCGCTGACGAGGGCCCCCGGGGCCGGTATGCTCGTTTGCGGGATCCCATTTCCAGAGCTCCCTACCCGTGGCCGCGTCAAGTGCGATCACGGTGCGCGTTGCGGTTGGCGTATATAGCACCCCTCCAACGATTAAGTTGTTCGCCTGGTACTCGGCTCGATTGCCCGTATCGTAAGTCCAGGCAACTTTCAGTTTGCTGACATTGGCACGAGTAATCTGATGAAGCGGTGAATAGAGATTTCGCTCCTTGCCGCCAAGATAGTGCGGCCAATCGACGTCTTGACCTCGAGCCACTCCCAAACAAGTGCAGATCGTAATCGTCAGGGCAAGTTTGCAATATGAGTTCATGAATCCACTCTTGAGCATCCATTGAAACTGACGCTAGTATTGCTACCAGGTCTTCGGTTCGAAGCGATTTTCTAAGTGAGGCACTACGCGATGAGCCTACTTGACAATCGACCCTTGGCTTAGGCGCAACAATCGGTTCTTTTCGTCGGAGATCAGCCAAGGATCAATCTTAATTGGGCGAAATGCTAAATGCGGTTTGCCCTGCGCGATGGCTTCTTGAATACTCAAAACGACTTCCAAATCTTCCTTCAGTTCCGCGATGGTCTTTTTGACAGGCACAAGTCCACCGCGGTTGTCTTTGCGATCCCTTTCAAGTTGCGCAAGCTGAGTTCGCAAGATTGCGCTTTCATTATCGATCTCTTGACGACGCTTTTGCAGTTGGGCTCGTCGATTCGAATCCAGTTTATTCCATTCCGCCAAACTCTTTTGATAGGCTTTGTAAAGAGCGAGCTGGCTATTGTAGGACGCCATCTGAGACTGAAAAATGGCGTCGCGTTCTGTTTCGACATCCCAGCTTGGACGCCTTTCCTGAATCTGATACTCGATCAAACGTCCGTTCACGATGCTGGTCACCCATCGAATTTGAAAGAGATCTACGAAAATCCACTCACGTACAGGAGCTATGGGTGCAGCCATGGGCAAAGGCTGGCCGGCTGTTGGCGTTGCCCATTCCTGTTCCAATTGACGAAGCCGTTCACGATTGGCGGCCAAATCCAAACGGACTGATCTCGTTGCGGAGCTATTCTCTGCTGCGATGTCGCGTCTCTCTTGAAGTTCCCCGTTCAGATCGATTTCCATTTGTCGCAATTGCAGATCCAGCTCAAGCCGAATCTTTTCCAGCCCGTCATCACCGAGCTCTCGATGTTTTGCCATGAATGCTTCCACTCGACCGGACTTCTGCCTGGCAAGCTCAAACTGATTGCGAAACGCTTCGCTCAATGCAATTTCCGAGGACGCCAAGAGTGTCTTCCTTGCTTTGAGCAACACTTCGTTTGGAATCGGCGATTTGGCTTCAGGGCTTTCAAGCGTTCCAATGATTTCACCCAACCATTGGCAATAGGACTTCCTGACAGCAAGCGATATCCCATCCCGTTGCGTAGCCTCCACCAATGCAGCAAACAACTTGTTGGCAAGTGCGACGTCTTCCAAGTTGATTGCACAAAGCAATTTCGCTTTGCCATTGGTAGATCGAGTGACTCCTCCCCACAGTGTCTCATTCGCATGCAGAAGTGTTTGGGACGCAGCCTTGAAGTCTTGAGTTCGAATTTGCTGCAAAGCTAGGGCAGTGCTTGCGAGCGAGTTACTTGGATCCTCTTGGAGCGTCTTTTCAAGGAATGGCATCACCCACTCCTGCTCTTTGGTGTTGGGCGAGTCCAAAGTCTTCAGAGCATCCAAGACGGTTCGTTTGTTGGAACTAATCTGAACAACGTTCAATTCCTGAGCGTGGACCGTCTGATTCGATACGGCCCAAACCAGAACAAAAACAAAGGAAAACACTCGAGGTAGTTGAAGAATCATAAAAACGCTTTGCTATCTTCAGTAAATGCTTAACGATCTCGAAGGGAGTTGAAGTAGTCGCGCTGTTGATCCCGCTGGGCTTTTGGCAGGGCCATGTTTTCAATTGCATCGGGGTCATCTGGCGTTCCATGGAGAACACTCTCACGAATCTCTTCTTTCGTGACACCCTTGCGATTGGGCCCCCCCACTTTCCCGCCGAACGAGGTCTCACCTTTCTTCATTTGGTCGCGGACTTGAGAATCAAATTGTTTCACATCGGTCTCTGATTCTTCACGCTCGCCTTGACCTTTGCCATCTCCCTTGGCGTTTTTGCTTGGCTTGCCTTCTTTGTCTCCTTTACCGGAGCACGATGCACACCCCTCGCCGTTGCATTCACTGCAAGCAGAAGACTTCTTGGCCGCTTGAAGCTCGTTGGCTAATTCCTCCATCTCTTGCAGGGACTCTTGATCTTCCGCCATTTGCTCTAGTTCGGCTTGCAATTCTTCCAAAGCTTCCTTAGCACCTTCCGAGTCACCTTGCTCCATCGCCTTTTGAGCTTTCTCCATTTGCTTCTTCACTGCGTTAGCAACCTCTCCCTTTTTGGCAGACGCTTGCATTTGGTCTAACTTCTTTTGGAGTTTCGCAGCCGCTTCCGAGTCCCCTGACTTCATAGCCTTGTCGAGTTCTTTCTTCGTATCCTCCATGGCTTGCTTCTGCTGTTCTGAAGATTTCTCGATCGCCTTTTGCATCTGCTCCAGTTGCTTTGCAAGCTGTTGCTTTTGCTCTTCCGTCAGCTTGTCGGATTTCATTTGTTCCAACATTTTCTCAAGTTCTTTGCCGGCTTTGTCCAAGTCCCCGTCCTTCAAAGCGTTCATCATCTTGTCGGCGGGGCCTTTGTCCATTTGCTTCAGATTTTCCATCGCCTTCTTGAGGTTCTCCGATCCCCCTAGAGCTTCCTTGCGTTGTTCCACTTCCTTCTTAATTTCGTTGAAGTCCGCCAGAAGCTTTTTGGAATCCAAGGTTTCCGACTTCTGCAAATCCTCCAGCTTCTTCTCAATCTTTTTAAATTCATCCGCAGCGTCTTGAAGCCCCTTTTCTTCTAAAGACTCACGCTGTTTTTTAATCTGAGCCAAAATGGGCTTCGTTTGATTCTTGATATTGTTCAATCGCTCCGAGGCCGAACCTGGCAATTTTGTGATTGCAGGTAATTCCGCATCAGGAACCCAAAACAAAGCGATACAAGCAGCCAACGGAAGAAAGACCCAAGGTGTATGCGCTGCGAACCGTACCGGGAATTGATCGCGAACGTCGATTCGTTCCGCCTTGGCTTGTGCGTCCTGAATCAAAGCTGCCCCAATCGCGGTTTCACGCTCCGACGGAGTTAGCAAAAGAGCGCTGCTAACCCTTTCTCGCAGTCCAAATCGTTGATCCATTTGAATCGCCGATTGCATTTTGCTTGGACGGTTCATCAAGGCAGCAATCGCTGTCAACAACACGGCGGATAGACCACAGCCGGCAAGCCAACGAATACTCCATGCTTCGAATTGGTAGGGAAGAAACCAAACTTTCGGCACAAGCAACGCCACAAAACAAACAGAGAACGCAACGATCAACGTCCACGCTAGAACACTCAGAATGGCCTTAGTCCAAAGCAAACGAGCAACTCGGTTGACCTGACGCTGGATAATGTCCATTTCTCTACCTTGCAAACGTTCGACTGAATACAGAAGGATTCCAAGAATTCCGAACGGGACGGATCGGTTTAGATTGCTTGGTTCGGAAAATGATTCCCTGGGAAGTTGGCGTCGTAATTGTAGGGCATGCTGCCTGGGATTTCAAAGTGGATCGATAAGTTTATGGCTTTTCCGAAACGGGACAGCTACAAACGAATTTGCTGCAGCCCGGACAACCTTGCCCATACTTGCGTTGAATCGCAGCACTTAGATCGACTCCCGCGACGTTCGCAATCGTGGTTAACCAAGCAAACACGTCCGCGAACTCCTCCTCCAAGTTAGCACGATCGTGACCTGACCGAAGGGCTGACGCTAATTCACCAACTTCTTCCATCAGCCACATGAACGTGCCAGAAACCCCTCGCTCGACATCCTTTTCAAAGTACATGTCGTGAATCAACTTTTGAAAATCGAGGAGAGAAACGTCAGGTTTTGGAACACTCATGAATGGAAAGCCGCCGTGAAAGGGTGAAAACCGTTAAAAATGGTCGCAAGCCCTGATTCTCAAGTTCTCAAGCAACCTTAGTTAAGAGTTTAACAAATTTGCAGGAACCAGCCTCATGCCGCTAGCCGCATCGCCCGATTGCGAAAAAAAGGGTAAGGAGAAACGCGTCGTTTCCCTTGCCTCCGTTCCTACACTGACGGTAAACCGTTTCTCCGAGTTCTCCCCTTTCGTATTTGAATTATGCTTAGTAACCCTTCCAATTCGTCGCAATCCGCCTCCCGTGAGCACAACGAAACTCACGCGGACCGAACCAGCGATTTTTCGAACTCCCATCAACATGGAACCAAATCGCCAGTGGACCACGCACGAATCGAACGAGCAGTACGAGAAATCCTAGCTGCCGTGGGCGAAAATCCCGACCGTGAAGGTCTGCTAGAAACCCCTGCCCGAGTCGCTCGAATGTATGCGGAAGTTTTTTCTGGACTCCACAAAGACCCCAGTATTCACCTCAAGCGTGTTTTCACCGAGAGCTACGACGAGATCGTACTGCTCAAGGACATCGAATTTCACAGCATGTGCGAACACCATCTCCTTCCTTTTCACGGACGAGCTCATGTCGGCTACCTCCCCGATGGCAAAGTAGTCGGTCTCAGCAAAATGGCCCGAGTCGTGGACGAAGTGGCCAGACGCCCTCAAGTGCAAGAGCGAATGACCGAAACCATCGCTGACATGATGGAGAAAGCTCTGGGGGCTCGCGGTGTCGTCGTGATGATCGAGGCTAGCCACTCTTGCATGACCATGCGAGGCATCCGAAAGTCCGGCGGCATGTGCGTCACCAGTTCCATGCGTGGAATTTTCCGGGAAAATTTATCCTCCCGCGCAGAAATACTAGGACTGATCATGAATCCAAAACACGGTTAAGCAGCCGGACAATCAAAAGTGCTCTATCGGCTCGATAATGCATGTCATCGCTTGCTGAGCCGAATGAATCTCATGAGCCGCCCAACAAAGATCGTTTGCTGGCATTAAATACCTAGGTCCTGAAAGATGGATACCAGCTTCCCCTCGATGTCCGGCCGGCGACAACTCCAGCAAACCTGCCCACGGAAGGCTGTAATCTTCCCACAAGACAGTCATGGGGTCCGGAGAAGCGACCGCAAAAATAGACAGCGCCGAGCCTTTATGGATGCCACTCGATGGATTATCCGGCTCGCCCGCCTGGGGAAACTCCTGATACCAATCGATGGCGAATGGTGCCGTCGGCTGACTCCCAACCAACTCTTGAAGCTTCCCAAAAAGGGACGAATCAGGGCATACGACACGGAGCCTGCAGACTTCCGGAGAACGCAGGTTTTCCGCGAGCTGCAGAATGCTCCATTGAGTAACAGGGTCTACCCAGTCGCTGGCAACTTCACACGCAGGCAACAGCACAAAGGTCCGCATGCACATCCTTGGATGAGGAACCTTGAGATGCGGTGTCCAAATCCGATGCCCACCATAAAGAAGAAGATCGATATCGATGCGTCTTGCTTCCCAACGCAACTGCCTTTGCCGACCCAAAGTGGATTCGATGGTCTTGATCGTTTCCCAGACTTCCCAGACGGATTGATCGGTCTGGATCGCCGCCACGGCATTCAGAAAATCTTTTTGCCCCGACGGACCACCAATAGGGGGAGTTCGGTACAAACGACTGCAACTTACATTGTGGCTTCCAAAGTAATTTGTCAGTAATCGTTTGGCAGCGAACATCGATTCGCGAGGGTCGCCCAGGTTCGCACCAAGGCTGATCAACGTTGCCACCATTGGAATCTAGCTCTTCTGTGCTAGAACCGGTTCAACTTTGTCGATTTTCCATCTGGCAGTTTTCTCGCTAGTATCGTTTTTCCGACCGTTCCTTCGGCAATACACCCAAAACCGAGGTCGTTCGGGCTGCCCTTCATCCCGATAGGTCAATCGAAACGTGAAGAAATCGTCCCCGCTGTACGTAACGTACTCCCCGGTGTAAACCCAGGACGCTGGCTGCTTGTGAGCTCGAACGGCTATCACCGAGGGATCTGTTTTGATCCGGTTGATCGCTTTCGTTAATTCGACATTCTGCGTTTTTGCATCTGCCCCAGGCTCAAGACCATTCAAGAAATAAATTCGGTTCATATCCCCCTTCGACAAATTTCCCAAATACAGCTCAGCCAAATCTTTAGCGTGCGTCAAGTCATAGTTGACTTCCAACTTGCGAGTGAAATAACCAGCGGACGCTGCCGTCGCCCCCAACGCAATAGAAATGGTCGCGAGAGTTTTGGTAGCCATTCCTTGCCGCTTTCGATTCGCTGTGATCAAACAAAACGCACCGATCGCGACCCCTATCACGGCGAATGGCATTACCTGCACGTACTCAAACGAAAACACCCCAATGCAAGCAATCCCAAAACCGATAAGCGAAAGCAGAGAAAATTTAGGACGATCAATGATTTCGTCGGTTTCGGCAGACAGTGTGATTTGATTCATAAGATGTAGGAGGAGAGTCGGTCAATCGGCAAGACGTCAAAACCAGAATAGTACACCCAAACGCACAGGCATTCCATCGAGCAGGAAGGAATTTCCAATGATTCGAACATGCCTACAGGCCGTTTCTAGCGAAAACACTGCCCGCCGACTTTACGCTCTGCCAAGTCGAAAGGTTCATTGGAGCAATCAGCAACACCGCGATGAGCCATCGTTCGACAATCGAGGGTAGAGTACCTTCACGCCCCCTTCATGAAAATGAAAGAATTCATTCAATCTTCCCTACGAAAGAATGGGAACGATCAGAAAAATCGTAATTTCAGTCGCAATCTGAACGAATATCCGCAATTCATTACCGGCAGTGGTTGAATGAATGGGAAAAGTTGCGCATATTGTAGGAGTTGAAAAAAATCATTCATGATTGACGGAATTCCTCCAATTATCTTCATGACCTCTCCCCAACAGCTCAATCCTTCGGTGGTACGAAGAACCAAACTTCGCGAAATGATTCGCGAGCATGGCTTCGTATCGATCCCGGATTTGCGAGAAGCGATGGAAGTGAGCGAATCGACCATTCGCCGAGATCTAGAAGCCTTAGAGGAATCAGGTGAAGCGAAACGGACCCATGGTGGCGTTTTCTCCACGGGCCCTACCAGCACCGTCAAGCAATTTGAAACACACAAAAACCCCGGGCATTGGGACAAGAAGCGACTGATTGCTCAAGCGGCGGCTAGCCTGATTGAAGACCATGACACATTGTTGCTGGACGGTGGCAGCACGACGTATGAATTGGCACGGCAACTTGTGGGCCGTCCGCTTCAGATTGTGACCAACTCCTTGCCGGTCGCCAACCTGTTTTCGTCCAGCGATTCGGTGGATTTGGTACTGCTTGGCGGGGCAATTCACCATCGAACGGGCGTGACTCTCGGTAGTTATTCCAACCAAATGCTGCAATCGCTGAATGTTCAAAAAGCGTTCTTGAGCGTTGCGGGCATCACGGCCAAGGGCTTTTACAACAGCAACATGCTCTTGGTGGAAACCGAACGAGCCATGATGCAATGCGCGGATCGGACCATTGTCGTGGCGGATAGTTCCAAGTTTGGGCGATCCAGCCTGGCGCGATTGTGCGGATGGAATGACGTTAACACTTTGGTTGTTGATCAGGACTTGTCCTCCCCATGGCGAGAACACATTGAAATCGCCAAAGTCCAATTAATGTTATCTTCGGCTTCGTCCTCTTCGGATGAGACGGCCAAAACTTCGAACGGCACTGAAACCTCTTCTCCCGAGTATGTAGCGTGAGTACAGCCCTTCACCAACTTGATCCTAGCGCTTTAGAGACACTTGTTCGAGCCGCTGTTCAGCGCGCTTTGACGGGTGGCGAAGCAACACCGGGCATCGTTTCGAACAAGCCCAACTTGGTGGTCAGCATCTCGGCCAGGCATATTCACTTGACGGACGAACATGTCGAAAAGCTCTTCGGGCCAGGCAAAAAACTGACTCCTGAAAAGGGGCTCTACCAAGAAGGCTTTTTCGCAGCTGCCGAAACGGTCATGATTGTGGGTCCGCGCCGACGCATGCTGCCGAACGTCCGAGTTCTCGGCCCAACACGAAAATTCAGCCAAGTGGAGCTCGCCTACACCGATGCGATCTCCCTGGGGATTGACGCTCCGGTTCGGCACAGTGGTGATATTGCCAATACCCCAGGTTGCGTCTTGGTTGGCCCTGCGGGTGCCGTCGAGCTTTCGTCGGGCGTGATTCGCGCTGCTCGGCACGTTCACATGGGGCCGAAGGATTGTGCGTTTTACGGTGTCAAAAATGGAGACTTGATGTCTCTTGCGGTGAAATCGCACCAATGTTCGGTCACCTTCGAAGATCTGCTGGTTCGCGAAGATACGGCCGCCAAACTGGAAGTTCATATCGACACCGACGAAGGAAATGCTTGCGATCTAGATCGAGCGATTTCGATCGAATTGAAAAAGCAACAACCTTGCAAGTGCCACGACCACTAAACCTTATCGAAGTCTTGTTTCACATCCCTAGTTTCCTACCATTCACGGAGAAATTTTTATGGCAAAAGTAAATGAAGCGCTCGGCATGATCGAGACCAAGGGCTTTGTGTCCTTGATCGAAGCTGTCGATGCAATGATGAAGGCAGCCAATGTCCAATTTTTGGGCTGGGACAAAGTCGGTAGCGGCTTGGTTTCTGCGTTCGTAAGTGGCGACGTCGCTGCTGTGAAAGCAGCCACCGACGCCGGTGCTGCAGCCGCAGGTCGAATCGGCCAAGTCTTGAGCGTCCAAGTGATCGCTCGCCCACACGATGACCTGTACAAGGTTCTCAAGGTGAACGCTGCCAAGTCAGCTGCTGAGTAATCGGACCTCCTTCCATCCACCTCCCAACATTCAAAAAGATAGCACAACATGCAAAATGCAATTGGATTGATTGAAACCAAAGGTCTCTTGGCCTTGATCGAAGCCACTGACGCAATGGCCAAGGCTGCCAACGTCGAAATCGTTAAGCGAGTTGATATCGGCGGTGCCTATGTTACCACGATGGTCAGCGGCGACGTCGGAAGCGTTCGCGCAGCCGTAGAAGCCGGTGCTGCCGCAGCCGCTCAAGTGGGCGAATTGGTTAGCAGCCACATTATCCCACGACCCGCCGAAGGCTTGATCGCAGCGTTCTTCAAGTAGACCCTACCAACGGAGTGACGGAATAATACCATGAAGGTTCTAGTTGCCAATTTAGGCTCAACCAGCTTTAAGTATCGATTGTTCGACATGACCGACGAGAAGCAACTCGCGCGGGGAGGTGTCGAACGTATCGGATCAGCCGAAAGTCGCTGTTTCGTGGAAATCGGTTCGTTCAAAGGTGAAATGACCAAACCGATTCCCTTTCACGGGGTGGCGGTCGAAGCATGTATCTCGCAGCTAACCGATCCAACTCATGGTTGTATCCAAAGCGCTTCGGAGATTAGTGCGATTGGTTTCAAAGCGGTTCACGGCGGACGCCTGTCCGGTGTGCAACGCATTGATGAGCATGTGTTGGCAGCCATGGATGAAATGAATTCGGTCGCTCCTGCTCATAATCCGCCTTACATGGCGGCGATGAAGCAATTGGCTGGGATGTCGCAAATTCCTTTGGTGGCTGCTTTTGAGACGGATTTTCACCAGACCATTCCCGAGGCTTGGAAACGGTACGCTCTGCCTGCCGACATCGCAAACACCTTGCCGATCCGCAAGTGGGGATTCCACGGCGCATCGCATCGCTTTATCGCGGGTCGGGTCGCACAACTGTTGGGTCGAACCGACGCTCGTGTGATCTCTTGCCACTTGGGCGGAAGCTCATCTTTGTGCGCTATTCGCGATGGAAAGAGTGTTGCGACAACCATGGGCATGAGTCCTCAGACTGGCCTTCCTCAAAACAATCGCGTGGGTGATCTCGATCCTTATGCGTTACCTTTGATGATGGAACATACCGGGATGAGCTTGGTTGAGTTGCTGCATCATCTGTCGACAAAAGCTGGATTGCTGGGTTTATCGAACGGTGTGTCAGGGGACATCCGCGACTTAGAACAAGCCGCCGACAGCGGGAACGCTGACGCGAAGTTAGCGTTGGACGTTTACGTCGCTGAGATCCGACGCCAAATGGGTGGCATGCTGATGGCTTTAGGCGGTTTGGATGCGATCGTTTTCACCGGTGGAATCGGCGAGAATGGGGCTCGTATTCGACAGTCCGTTTGCGAAGGGCTTGAAGACTTAGGGATTCAGCTTTCCGAAACCAATCATAGCGGCGGAGCCACCGAGCGACGTATCGATGCCTCCACTGGCAAAGTCCAAATTTGGATTGTGCCCACCAACGAAGAACTGGTTGTCGCACGTCAAACCGTCGCTGCGATCCAAAGTTAAAGTCGTTTACCTAAGAGACCAAGTCTATGTTCGTTGCGAAAGTTACAGGAGCCGTAGTCTCCACGCAAAAGGTCGACACCATGATCGGGCAAAAGCTGCTCGTGGTAGAGCCATTTCGTTTAGAACCTAACGAGCGAACGGAATTGATTTCAACGGGTAGAACTTTTATCGCGGTGGACACCCTGGGTGCAGGGGTCGGCGACATGGTTCTGATCACTCAAGGCAGCAGCGCTCGATTCACCCCCGAAACCAGCAAGCTACCGATCGACTGCGTCATTATCGGTATCGTCGATACCGTTCATATTGAAAAAAATAGCGTTTACAAACGTCAGTAATCCACTCGCAGAACAACTATGCAAATCAACGAAAACCTTATCCGCTCCGTTGTCGAACAAGTGCTTAGCGAAGTGCGAGGTAACCCGTCGGGTGCTTCCTCCATGGCTGCGAATTCCGTATCCGCTAGCAGTTCGACCGGTTCGACTGCCCTTGGCCGATTCGGACTCTTTAGCAACGTCGACGATGCGGTCCGTTCGGCTCGCGCTGCCTTCGAACAAATGCGAGAGCGGCCGATTGCAGATCGGCGCAAGATTATCGATATCGTCCGTCGCATCTCCATCGACCAGTGCGTCGAACTGGGAACGATGGAAATGGAAGAAACCAAAATTGGCCGCCTTGAACACAAAATAGCCAAGCTCAAAACGCTCGGCGAACGAACGCCAGGTGTCGAATTTCTGAAGACGGAATGCTACAGCGGCGATTATGGATTGGCAGTGATTGAACATGCTCCCTTCGGCGTCATCGGAGCGATCACGCCGGTAACTCATTCGCTTCCAACCATCACAGGCAACGCGGTTAGCATGATCGCCGGGGGCAATGCCGTCGTGGTAAACCCGCATCCAAGCGGTCGCAAAGTGGCCGCCGAAGGGGTCCGCCGTTTCAATCAAGCCATCCATGCAGAAGTTGGTATCGATAATTTGATCTCGTTGATCTGCGAACCGACCCTAGAAACAGCTCAGCAGTTGTTCAAACACCGAAGTGTCGCTTTGATTTGCGTGACGGGTGGACCTGCGGTCGCTCGGGCGGCTCTGAACAGTGGCAAACGAGCGGTGGTAGCCGGTCCTGGTAACCCACCTGTTGTGGTGGATGAAACCGCCGATCTCGACCATGCAGCTCGATGCATTATCCAAGGTGCGGCCTACGATAATAACCTGCTTTGCATCGCTGAAAAAGAAGTGTTCGTGGTCGGCAGCGTGTTCGATGCGATGATGTCCGCGATGGAACGAGCCGGTGCGGTACGACTGACTTCACCCGAAATCGAACGTTTGACTGCGGCCGCTTTGCAAGTGGTCGGGGAAGGGGCCGACAAGCATTATGGCGCTCGCAAAGAACTGTTGGGACAAGATGCGTACAAACTGGCTGCCGCCGCCGGACGAAGCGTCGACCCCAAAGTGGAGTTGGTTTTTGGCGAAACAACCAACGATCATCCTTTCGTTCAGACCGAGCAGATGATGCCGTTCGTCCCTTTTGTGCGATGCAAAGACTTTGATGAGGCGGTTCGATTGGCACAAGCTGCTGAACATGGATACCGCCATACCAGCATTATTCACTCACGAAATGTACGCAACATGACCAAGATGGCCCGAGTTATGGACACCACCTTGTTCGTCAAGAATGGTCCATGCATGGCATCGCTGGGACTAGGGGGCGAAGGATACCTCTCTTTCTCGATCGCCGGACCGACTGGCGAAGGTGTCACTACACCGCTCACTTTCACTCGCGAACGTCGCTGCTCGCTGATCGAAGATCTGCATGTGCTGGGTGGTATCAGCAACCTGTAAGCTTGCAGCCAAAGAAATCAACTATGCAAACCGCACTTGTACTTGGAAACGCCACTTCCACCACGAAACATCCAACCCTGGAGAACCTGAAGTTACTGGTCTGCCAGCCCTTGATGTCGGACAACCATACCCCAGATGGCCCACCGTTGCTTGCAGTGGATCATTTAGGAGCGGGTGTTGGCGAAACAGTGATGTTGACCAGTGACGGCGGAGCAGTCAAAGAAATATTCAAAATCGAAAATAGCCCCATCCGCTGGGCCGTCCTAGGCCTGATCGACGAGTTTCAAGGAGTAAGGAGTAAGGAGTAAGGAGTAAGGAGTAAGGAGCAAGGAGTAAGGAGCAAGGAGTAAGGAGCAAGGAGCAAGGAGTAAGGAGCAAGGAGCAAGGATTAAGGGGTAAGGAGCAAGGATTAAGGGGTAAGGTGTAAG
>JBIKLJ010000254.1:0-6388 GCA_044359895.1 Pirellula sp.
GAAAGCCTCTCAATCCGCAATCTGGCGTATAGCCAGAAGTTCGTAGAATGAGACAAGTACGGCAAAAGGCTCGCGAGACAAGCTCGGTAGCCTTTCGACAGCCACAGTTGAGCGAAGCGGGCGCAAGCTTACTGTCGTAAATGCTTATACGCAGTTTCACTGGAGAGGGCGAGGCATACTGGCTGATTACGATGCGATCCGAAAAGTTATGCGATTGATCAAAATTGAGTCTACTGGACAACGCATCGGCTATCCCAAAATTGGGGCGGGGCTTGCCGGTGGTGACTGGGAAATCATTGCAGCCATTATTGAGGAAGAATTGGCCGGTGAAGATCACACGCTCGTTGAATACTCGCTAACACCGTAGCGAGGTTCCCAATTGAAACGATACTCAGGCAATCGAGATCCACGATTCGTTGCTATTCATCGTGGTGGCGATCTGGATTTGGCTACGCACCGCTTGCTCGTTGCGTGGGCGGCTGACTGTGCTGAACACGTTTTGCCTTTGTTTACAGAAGTCCATCCGAGTGACACACGCCCCAGTCACGCGATTGCGATCGCTCGCGAGCTTTAGCAAAAGCTTATTCGTGTTTCTTAGTTACCTCGAGGCATCAGCACAACTTTCCTCTTTGCTCGAAGTCCTTCGACTACAGGCTTGAGGGCCTGTATGGTAGAGGCATCATCCATTTTGAGCCCTTGAAAACTAATGATGTTATTTCCATTAGCGAGTACTTCGATGATTTCGGCTGTAACCGTTTTGAGTTGGTCTAGGTAGAGTCCCGATCGACATTTTGCATCGGCAAGTTGCTTTGCCGTTTCAAGGTCCAACGAGGTAAGGCCAAGCTCAAGTTTGTCACCGTTGAATTGTCCGAATGTTTTTGCGACCTCTGGCGTTATCAGAGAAAGACTGTCTAGAGAGAGCCAGCCTCGGTGTTTAGCCAATTCCTTGGCCGAGTCGACATCAATATGGCGAAGCGAGTCGAGGCTTAACCAGTTTTCGTGGTTTGCTAACCGTGCAGCGATTTCTGGCGTCATTGATTGTAAACCGAGCTTTAGAGTTCCGTTACCATTAGCAAGGATTTCCGCTGAATCAGGCGTCAATTGGTCAACGCCGCTGAGATCCAGCGCACACTTGGCTTTCGCAAATGAACTCGCTAACTCCGGGGATACTTCCTTCAGGCCCGTCAATGCAATCCACAAGCTCTCCTTATTGCTAACCAACGCATGAGCCACCTCCGGTGATATTTGCTCGATCGCAGGAAAACTCAGGTTCCCGGGGTGCTTTGCCAATACAGCGGCAACTTTCGGAGAGAGCGTTGTCACCTTCGTAAGTGACATGTTTTCGGCTCGTCCAATCAGACGTTCTGCAAGCTCTTCGGAGATTTCCGGGACATCGAGCATTACGTCGAGCTGAATTTCCACCGGAACATTGGTGGCGATCGCAGGTGTTGGCTTGGGGACCCAAGGGAATTGACTCGCGACGATCGCGATTAGCACCATCGTCAACATTCCGGCTGCAAACTTTATCATTCTGTAGGTTCCTTTGGGACTGGGGTGAAGTGGATGTGGAATCAGATCAGGAATTTGCGGAAGCGCGTAACCATTCGGTTGCTGGATGTGACTAAGACACGCTTCGAGTATCTGTCGCACTTCAGCTGCGGAGGTAAAGCGATCCGCTCTATTTCTTGCCATTAGTTTTCCAACAATATTGGCAAACCATTGGGGGATGTCAGGCTTGATCTCCCGCAGTGGCCGAGGAGCTTCGTCAATTATTTGACGCATTACTCCATAAGAACTATCTGCTAAATAAGGTGGGCGTCCGGTGCAAATCGCATAAAGTACACTTCCAAGACTGAACAAATCGCTGGACTGATCAAGCTGTTCGCCGCGAGCTTGTTCTGGAGACATATACATCGGCGTTCCCGTAATGGAACCTAATTGTGTGATGGTGTTGTCATCCACCGAACGTGCTAAACCAAAGTCGGTGATCGTGACCCGCTCGACACCCTCTTCGAGCAGGATGTTCTCCGGTTTGATGTCGCGATGGATTAGGCCCTGTTCATGAGCGGCAGCCAATCCAGACGCGATCTGCGAGCCGATCCGCAACACTTCCACCAGCGTCATCGCGCCTTCGTGGTCAAGGCGCTTCTGCAATGAGCCCCCACGAATATAAGACATCACGAGATAGGGCAACGTTGAACCACTCGATACGCTGTGAATCGGAATCACGTTAGGATGCAGCACGGCCGCTGCTGCTTTGGCTTCGCGTGCAAACCGCTTGCGAGCATTCTCGTTGTGAGCGAGTCGTGGACTCATTGCTTTAACGGCGACAACACGGTCCAGCGATGGATCGATTGCTTTGAGCACAACGCCCATACCTCCGACACCAACCACGCCTGTAACCTCGTAAGTGCCAAGCCGTCCAAGATGGTTCGGAAACTCGGAGGGGACTAGTAAATCTAGTACGTCCTTAACAGGAATTGTCTGACCAGCGTCCGTACCACAGCAAGTGGCTGCAGAGTAATCCATACTGCTTGCCCGATCAAAGTCGTTAGTTTGCAGCAAGTCTTTGGCCTGCAGCCAATGCTCCGGCTCGCCAGCCTGAGCTTCGACATATTCTCGACACTCTAGACAAATGTCGAGATGCGCAATCAAGTCGGTGTCTTCCAAATGATAGTGTTCGGAATTCAAAAAGTTTTGAATTCGCTGAAGATCACATCCAGCAGTGGGCGAATCATGTTCTGGGGATTTCACCGAATATCTCCTTCTATACGTTGAACTTCGATTTGCAACCGCTTGAGAATACGACTGCGAGCGGCGTAGATGGTGCCGATCGATTTACCAAGTGATTCCGCAGCGTCCTCACAAGACTGGCCTTGAATGACCGTTTGTTCGAACGCAGCCCAAGTGACGGGACTGACATCGACCCTCACAATGGCTGCCGCACGGAGATATTGCTCTCTGAAACACTCGTCCTGCAACTCGGTTGTGACGGCAGAAGTCTCGGGCGTTTCGGCAAGGATTTGCTCGGCCGCGGAGCCCCCCATGATTCCGAGAGGCTTTGACTTTGTCACGGCTGAAACGATCGTGTTGCTGGCGACTTTTCGCAGCCAGTGTCGAAACCGGACGCCTTCCTGCGGTACCCATGCCTCGATCGACTTGGAAATTCGCATCAAAACGTCCTGCGACAGGTCTTGGGCATCTGCGTCCTGCATTCCGCGTCGCCTAGCCATTCGGTAGATCACAGGACGGTAGATCTTCACGAACTCTTCCCAAGCCTCCCGATTTTCGGGAGACTGGATATTCGCTAGCAGCCAGGATTGAGTGTTTGGAAATTCGGTCATGATTGGGTCTCTACAGGACTAAACTCGAATTACCGGGCTAGTCTGACACGATTCCCAAAAAATGACATGTGTTTTTGACGAGGCGTGGATTTTCCTTGGTTCTTGACTGATTCAATCTCCCAGGCGGAGAATGCATCCAAAGTAGTTGTCACTCCGGTCGAACATTGCCTATTTCGATCCAGAAAGTGGTGACTATGTCAATTGCACTTCGGCGGTGCAACGCATTACTGCCGAAGATATTCTTCGACCTGCTCCTTCATGTCGCCAGGAACATGGAACGCCCCGCGTCGTGAAAAGGACCATCGTCCATCTTTGACTATGAGTAATGTCGATTCGGATTCCCCGGTCCATCCCCAAGACTCGATCTCATGCCATGGCAAGAAGCCGATATAGTGCCAAATGCCATTCGTGCGAACTTGCAAATGACCTGTGGCAATCGACAAAAAGTGAATCGCGATGGGCATGCAAATTATCACCCACAACACCCAGTAATACCAAGGTGTCGTGTTGAAGTCCACGCATGTTATTAGCACAATCGAGAGTGGAAGTATCGCCAAGAGTAGGAATGCAAATCCATTCGTATTCATTCGACCACAGTCCATCAAAATCGCGCCGGCCACTTTTTTGTCGCGAAGGCCGCGGATCAGCACCAAGATAAAGCCGATGGTTGAGAAAACGTAAGCGACAATGATCGACGCGATCAGAAAACTAACCTGCGACCACGCAGCCAGAAACACCGCACCAATCGCAACGACGACGCAGCCTACGAGGCCGAGTAGGTTTGCGTTGAATGATGCACGCTTCATTGCAGCGACAGTCAATTCGATCTCTTCCGCAGCAAGCATGAATCGTTTCATGGATTCTCCAGGGGCAACACTCGAACGAACGTTGCTTAACTCGGTTCGAAAATCAGCTGGCATATTGGTTTCCCATTCATCGTGATTTTGTTTCATAATCGATTCCTCTTCGATTCCTTGAGCATCCAGTCTTGCAACTTCGCACGGGCTTTATGAAGCGCCAAGCCAACTGCGTTCGTGGAAATCTCAAGTGCGAGGGCAATTTCGTCAGCGGATAATTCCTCAGAATAAGTCAGGCAGAATACAGCAGCCTGCTGCGAGGGAAGTTCGGCCACGATTGTTCTCAATCGAAGATCTTCGTCGCGCTGAACAACTTGCGCCAAAGGCCCCTGCGATCGATCAAGCAGGCGAGATGCATCAAGCTCCAAATGGTCTTTCCTACGTCTTAATGCATCTAAAGCTCGAAACGTAACCATTCGGTATAGAAACGCTTTTGGACTTTGGACCTTTCCCGCCACGAAAAACTTATATGCTTCGATAAAGACCTCTTGGAGTACGTCCTCACAGTCCTGAGTGTGCCCCAGGATTCGCCATGTAGCTTGATAAGCCGAAGGTCCGTGCTCCTTTACGATCTCTTGCCAGTTCTTCACGTCGGTTCCTGATCTTGGGTAATTTCTCGCTCTACAATTAAGTCGAAGCGAATGGTTCACGGATTTCCCAAAATCCGAAACTTTTGTGCCGCTGCGTACTCTTCCCAGAAATGTGTATCGCAGTCCGCTTAAACATCGGGTAAGACCAAACACTCCTACATTCCATTTCTCTGGAATTTTAAGCTTACGTCACAACATGAAAAAAGTCATGACACCGCCTTGTGCCCTCGTGGACCCATCAATGCTGACGAAACGCGATTTTTTAGATCGCAGGAGAAGTCTCCCCTACAACAACTCAAGATGCCCTGTTACTTGGTCGATCTTCCAAGCATCGTCTGGCCCGATGGCAAGACAAGTGCGAGTTGGCTTTCCGTGAAATTCAGTTCGACCGCTATCTGTGATCAGATGAACCTCAAGTCCCATTTCCATGGCCTCATCGTGAATCGCAATCAATTCCTCTTCGCTATTGCAGCGAACGCATACCTTCGCAAAGGAACCATTGATCCAAGCTTGTGCATTGGGCGACAATTCATCCAAACTTATCGATTTGGAACTCTGCAGCCGACGTGTGAGAAACGACATGGACGCATGAGCCCCTTGAGCGATCTGCTTTCCTCTGCGCATCTTCAGGTCGTGTCGCATGACGATTACCTGCTTTATGTTTGGAGCTTCTGATTCTTCCATCAACGGTCTCTCCGCTATTTTTCCATGCATCAAAGAACAACACCCGCGAGCCGGAAATTCGACCCGCGGGTGTTGAGTTTCAAGTATACCGCAGTTGGACCGGAGTCCAATCCGCGTTTACAGTTCGATCGCTTCAACTTCTGCGACGAATCGCTGGTCGTTGTTGGCAAGGAACGCACTGATTACGTTGAACACGGCGTCACTGAAGCCACCAATGTTCATAATGTCAGCTCGCTCGCAAGCCTGAACCTTCTGGTACGGTTGCAGATCGATGCAAATCAACTTTGGGTTGGCTTCCTTACCTGCCAGCTTTCGCTGGTTGGCAACGAAGGCTTCCCAAGCCGTCATCACACCGGTCGAACCATGCCGTCCTGTTCCGACCCAGCTCTCGTTATCGCTAACGAGAACAATACCGGCGAACTTGCGCTTCGCATGCTTCTGGTTGGCAGCTACCAGCGGCAGCGAACAATCTGTTCCACCACCACCGTACTTCGCCAGCCGCTCAGCAATACTCAAGATCGAATCATTTGGATCGATCTTGGCATCGTAAGCCGACGTATCGAACGGAATCACAACGCTGTCCGGGTTGCGACGCAGGATCGCTGCGGCAAACAGTGCGGCAACGTCGATGCATCGCATCTTCGAAGTCGCACCTCGTCCACGTTGTCCCGTGACCGCGCTGCTCATCGATCCAGACGTATCCAGACCAATCACAACCGGTCCCGGCAACTCCGGTACGTTTCCACAGGCGATCTCGGCTGCCTTATGCAGTGCCGTCTTGATCTTCTGCGGAACATTGTCGTCCGCGTTCAAGTACGCAGCAAAGTACTGGTACGGGAACTGCTTCGATCGTCGAATCTCCGACTCGTCGGCGATCCGGTCTGCCACGTAGTCAACCATATTGTAGAACGAT
>JBIKLJ010000255.1:0-6368 GCA_044359895.1 Pirellula sp.
CGGTTGGAAATGCGACTGGACCCGCAATGGGATCACCCAAGGCGAGCCGGTCGAGATCTAAATCCTAGTGGCACGGATTGCAAGTTCTGTTGCACTGAACACTCTAGTTACCCGGCTCTGCCTGGTAACTAAGCACGACGGCAATTGTCTTACCGACTAATTGGGCTTTAGCCAAATGTACACGACTCTAGAAGGACGACTGGGGCTTGTCCCCGTCGTCCGCTGCTTTGGCGTTCTAAAATAGACTCAGCACTGACACACTGCTTTGCCGAACCTTGCACCGCCGGAGGCGGTGCAAGGTTCGGCAAAGCAGGAGCTGCGAATCATTGCGGCGATAGAACACCAAAGCGGTGTCCGGTCGGGTCGAGCCCGAACCGGACAGCACTGGATGGGTCGGAACCAGACAATCTAATGGTAGCAAACAATGACAACGGGAACAAAAGTTGCGTGACAAAGAGGAACTTAATACCACTTTTTACAAACTTCAGCGTTAGCCCGGTTTTCCTAGTGTGCTCGACATTGATTGAGAACCTAGACTAACGCCGTACAGCTAATGATTAATTTCACTCAAAGACTTGTGCCGACGTGCTTAGAGTGCAAGCAAGGCTCCGCCTCGCCGAAATGCATCGTTAGATTGTGAACTCGGGAGGCAGGAGCCTCCACACCAATGCGTTCCCAGGCAGAGCCGGCAGAGCCTGGGAACGAGTGGTCTCTGTGGAGCTAGCCTAAAGAGCAATTCTGGAATGAATCATTTTTCCAGAAGTCGCTTGGCGATTTCAACGACGCCCCAGCCGGATAGCATCCCCAGTGCGTACGTCCCGAGGACCAAAAAGATCTTACTTAGACTGATGGACCACATCAAGAACGCGACATCAACAGGCTCGCGATTTTGGATTGCAAAAGTCAGGACGACAAGTGACAAGATGATCAAAAGTGCCGTAGCTACTTAGCGTGTACTAAACGGTTGTTCGAGAAGGAAGATCGTTGTTCTGTGTTCGCATCTGCATCATATGGTAACGCCAGTAAGGCGTTGGGGTGATCAACAATCTTCCTGGCCCTTTGTAGACGCGGACGAATCCTTCGCCTGAGGTGAATCGTCCGAGATAGTTTTTGGTCGGCCTGCGAATGCTGAAACCCACTTCGGCGGTTCGACAGACTACGTAATTGCCTTCTGCGACAAATTCCTGGCCTGGCTGAAGAGTAAGCTCTTCGACAGGGCCGCGAGTCGTCAGGACGAGCTGCCCATAACCGGTGACCTTCGTTTGCAAATAGACCAAGCCTTCGCCCGCCCACAGACTGGTCATCGTACGCTCGCGATGGAACTTCACTTCGATCGCCCCTTCGGATGCCCAGTACGTGCCACGCTCTAAAATCCATGACTCGCCGCGCAGCCGGAAAACGTGAAATCCACCCAAGGAAGACTCAAGCGTGATGATACCCGTGCCAGTATAGGTTGGTCGGTAGACCGATTCGTCGGCCATCAGTGAACTGACCATTCCAGCGAACGAAGGTATGAGTTTCGAATGGATAGCGATGTCGCCGATCAGATAACTTAACGCACCCGACTCAACTCGCACCATTTCATGTTGGAGGTGGACGTCAACCCATCGCATCCCCTCCCGTTCGCTAACTTCGAATTTAGCCATCAGTTTGCCGAAGCCTCTGGTTTGATTTCCTTCGTAGGTTGTTGGCAGCAAATACATGTTCGATAGGACGATGATCTCTCATGCGTCACCATCGCTTCTGTCCCAAAGATATTGAATCCCTTTTTTTGTAACCAAAGGCCCCCAGCGACGAAGACCGAAATTGCGAGGAAGAATCCCAACCACCAAACCGTGAAGTACCAAATGATCAGGCCAACGAAAAGTGCGATGCCCAACCACAAGGGCCAGTAGCCGTCAACAGGCTCGGAGTATATCAGGGGTGCTTCTTTCTTGTCATGCGGGCTGTCGCATAATCCACAGACCAACTTGCCGTAGTATCCGCAGTCTTGGTTGACGCATTCTACTTGTGCATCGGCAGGCAGGATGCGTGCGCGGCAATGGAAACAAAAATAGTTCCGGCACGCGGCACAGTGGTACGCATCTGGGTCGACGGACGATCCACAGATAGGGCATTTGCGGACATCGCCCCGCCTAACTACTGGGGGACGCATATGCTCGTGAACCGGATATTCGCCTGGCTCTTTATCTTCATTCACGAAGGCCTCGTGCGTCGGAGTCTGGTTTTCAACCGTCATGGCAAGTACTTTCTTACAAATAACAACAAAACGGCAACGAACACCGCATTTGACGGTAGGTAAACAATATCAAAGCTCAGGTGATGGCAGGGATCGGCATTCGCCGTCGCCTCGCCGTCGCCTCGCTGTCGCATAGCGGAAATTTGCCAATCTTGAGCTCCCGAGTTCTCATTATGCATTCCCGAATCCGTCATTGTGCTAGCCATGCTTCGAAGAGTCAAGCGGTTACGATTCGGTCAAAAATAACTTCCGTGCCTGTCAAACCGAGTAGGCCGATTGACCAGTGCATCTACCCGTCGATGGGCATCGCAACACCGATTGCCACCCGCGTTACCCGTTCCGCCGCCGAGACCATCTCACGCCTATAACCTCCTGTGGCATTTTTAAGCCTAATACCGTTCAATAAAGCACTCAGCTGCAGTGATATCGTTTAACCGTCAGCCGGCTTAAATACCTAATCCAGCGGTCAAACCAAGTTTGACGGGGTGGTAGAGTTGAGTATGCTCGGCGCGATAGACACTCCCCATGCCACCGCACCCAATCCGCTCCAGAACCCGATATTGGCCAACGGACACTGGGGATGTACTAGATGATAGATTCTCATGAAGGCGCTGCTGAACTGCCCGCCACGCCGCATCGATAGCTTGCTGAGTTGCCGCGGGTGCTGGATTGGTCGAGTCGTGGAGGCTTGCGTCTCGCAGCGTCTCACGCAACAGAGAGCCGTGCGAGGACTCCAGTTCCGTCAATCGATGATTGCACGAATCGCATGAGTTGATATGTGCATCAATGCTAACGCTGACGAATTCGTCTGTCATTCCGAAGAGATACTCCGGAAGAATCTCCTGCGAGGGGCATTAGGAAGGTAGAACGGAACTGGAATTAAAGGTGTCTGCCATGAATGCATTTTAGATGACCTCGAGTGGATTTCGAACGGGCTTGCTTCCTTCTGACGTGCTTTTTCGATAATATGCCTGAGCACATTAGAGAGTCGTTGGGAGTGTGACACGATAAACCAAAAAGAATTCCCATTATGAATTTTAAGCCCCAATCGACCGATTCCTTACCGACGCGCGGATGTCGGTAGCACGGGGCTTAGCGAGTTTTCGGTCGCAGCCAAGGGCTGGCGCCCAATGGCACTCACTTTGTTCGAAATGAGCCGCGGGCGCTAGCCGCGATAACCTTATTTGGCAGGGAAACCGTAACGCGGCTAGCGCCCGCGGCTCAGTAATTTGCTTGCGCAAACTACAAAGTGAGTGCCATTTGGCTGGCGCCTTTCGGGCTTGGCTACACCAAATCGTGCGCCGCAGGATTGCCGACGACTATCCCTTGCGAGACTCGGGAAAGTTGGAGAGTGCTCTACAGCAAGCGTTTGCGGCAAACGATGGAAAGGCTGCAATAGGCGACGATCGAACCGTGGGTTATTCTGCAACTGGTGGTTATCACTCGTTGTCGGCGCCGGCAGAGGGTATGCCAGCCCTTCAGGCTTAAGAGCACCACCAGTCATTTGATGTATATGGCTTTAAATCTGAAGGCACCTGGTGCATATGGCTTGAAGCCTGAAGGGCTGGCACATCCTCTGCCGGGGTCGAAGGCCCCGGAAATGGCGTCGTACCTATGCAACCACCTGCGAATCAAAAGCGCATAGAGGTCCGTCAACCGATTCCAATGTCCCAGGGTGCGCTGCGCGACCCTGGGCTGTGATGTGGAACCCCGTTGGGGTTCGCAACCAACCACCACATTAACCCCAAGGGGGGTGAACAACATAGCCCGGGGTCGCGCAGCGCACCCCGGGTCTCAACGCAAAACAGCCCGCCAACCCCGAAGGGGTTGCACATGCCGCAATGTGGAACCCCGTTGGGGTTCGCAACCAACCACCACATTAACCCCAAGGGGTTTCAACAACAAAGCCCGGGGTCGCGCAGCGCACCCCGGGTCCCGACGCAAAACAGCCCGCTAACCCCGAAGGGGTTGCACATGCCGCAATGTGGAACCCCGTTGGGGTTCTTGCGTGATGGATGCCCGCCACCCCAGGGTGCGCTGCGCGACCCTGGGCTGTGATGTGGAACCCCGCTGGGGTTCGCAACCAACCACCACATTAACCCCAAGGGGGTTGTACAACAAAGCCCGGGGTCGCGCAGCACACCCCGGGTCTCAACGCAAAACAGCCCGCCAACCCCGAAGGGGTTGCACATACCGCAATGTGGAACCCCGTTGGGGTTCTTGCGTGATGGATGCATTAATCTCAAAGGGACACAGCATTTGTTCGGGCTGTTCGTGCGCACCCATTTGGAGGAAAGCTAGTGGGCTAGCAATGGATTGCGGTCTCCTCCACCTTTTGCCCGTCCACGTCTCGCCCAACTTTTCGTTTTGGGTAGAGCGTCCACCACCGCCGAGCGACTTCGGTATCGTCCCAGGTTTGGACAACGACGGGCCTGGACCGCAACAATCTCCGAGGGATCAAAAATTTCCGCCCACGCCAATCTCATGATGATTCACTCCGTCGAAAGAACCGAAACAAGAGTTATCGATTTAGAATAAGGAATCCAAATTCAAATTGCAACTACACACCCAAACAAATGCTGTGTCCCTTTGAGGTATTGAGGTAGCCTACGGAACAGTTTTTTTGACGCTGCATTGCATTCTGCGGTTCTTGGTATGCTAAATGCAATGTCCAACCAAAGCCCTCGATCGTGCACGGCCTTAGGTGGTTGATCGCGATCAACGATCCGATAGCACGTAACGTCGATGCAGAAAGCATCCTATCTCCGAATTCATTCCACCGGATCAGAATCTATGGGTAAATGGTATCAACGGTGATACTCTGGTTCGAGACGCTGTCCGCTTGACACTCCAACCTCAGTTGAACGCTGTACTGCATTTTTTGGGCTTGGCAGCAGAGAAATCAAGCGATGACGTCGAGCATGTTCACCGTCTTCGTGTTTCGATCCGTAGGATGGAGACAGCGCTACGCGTTTACCGGCGAGCACTGCCCAAAAAGGAGTTGTGCAGCATTCGGGAGAAGCTCAAGACAATTCGACGTTCCGCTGGCGAAGCTCGCGACTTAGATGTTTTTCTGGAGCAGGTAATCGGAACTGACATTGAGGCTTCCAATTCCTTAGCGGCCCGAATCCAACATCAGCGTGATAAAGCGCAAAGACGAATCGCAAGGTGTTTTTTGAATGCCTTTCGAATGAATGGGCTGAAAAATCTTTTTTGCAACATGATTTCGAGAATCCAACCGAACAAAGAATCCGATTCGCGATTCGTTGGAGTCTGGGCCAAGAAGCGTTTACGTGATGCTATCAAACGATTCTACCACGCCCTTCCAAGCGATATCAATGATCTCCAATCCGTTCACTGTTTTCGGATTAAGACAAAAGAACTACGGTATACATTGGATCTGCTGAGTGCCGCGTATCCGAAGGAACGCACATGCTCCATCTCTCCACTTGTCGGGAATCTTCAGCGGCGACTTGGAGACATCAACGATCGAGTCGTGGCAATATCGATACTGAAAAAGTTGAGGCATAGGGTTTCCAAGAGACGCGATCGAATCAAGCTAAAGCACAAGCATACGCGTGAAACGAATCGGCTTGATGGAGCCTTGGCCAGCTTTCGGAAATGGTGGACGCATGAGCGACAGCGCGAACTCTTTGATTCGCTTCGTCGGCTCAAAAGGGGCACCGTGCAGGTCTCGATGTTTCAGAATCTTTAGTTCCATCTCAAAATCTGTAAACAATTTTGGCGATCTGGAGCATCATCAAGCAGTGGAAGATCGCGTTTTCGCCCGAAGGCGCTAATCGCTCTTTTGGTCATGGTTCGATGGGTGGAACCTGTTCTGCATGGTTGCTCGCAGGACGTGTTAGACGCTTGTTTCATCCTTACGTGCCAAGGTGTGCTCCCTAGGCACACAACGACATGTGCTAACAACCGGCCGTGTTTGCCCGGGGCCATGATCCAAGGCTTACGTGCTTCGGTAACCTTGCAAAAAAATTTCTGCCAATCTCTAAGCCATTGACCAAGCGTGTCACGAGCTCGGGTTCTACTCGCAGGGAGGAGGAAAGGCAATGTCGCACGGATGCTGGAATGTTACCATGCTAAAGAGAGCGGGAACCAATGAAAAGCTACG
>JBIKLJ010000256.1:0-6328 GCA_044359895.1 Pirellula sp.
CACTAAGCTAAAGCTGGCAAAGTCAGCAACGTCTTGGTCGACTGCCGTGAACAACCCAACGACTGCATTAGGACTTTGATTTTCATCGATGTCCGTCTTCGACAGTATCACATTGGTCGGTGCTTCGTTCTGATTTACAACCGCGATCGAAAAAGCTCGTTCGATCGCGATTCCGCCTCGATCGACGACTCGAACTCGAATGCTGTACAAACTTTGCGATTCAAAATTAATAGCAGCAACGGGTGACAATCCACCGTTTGCACTGATCGTAAATTTCCCGTTGTCGTCCGATCCGAAGCCTGAGATCAAGGAGAAGGTAAGCTGATCGTTTGCATCCGGGTCCGAAGCAACCGCATTGAGAGCGACTGAATTGAGCGGTACATTTTCCGTCAAGCTTCCCAACAATTGCAAGTCAAAGGGGGACTCGTTCGCATTTTGAACTGAAATGACAAATGGCAATTCAAAGCTCAAGCCGCCGCCATCCGTGGTACGAATTCGGACTTGGTATTCCGGCTTTGCTTCGAAGTCGAAAGCCACGGTCGTGCGCAAGGTTGTTCCTGCGATCACAAAGAGGTTGTTATCTCGATCGCCGGTACCGTTGACGAGGCTATAAGTGAACGATTGAGCAGTATCGGGGTCGGTCGAGCTCAACGAACCAATCGATGCGTTGGGACTATTGTTTTCCCGAATGGTCAGTGCGGATAGTTGCACCGACGTCGGAGCTTCATTTTCATTGAGAACTTGGATCACAAAACTTCTTGCGAAGCTTGCACCGGCTGCATCCCTGCTTTCTATTCGAATCGCGTAGCTCGCCTTCGCTTCGAAATCTAAGAGAGAATTGGTGCGAAGCTGATTACCTTCGATTCTGAAGCTCGCGTTGTCCGCAGACCCCGCCCCGGCAACAAGACTGTAAACGAAGGAATCTCCGGCGTCAGCATCCACGGTCGATAGTTGGCCAACCATGCTGTCGTTCGCTGCGCTCTCGGAGATTTCTCGAACGCTTAATCCAACATCGGTTGGGGTATCGTTGACATCAAGAACATGGATCGTAAACACTCGATCGATAGAAAGCCCTCCTTGGTCGGTCACTTGAACCAAGATGGAGTAACTGTTCTTTTGTGCGTATCGGAAAACCTCGTTGGTGCGTAGCTCGTTCCCCACGATCGAAAATGAATCGTTATCAGGAAACGCAGGAGAACTCTTAGGCGCGAACGTGAAGGTGCTTACCGTATCTGGGTCCAATGCACTCAAGTTCCCAACTCGCGATCCGATCTCAAGTCCTTCATTGACATTAGTCGCTGACAAGTTCAGCGCAAGAGGTGTTTCGTTGACGTTCTGAACAGTAAACGTAAACGGCGTCTCCGTCCACAGTCCTAAGGCGTCCGTTGCGCGAACGCGAACACGGTAGGAAGACTTGGTTTCAAAGTCGAAAGCGTTTTGCGACAAGAGCTGATTTCCGGAAACAAGAAATTCTCCGTTATCATCGGATCCAACTCCTGAAACCAAACTAAACGAAATTGTATCCCCGATGTCCTGATCCGCTGCCACCAACGTGGTGACGACCGACGCTACTGGCAAGGATTCTAGGAAGCTGGCAGAAGTCGCATCGATGCGCGTCGGAGCCTCATTTACGTCGGTGATGGTAATTGGAACGACTGCATCAACAAATACGTCAAAAGAATCGAGCGCTCTTATGGACAGAACGTAAACACTGCGGCTCTCGAAACTGAACGTGGCCCGAGTATACAGTTCATTCCCGCGAATTTCGAACAAGTTATTGTCGGGAAATTGGGTGGACGAGTTCAAGCGATAAAGATGATTGCCTTGGTCTGCCGCATCCGGATCGACGACAGACATTATGCCGACCAACACGGGTGCGGGCGAGTTTTCTGGGACAATAGACGAGGAAATCGAAAATTCAGTTGGCGCCTCATTCACATCTCGAACGTTGATCGTGATTGCTTGCTCGGTGAATAGACCACCAGCATCCGTAGTGCGAACGCGAATCGCCAGGACGTTCTTGGTTTCAAAGTCGATTGGACCGCTCACCACAACCGTATTGCCCAGGATGGCAAAGGTGGTGTTGTCTTCATCACCCAACCCAGTCACCAATTCGTAAGTAAAGAAAAAATCGGTCAAGAAGTCGGTATCTGTAGTCTGAAGCGTTCCAACCAGCCGTCCATTGGGTGAGTTTTCATCGACGCTGTTGGGAGTCAAGGCAATGGATAGCGGAACCTCATTCACGTTAATAACAGAGATCGACAGCGATTCCTCGTAAACAAGGCCCGTGGAGTCGGTCGAGGCGACTCGAATTTCGAAACTTTGATTTAACTCGAAATCGATGGCACTATCCGTGAACACTTGGTCTCCGACGATCACGAACATCGCGTTGTCGGTATCACCCGCTCCGGAAACCAATGAATAAGAAAACGTTTCGCCCCGGTTCGGGTCCGTGCTGGTAAGCCTGCCAACCAGTGTCCCGATTGGTTCGTTTTCAAATACAATCGAATTGGAGATTCTGATATCTGTAGGTGGTACCGGCAAAATCCTTGCACCGTAAGTCAGTCCGTAAATGGGTGCTCCGGTTGTGGTCACCGTATGGATACCATTCGATGGTAGGGTGTATTCCCAATTCGGTTGCAAGCTCATTGTGGCATCGGTGGTCGCAGCGCTTGGTAAGTCTAATGGAGCCCATCCGTTAACATCCGAGGTTACTGCGATATCGCGTAGAATTTCCATCGACCAGTCGAGCAATGTTCCGAAATCTTCCAAAAACAAATCGTCTATTTTAAGAGTCCATGTTCCATCGAGAGACAGCCCGTTGAAATTCGAGAGCGGTTGAGCCGGACGGAACGTACCAGTGAATGGCGCATTTCCTGCAACAATGCTGATGGTTGCGCTATCGTCAAAGATGGTGTTGGTAAAATCATCGCCGTCCAGGCCAACACCGCTTGCGAGCACTATTTCTGTAGAGTCTGGTGCAATCAAGGTGATGTCGAGATCGCTGACAAAAGTATGGGTCAGATTAATACGTACATTGATATCTCGAACCAAGCCGCTACCTGCGGGGATAGAAATGGTCGAAATAGAGGTGGCATCGTCAACAATCGGAACGGCGCCTGTACTAGTGAAAGTGTCCGTGCTGGTACTACCACTGCTGACGACAAAACCCGGCAGCGGAAGGTCCAATCCGTCCAAGACACCGTTTGCATTGAGGTCGTCGATGACTCTGGCGTACATCCGATCCTGTTTGCCGTAACCGAAGTTGTTGCCAACGGAAAAGCTCGCCGCACTTGAAAGGGTTACCGTATAAACATCAACTGCCGAGGTTCGGTCCCATCCTGCGAGTTCGAAACGCACATCGTACGTTCCGTTAGGAAGCGCGTTAAACGCATAGTCACCAGCGGCATCGATAGTGGCCTGTCTTTCCCCAATATCGAAGGAGCCATTGGTGTTCTCATCGAGATAAGCAAATCCTGGACTCGAAACACCTCGTTCGTAAGAATTGTAGATTCCATTGTTGTCGAAATCTTCGAATGCCGTCCCGCCAATGCTTGGGGCAGTTGCTGTTCCCGCCAAACGAATTCGATAAGCGGACTCGTTGGTGTCATTGCTATTAATGAACATATCGCCAGCAAAATTGCCCGGCCCAACCGGACTGAAGCGAACATTTACAAGCAGAACACCACCGATTGCAAGGGTTGTCGGTACGAAGTTCACGACCGAAAACGATGCCGGCATGGTGATCGAGTCGATCGTTAGATCCTCCGTCCCTTGATTGCGAACTCGTACTGTGGTTTCCACAAATTGACCCACCAAAGCAGATCCCAAATTCACGGCTCCGCCGGAAGGAATTTCCCGGGTTGTATCGACGACAGAAATTTCGGCTTTACCGACTCCATCCACCAGGGTGAAGGCATTCACTCGGCCAAAGCCATATTCAATGTGCTTTCCCGTATTGATGTTGTAGTTGACACCGCCGATCAGGTCGGTGCTGTTTCGAATCATGGCACGGAAGTCAGCAGGTCGCAAAGTCACACCCAGAGCTTGGGCTTGAGCCAGTGCCAAGGCACCGATTCCCGCAGCTAACGGAGACGCGGATGACGTACCGCCAAATCCGGTTCCGCCCGTTCCCGTGTAGTCGCCTGCAGCATAACCATCGGCGCCTGTTCGGTCTGTCGTGTCAATGGCTAGAGTTCCCCCATTGCTGGGAGCCAAGATATCGAGGGCTGCACCGTATTGGCTGTAGCTGGACCGGACGCCCTGGTTGTTGGTGGAGCCAACCGCAATGACCCCAGGGGTGAAAGCCGTTTGCCCCGAGGGTTCACCCAGTACACCCGATCCATTATTGCCCGAGGAGAAGAAATAGGTTGCACCCACACCATTTCGCCCTTCCACGACACCGATGGCGAGCGCTGCGTTCATGCTAGGGAACGGGCCACCCCCACCCCAGGAATTATTGACCAAGTCACCAGCCCGCCAGGTTCCAGTTCCGTCAGCGGTGATTCCTACCGCATACAAAAGTGCTGATGCCACATCATCTAAAGCTGCGAGAGCTCCATCGTTGAAAATCTTGATCGAGATTACTCGTGAATTGTAGGCTGCGCCAGCCACCCCGAGATTGTTGTTGCCTCGTGCTGCCGCAACTCCAGCCACTGCAGTTCCATGCTCATCTAAACCAATTGGTTCAGATGCGTTGGTGCCGGTCACGAAGTTCCAGCCATTGATGTCATCCACCCAGCCATTTCCATCGTTGTCAATTCCGTCCCCCGGGATTTCGCCTGGATTGATCCAAACGTTCAAGTCGGGATGCGCCGCCTGAACACCATCATCGATCACCGCGACAACGATCGAACTAGATCCTCCTTGATTCACATCCCACGCTAAATCAACGTCGGAATCTGCATCCGCCACGCCCCCGCTTTGTCCAAGGTTGCGCAAGTGCCACTGGTTGTTAAACCGCGGATCATTGGGAATAAAGTGCTTCTCAAAGTTGACATAGAAGTTTGGATGCACCCATTCTGTCGAAGCATCGGAAAGCAATCGATTCGATAAGTCGATCGCAGCACGTCCTCCGTTCTGTGCCATTTTGCCAACATATTGGTTTTGCGTACCCATGACACGTTCGAAAGAAGCAAACTCGGTATGCCGTGCGAAGAAATCGGAAGGGTTTTGGTTTGGCTTGAATCCAACGATAATTTCATTGAGCACCGACATATCAGTCCCAGACGCCATGTCGATGTACACCGGACTCACATCCAGCACCCCGGGCGTCGCTGACAGTTGAGCGATCAACGTTGGAGTAAGCTCATCAGTCGTTTGATAAACAACTGCTTTATTGGCCATTCCCCAAAGCTTGGTTAGCCCGTCCGGTAATTGCACGGAAGCATTCTCTGTCGCAATGGCAACGCGATTCATGCTTAAACTCAAACCAACGTTCCGATGTCCGCCAAAGTAAAACGCATCAGCCCCTTTGACTACCGTGCCATCATCAGGTGCATCGGCTGCTGCGTCCCAGTTGGAATCGTTCCAGATGATGTCGCTTGCTAAAAGCGTTCGTAACTCAAGTCGCTCCATTTGTGGGATCAGCCTTTGCGAGTTAGATTTCGAAGACCGAGACGATGGACGTTGAGACGAACGACGATGACGCATTTAGGTGTTTACCTCACGACAGACGATACAAATAAATAGGCGGGACAGGAAAAACTGTCCGATAAAGCGGATTAGTCCTAGGGCTTACCCCCCAGTTTAACAACGCAATCGCTAGGAAAGCTACCCAGTTTTGCCCTGCCCGTCCGTCAATTGCAGAAATTTCTAATGGACTTTTTCGAACTCTGCTCGGTTGGCTTGCCTCGAGAAGTGCTCCCGATCTGACTTGGAGTCCAACAGTCGAGAATGTGAAGCTGGCAAAAAAACGGAATGCACGTCGGCAGGGTTTGGACTACAATTCGAACCAGCATTCACTCCCTCCCTATCCCACCTATCTAAGCTCTAGGCGCATGGCTTCTATTCCCTGGTCCGTTGCTGAAGAGTCGCTTGACGTCAACTTTTCCGTTCCGTTGCAGCTCCGGCTCCGTTGCACTCGAAATTGTTTTCTGGACGACTGGGACCAAGTCTTGCCTTTGCTGAAAAGCGACTCCCGCCAAGCCAGAATCCAAGTTTGGATAGACAGGAATGTGGTCGACACCAACCCCGCCATCTTGACCAATCTATCGCGGAGGATTGCGGAATCGAGCGAGTCGCTGGAATTGGTTGCCCCAATTGCGTTGGTCGACGGTGGGGAGCAAATCAAAAATGATCCCGATGCGATCGAAACCATTTTTCAAGC
>JBIKLJ010000257.1:0-6293 GCA_044359895.1 Pirellula sp.
GAAGTCGGTCAGTTCCGGCACCGATGCCTGCATTCGAAATGCCATTTCGTACTGCTCCATCCTGGTTGCAATTTCCGAGTCGCCGTCTTGAGCCTGCTGCATCTCGTTCAATTTAGCGAGCCCATCCAGCATGGAACGGCGTAGCTTGCGGTCGATGCCGTTGGGATCATTGAGGAAAAGCACGGGATCTTTTCCGCTTCGAAACTTTACCCCTTGGTGGCTTGAAGGCAGGAACCCGCTCCCCCAAAGTCGGTCGAGAAGTCCTTGGTTTGCATCTTTGCCAGTACCATGGGAAATCATGACAACGAACGCAGGTAGATCCTCCGCCTCGCTTCCCAGTCCGTAACTGAGCCACGAGCCCATGGAGGGGCGACCGGGCTGCTGCGATCCGGTTTGCATGAAGGTGATCGCCGGATCATGGTTAATCGCTTCCGTGTGCATGGACTTCACAATGCATAGATCGTCTACGACCTTACCGGTGAACGGCAATAGTTCGCTGAGCCATGTTCCGTTTGAACCAACCTGTTTGAACGTAAACTTCGGCGCAACGACAGGAAAGCTCTTCTGCCCAGAAGTCATGCCCGTCAAACGCTGCCCCTGCCGAATGCTATCTGGAAGCTCGGTACCATGTAGATCTTTAAGCTTAGGCTTGTAATCCATCATTTCTAGTTGCGATGGACCACCTGACTGAAACAGGTAAATAACCCGTTTGGCCTTGGGGGCAAAATGAGGCTGCAGGCCATTCGGTCGCTTGCTGTCTTGGCCAATTCCGCCAGCAACCTCTTTGCCGAATAAAGAGCTTCGAACGAGATCGCTTCCTACCAGCGTAGAGAGTGCCGCTGAGCCTGTGATGGATTTGCGCAAGAACTGACGACGAGCCCATTGAGCATACTGTTGTTGCGGTGATTGCATGTCGGTTTACCGTTTTGTTATTGTTTCGTCGAGATTGAGCAGTGTACTTGCAACGATCGTCCAAGAAGCAAGTTCGATTGGGTCCAACGTGGGGTCAGAAACATCAGGCCCAGTACTGTTTAGCGAATGTGCGTCGGCGGGATTCGCACCAAAACCAGATCGTGCTTGCTCCAGCATCGATGCAAGAATTTGCTTTTCCGTAGAAGTTGCCTTCCTTGCGACACATTTTTCGTAACCAAGATCGATTCGATCTTCCGTCTTAGGGCCTGCACCTAGGATCATCTTTTGCGCTAAAGTTCTCGCTGCTTCAACGTAAGTAGGATCGTTCAGCAAGACCAACGCTTGCAAAGGCGTGTTGGTTCTGGCACGCCTTGCCAAGCAAACTTCGCGATTGGGCGCATCAAAGCTCATCATGGACGGAGGCGGACAGGTTCGTTTCCAAAAGGTATAAAGGCTTCTTCGATACCGCCCTTCGCCTACATCAGGAACATACTTTCCGCGTCGCTCGACCGTAACATCTTCCCAGAGTCCTTCCGGTTGATAAGGCTTTACACTCGGGCCACCAACTCGGTTTTGAAGTAAACCTCCGATGGCCAGCGCATTGTCCCGAATGGTTTCGGCGGAAAGTCGGAAACGTGGCCCCCGAGCCAGAAGTCGATTCTCGGGATCGCGCTCCTGAAGTTCTGGAAGAATTCGCGATTCTTGCTGGTACGTTTCCGATATCACAACCATCCGATGAAACGCCTTAACATCCCAACCGCTTTGCATGAACGTACGAGCTAGATAATCCAATAGTTCGGGATGTGATGGTGTGTCGCCAGTCAATCCAAAGTCCTCTACTGTTTTCACAATTCCGGCCCCAAAGTAATTTTGCCACCATCGATTGACTGTCACTCGAGCGGTCAAGGGATTCGTGTCTTGCGTTAACCATTTCGCTAACGACAGGCGATCTCTTGGTGTTTCCGAAGCTGGATCGGCTAGAATCGCGGGTATGCTCGAAGTTACTCGATCGCTAGGCTGATCATACTGCCCGCGTTTCAGCACAAAGGTTTCGCGTACTGGGGACATTTCTTTCAGCACCATGACTGCGGCAGCGGTCTCTTCGACAGTCTCCTTTTGCCGCCTCCAGTCGGCTATTTGCTTCTGAAGTGCCGAGTAGCTTTCATGGATCCGATTCAGGTAAAATTCGCGTATCTGCTTTTCCTGGACTTCCGTTCGTAGTTCAACCGGGACTTGAACCCAGTCGGGAAAGCTTGTTACCTTTTGCAATGCATAGAGTTGCTGAATACTGGATTCGTCTAAAACGCTACCGAAGATATGGAGCTCGTCGACAAGCCCTTGATAAGGCAAAGACGTCTGACGCAAGCCAATTCGAAATGGTATCGTTGAGTCAAAGGAATCTCGTAAGGAATCTTGAACAATATCGACGGGCTCTAACTTGGAATCAACGTAAAACTTTAGACCTGATGCTCGCATCGATCCATCGTACGATGCGACGATATGGTGCCATTGGTCAGGTGCCATTGCCTGTTTGGACGAAATCTTGATCGCGTTGTCCGGCCAGTGATGCACCAGATGCATTTCCAATTTTCCGCCTGAGAGCAGAAGATCGTAGCCTAAGAAATCTTTCGATTCATCCATCTTGGATAAAATCGCCATAGCACCTTGGTTGTTTGTTTTGATCCAGACACTCAAGGTGAACGGTTCTCGCTGACCAAAATTGGAAACTTCAGGCAATTCGAAGTGAGATGTTCCATTCAAAGCAAGTGCCGTATTCGACTTTCCTTCCTTCCACTCGAAAGAACGAGAGGTCGAACTGGCATCGATCGTGGAACTGTCCTTGGTGGGCAAAACTTCCGCCGTTGTGACGTTGTGGTCCGTCGGTTCCAGTGGAAAATGATGCCGCAGATTGGTTCCATATCGCTGGGCGAGAACGGTGGGCGAGGTAGACGCTAGGTAGTTTGAAAGGCTGGAATCCGCTTCGGATCCGATGGTTTGAATCTTGCTTTCCGCATCTGCGATGTTGCTCGTTAAACTTTGAATTTGAGCTGCTTGTTCAGGATTGGGAACTCGAATGAATGGTTCGGCACCTACGAACTTGCTATAGCCAGCTTGCTTTTCGTCCAGTGAATTAAAGAAAGAAAAGAACTGATAGTATTCCGCTTGTGAAATGGGATCAAACTTATGATCGTGGCATCGGGCGCATTGAAGCGACAGTCCCAAGAAGACGGTTGCGACCGTGTGGACGCGGTCTGCAACGTATTCGACTCGATATTCTTCTTGAATGATGCCACCTTCCGTATTGTGGCCTTGATTGCGAAGAAAGCCCGTTGCGATCAATTGGTCTTGTCTTGGATTCGGGAGCATATCGCCTGCCAATTGCTCTGTCACAAACTGATCGAAGGGCATATTGCGATCAAAGGCATCAATGACCCAATCTCGCCACGGCCACATCGTTCGATCTTCATCATTGTTATAGCCATTGGTATCGGCATAACGAGCCAGGTCTAGCCAATCCATTGCCATCCGTTCAGCATAAGCCTTCGAGGCGAGCAATCGATCCACGGCGCGTTCGTACGCATCGTTCGATGAATCAGAAAGGTACGCGTGGAGTTCGTCGACCGTTGGTGGTAATCCTGTCAGATCCAAAGTGACACGACGAAGTAACGTAGCTCGATCCGCTTTGGGTGATGGCTTCAGATGCTCTTGGATTAATTTGGCTTCGATAAATCGATCGATTGGATTGCTTCCCCATGTTGAATTCGCCGTTTCGGGAACGACGGGGATGATGGGTGGAGCAAAGGCCCAGTGATCCTGGTAATTTGCGCCTTCGGATATCCACTGTTGTAAAATGGATTTTTGAGTGTCCGAAAGAGGCCGCTTCGCCGATGGTGGCGGCATCTGGTTCGATGGATCATGAGAGAGGATTCGCTGGACGAGTTCACTGGCGGTGGAATCGTTTGGAACAATCGCCAAGCTCTCCAAGGCTTCCTGACGGCGGTCCAGTCGTAGATTGCCAGACCGGGATTCTTCATCCGGTCCATGGCAGCTCCAGCAATGACTAGCCAAAATGGGCCTTACTTCCCGCGAGAAGTCAATTGTTTTTTTTGATTCTTGTGCAACCACACCTAGGTTGAAAAAATTTGCAGTCAAAATAACCGCGAATGCGCAGCGAAAGGCTGACGAGCAATAAATGGATTTCATCGTAATGCAGCAAGAATGGTGGGAGAGGTTTAGCGAGCTCGCATTCTGCGAACGCGAGCTGAAAGGTGGGGCAAGGCGACACAATATTTTAGGTCATTAGTTTACCTAAAATTTGCTTGGAATGCGACCAACGATTGAATGGATCGAAATGCAGACATTGGCGAATTTGGCTGCGAAAGGTCCAGATGCTAGTATTTCGTCTGCTTTTGCGATGTTATCGGTAATGAAGGTTGTTGGTGTTTAGCCGGGAACGGTAGGTATAGCGTCGGAGTTTGGACCAATGGAAGGTACACAACGGGGCAATATGAATTCGAACGCAGTGCCCGAGCCGATTTCTGAACGGACTTCAATCGTTCCTCCGTGTTCTTTAGCGATTTTGAGACTCACAGGCAGCCCTAGTCCCGTTCCTCGGCTCCCCTTGCTTGATTCAAACATAGAAAAGATCCGGGCTAGGTCCTCCGCTGCGATTCCAACCCCGTTGTCCTGCACTCGAATCAGCACGCATTCAGATTTGGATTCCAGTTGGATGTTAACGTGGGCTTCCGGCTTATCGGCACATGCGTCGATCGCGTTGCTCACCAGGTTCAGGATCGCTCGATGAATGGCTTCGCTTTCTACTGGAAGCTCGATTGGATTTTCGGGGGCTAGCCAATGAAGTGCAACCGATTTTTCGACGGCTCGACTGTTGGATAATTCCACGACCTCGGCAATAACAGATCGAAGATCGGTTAAGACTAAGTTTGGCCTTCGATCTTTGCTCATGGTGAGCATGTCCATTACCAAGGTCTCGATTCGTTCGTGGTTGCGATGGCAGATCCCCCAACCTTTGGCAGCGACATTCCAATCTTGATTTTGGATTGCTTGGTTCACCAAATAGCCACCTCCCTTTAAGCCTTGCACGATATTCTTAATATGATGTGAAAGTGTCGCAATCGTTTGTCCCATGACCGCCAAGCGTTCCGCATGGACCAGACTTTGGTAGTAATTTGTATCTTCGATGGCCAAGGCAGCTTGGTGTCCAATGGCAACCAGCATTTTAAGATGTTCTTCCGTGAAAATACGTGAATTCTCATTGGCAAATCGGCCGGCTGAAACCGACGTGTCGATGTAAATCACTCCAACGTTTCCATAGCGCCCTTTCATTGGAACGCAGATCGCTTCGCGAATTCCACTGGATGAAATACTTGCACTATCATTCCAGCGGTCGTCCTCGCATGCATCGTTGGTAAGGACCCCTTCTTCTTTCTTGCAAACGTAATCGAGAATGGTTCGGCTGATAGTGATGCGGTTGGACGAACCGCGAGAGCTGCGGTTGCGACGCGCTTTAGGACGAAGCTCACCGGATTCTTGGTCCGATAACATGATGCAGCCACGGTCGCATTGAACCCATTGAAAAATGAGTTCAAGAATTTGTTGCAAGAGCTGATCGATGTCGAGCGTTCGGCTTACCGCCAACGAGGTTCGATACATGATTTCCCAATGACTCTTGGCTTGCGCTACGCTTTCCGACCGAATATACGAAGTCCAGTCGTCGGTTTCTTCCAGTAACTGCCTCTCTAAGCCAACTCTACCGACGATCTGCGAGGAATCTGCGTTCGAAGTGTTGACGATATCCACCCCGTCTTCTCTTGCGGTAGAGTGAATCGCTGATTTGAACAGCATCAACTGGCGACCTATTTGAATTCGATCTCCAACGGCGAGCTGGTGCTCCACAATACGAGTTCCATTGACAAACGTCCCATTGCTGCTGTCCAGATCTCGCAGAGTGTATCTTCCTTCCGCGAAATCGAGCTCTGCATGCGTGCGCGAGGTTTCGGTATCATCGAGACAAATTTCGCAATGAACGTCTCGTCCAATTCGTTGCTTCGTCTGTCGGATTAGATAATGCGTACCGACGTTCGCACCGCGGACAACCAAAAGAGAGGCCATTCAATCGACTCAAGCAAAACGTGGAATGGAGAGGTCCATAAATGAATTCGTAAGGGATTATAGCCATTATGCGTAGAACCGCACTACGGTCGATATGGAACGTTTCGGGAATTGGATGTTGCCGATCAAGAATTGTGAGACATCGCGGTAATCGCCACCAATCGCCGTGACATCGACAAGAATGGTCTTGTCACGACCGCGGATTTAGGCTTGGTGCGGGCTAGTGCTTTAGCTGGTCGAGTCTTGCG
>JBIKLJ010000258.1:0-6261 GCA_044359895.1 Pirellula sp.
GCACCATCTGGTCGATGATAAGGTTCATGCTCGAAGCACTGGTCCTTATTCCTTAATCACGCAACAGCCGTTGGGTGGTAAGGCGCGGTTCGGTGGACAGCGGTTCGGGGAAATGGAAGTGTGGGCATTGGAAGCATACGGTGCCGCTTACATCCTGCAAGAATTGCTTACCGTGAAGAGCGACGACGTCGAAGGACGAACCAAGATCTACGAATCCATGGTCAAGGGTGAGAACACTCTTGAGGCGGGAACACCAGCGAGTTTCGATGTTTTGACCAACGAAATTCGCGGTCTTGCGTTGAACATGCGACTTGAAAAACGTCGTCTGTAATTCGCGAGGGAAATGAAATCCAATGGATGGATCAGCCGAAGCCGGCTGATCCGTCGCAACCACAAAAATCACACGGGTGGACCCATCACCCAAAAATACAGAGCATTCTCCATCCCACTCACAGGAGTTTTTCGTAATGGCCAACGCTGAAGGCACCTACGATCGCGTTAACGATTACACCTCGGTCAAGATTTCGCTTGCGAGACCACAAGACATTCGTTCCTGGTCGTTCGGCGAAGTCAAAAAGCCTGAAACAATCAATTATCGTACTTATCGTCCTGAGAAAGACGGTTTGTTCTGCGAACGCATCTTTGGCCCTGAAAAGGACTGGGAATGCGCATGCGGAAAGTACCGAGGAATGAAGTACAAGGGAATGATTTGCGATCGTTGCGGGGTCAAAGTGACTCACTCGCGAGTTCGTCGTAAGCGCATGGGACACATCGAGCTGGCAGCTCCTGTGGCTCACATCTGGTTTTTCAAGGCGATGCCAAGCCGGCTTGGTAACCTTCTGGAAATGAAGACCACCAGTTTGGAAAAAGTGATTTACTTCCAAGACTATGTGGTTACGAACGCAGGAACAACGGATCTAGAAGTTCAACAGCTGTTGACCGAAGAAGAATATCGGGCAGCTCGCGCCACCTACGGAGACAACTTCGAGGCGGACATGGGGGCGGAAGCTGTTCGGAAATTGCTGCAAGGTTTGGACTTGGTCAAGTTGTCTGAAGAACTTCGAACCGAGCTAGCAGAAACCAACAGCAAGCAACGCAAGAAGGATTTGATCAATCGTCTGAAGTTGGTGGAGTCGATTCGGGACAGCGAGAATCGCCCAGAGTGGATGGTTCTTGATGTGATTCCGGTGATTCCACCGGATCTACGTCCACTGGTTTTGTTGGACAGCGGTAACTTTGCGACCTCGGACTTGAACGATCTTTATCGCCGAATCATCAACCGAAACAACCGTCTGCGAAAGTTGGTCGATTTGAATGCTCCCGAAGTGATCATCCGCAATGAAAAGCGAATGTTGCAACAATCGGTGGATGCGTTGTTTGACAACGGACGTTGCAAGCGCCCCGTTTTGGGAAGCAGCAATCGGCCTCTCAAGTCGCTAACGGACATGATCAAGGGCAAGCAAGGCCGTTTCCGAGAAAACCTTCTTGGTAAGCGAGTTGATTATTCCGCTCGAAGCGTCATCGTGGTTGGCCCTCGTTTGCGTCTGCACCAGTGCGGTCTACCGAAGAAGATCGCTTTGGAACTGTACCAACCATTCATTATTCGAAAGCTGAAGGAACTCGGGCATGCCGATACCATCAAGTCTGCGAAGAAGATGCTGGAACGGAAGGATGAAGAAGTTTGGGATATTCTCGAGCAAGTGATTCGAAATCACCCAGTGTTGTTGAACCGAGCACCGACGTTGCACCGAATGGGGATTCAGGCGTTCGAGCCTATTTTGGTGGAAGGCAACGCGATCCACTTGCATCCCCTGGTTTGCAAAGGTTTCAATGCTGACTTCGACGGTGACCAAATGGCGGTTCACTTGCCTCTTTCGATCGAAGCCCAGGTGGAAGCTCATACGTTGATGATGAGCACGCACAATATTTTCGCACCGAGCAATGGCAAGCCGATCATGAGTCCTTCCCAGGACACGGTTATGGGTTGTAACTATATCTCCGTGGAACTGCCGGATCTGCGTGGGGCAGGAATGGTTTTTGCGACCATGATGGAAGCCGACTATGCTCACAACCAAGGCATTATTGATCTTCATGCCAAGATCAAAGTTCGACTACCAGAAAACCGCCGCCTGAAATCGGATGATCCAAATGCCAAGTGCGGTGCAGTCATTCAAACAACCTACGGGCGGATCTTGTTCAATTCCATTCTTCCTGAAGGAATGGATTTCTACAACATTCCGTTGAAGGGTAGCGATTTGGCTGCGGTTATTAGCGACTGTTACCAACGACTTGGCCGTCGCCCAACGATCAAGTTGTTGGATGATATGAATCAACTAGGATTCCGCGAGTCGACGCGAAGCGGTTTGTCCTTCGGCGCCGACGACCTGGTAACGCCAGAATCCAAGGTAAAGCATATCGCCGATGCGGATAAGAAGGTTATGACCTTCCAGAAGAACTATCTAAAGGGGGTTATGACCGCACAGGAGCGTTACAACCAAACGCTGGATGCTTGGACTGCAACTCGTGAATTGATCACGAAGGACATGTTGCAAGCGATGGAAAGCGATACGCATCGCGGCAACTGGTACATCAACCCGGTGTTCTTGATGGCGTCCTCCGGTGCACGGGGGGGGATTGAGCAGATTCGACAGCTAGCCGGTATGCGAGGTCTGATGGCTAAGCCAACGGGCGAAATCATCGAAGCTCCGATCAAGTCGAATTTCCGTGAAGGCTTGTCGGTACTGGAATATTTTAGTTCCACGCACGGTGCTCGAAAGGGCTTGGCTGATACGGCTCTTAAGACAGCTGACTCGGGTTACCTGACACGTAAGTTGGCCGACGTCGCTCAAAACGTGGTTATCACCATGAACGATTGCGGTACAACGCAAAGCATCACCAAGGGGGTTATTTACCGTGGTGAGAAAGTTGAAGTTCGCTTGGCCGATTCGATTACTGGTCGCGTAAGTCGCCAGAACATCGTCAATTTGATCACTGCGGAAAAGATCGTCGAAGAAAATCAGATGATCACTCGCGATATCGCTCGCAAGATCGAAGAGATGGGCTTAGAGAGGATTCAAGTGCGATCGCCGATGACCTGCGATGCACCGCTCGGTATCTGCCGTACTTGTTACGGAATGGACATGAGCACGGGTGCTTTGGTCGAAGAGGGGATGGCGGTTGGTATCATCGCTGCTCAAAGTATCGGTGAACCAGGTACTCAGTTGACGATGCGTACGTTCCACCAAGGTGGTGCTGCTAATACGAGTATGGAAGAGAGCGATATCAAGGCGAAGAAGGCTGGTATCGTGAAGTTCATCAAGATGCGATTGGTGACCAACGACGACGGCGATAACGTGGTTCTTACACGGAATTGCGAAATTGCAATTGTTGACGCAAAGGGTCGAGAGCTCGAACGCTACGATGTTCCCTCCGGTGCGAAGCTTTCCGTCAAGGAAGATCAAGAGATCGTCAAGGGACAGCAGTTGTGCGAATGGAACCCGCACAAGATTCCAATTTTCTCCACAGCGGGTGGTAAGGTCGTCTTCGTCGATGTTATCGAAGGGGAAACGTTCAAGCTGGAAAAAGATCCTAGCGGAAACGTTCGCCGAAGAATTATGGACGCTCGGGGCAAGTTCCATCCTCAGATCGTGATTGAGGATGCGGATGGCAAGGCCTTGGATGTGCACTACTTGCCTGATAAGGCGGTGATCAATTGCACCGAAGGCAAGAAGATCAACGCTGGTACTGAATTGGCTGAAATGCCACGCGAGGCAACTGGCGTTCGGGACATCACGGGTGGTCTGCCACGCGTAACGGAAATCTTTGAAGCTCGAAAGCCGAAGGACCCTGCGGTCGTTGCAGAACTAGACGGTATCGTTGAAATTTCGAAGGATCGAAAACGCGGTAAGCGATCGATCGTCGTGAGAAGCGAGAGCGGTGAGGAAACCGAACACTTGGTACCACCAGGCAAGCGATTCCTGGTTCACTCGGGTGACAGCGTGAAGGCAGGGCAAGCGTTGGTAGAAGGACCATTGGTTCCACACGACATTTTGCGTGTCAGTGGCGAGGAGGCTGTACAGCAGTATCTCGTTCACGAAGTTCAGCAGGTATATCGTCTGCAACGCGTGGAAATCAACGATAAGCACATTGAGATCATTATCGCACGTATGTTGCGTAAGATTAAGATCACCAATGCCGGCGATACCAGTCTGCTGTCGGGACTTGTTATGGATCGATTTGAATTCAAGAGACAAAACGACCATCTTTCAAAGTGCCTCAAGATCAGCGATCCAGGTGATACCGAATTTGCGCTGGGTGCCATTGTTCCGAAAGAAGCTTTTGAAACCTCCAACGCTCAGTGTGAAGCTTTGGGTGGAAAACCGGCCAAGGGCAAGAAGCCGAAGCCAGCCCACGGCGAAGTTCAATTGCTTGGGATCACGAAGGCCGCTGTTCAAAGCAATAGCTTTATTTCGGCCGCTAGCTTCCAGGAAACCACCAAGGTGTTGACCGAGGCCGCATTGGCAGGCAAGGTCGACCGATTGGTAGGTCTCAAGGAAAACGTGATTCTTGGTCACTTGATCCCGGCTGGTACTGGTTTCCGCGTCTTCCAAGACTCTGAAGTCAGCTACCGCAAGGAAGCATTGGAAGACTTGGTCAACCGCGGAACAGCAGCAGCTGAATCCAGCTTCCCACTGCTCAATGAAGCACCTCGACCACAAATGGTTGCCGAGGATGTACCGCCACCAACTTCGGATGATGCACCCGTGTCGGACGATCAGCTCTAGGGTCCAAGGGTGTAATTTTGTGAATCAGATCGGTCAGATCCGTCCAAAACGACAGATCCGACCGATCTTTTTTTGTTTCCCGATCTCTCTTATCAACCGGTTCTTTCCATGCTTGACCGCAAATTCGTATTAGAAAACGCTGATTTGGTTAAGGCTAACTGCTTTCATCGCGGAGCGCATGCCGACATCGAAAGGTTTGTGGAACTGGAGCGTATTCGAAAAACCAAGTTGCACGAGGCCGAGGAGCTCAATCGGCAAGCCAACGCGACCAGTGGAAAAATGGGAGCGGCAACACCGGAGCAACGCGAGAGCTTGAAAGAGGAAGGGCGTAAGCTTCGCGAACGCAAAGACCAAGTTCAATCGGAGCACGATGCGCTCGATAAAGAGATCCTGGCGATCTTGTCGCGGGCTCCCAATATGACTCATCCCGCTGCACCCATTGGAAGCGATGATCAAGCCAATCTTGAAGTCGCTCGTGGCAAAACCGCGATCCCGGTTTTTGATTTTCAGCCCAAGGACCATCTTGAACTTGGCAAGCTTCATGACATGATCGACTTCGAGTCGGGTGCCCGGGTCGCTGGTGCGGGATTCTACTTTCTGAAAAATGATGCGGTTTTGTTGGAGCTTGCGTTACAGCAATTCGCGGTTCAGATGTTGGTCAAGCATGGATTTGTACCTGTTTCAACGCCCGATGTTGCGAACACAGAAACCTTGCACGGCATCGGATTTATTCCACGAGGGCCGGAGACTCAAATCTACAGTATCGAAAACACCGACCTGAACTTGGTGGCAACGGCCGAGATTACACTGGGTGGCATGTACTCTGGGCAAGTGCTTGATGCGGAGAAGCTGCCTCTCAAATTGGTTGGGATCAGCCACTGCTTCCGAACCGAAGCGGGGGCGGCCGGCCGAGCATCGAAAGGGCTTTATCGTGTTCATCAGTTCACCAAGATAGAGATGTTTGCATTCACACTTCCCGATCAAAGCGATGCGATTCATGAAGAACTAAGGCAGTTGGAATGCTCGATCTTTGACCAGTTGGAAGTGGCCTATCGCGTTGTCGACACTGCGACAGGCGATCTGGGGGGCCCTGCCTATCGCAAGTACGATTTAGAGGCGTGGATGCCTGGACGGGGTACGGGCGGCGAATGGGGCGAAGTCACCAGCACATCGAACTGTACGGATTACCAAGCAAGGCGTTTGAATATTCGTTACCGAACCAAGAATGAAAAAGGCACGAATCTAGTTCATACGCTGAACGGGACCGCCATCGCGATCAGCCGAGCCATCATCGCCATCATGGAGAACCATCAAATGGCGGATGGTCGGATTCTTGTTCCCAAGGTTTTGCAGCCTTGGATGGGTAAAGAGATCATCGGCTAGGTGCAAACGGATCCAACCCAACGTTCTAGGCGCGTTGGGTTTTCTCGGTTAAACAGCAGCTTCACTGGGAATCTCGTAGCCGCGTCGATACTCT
>JBIKLJ010000259.1:0-6243 GCA_044359895.1 Pirellula sp.
AGTTGACGAGTTCCCTTCAGTGTATCTTTCCCCTCTTCAATGAGCGCTTTGTTCTCTTGACGTCGAACTTTGTCCACTGCCTCTCCCAGATACTTGCTCACATGGAATTTATCGTGGACGACTTCCGCATTTGGGCATGCAACGCGGGTCGATTCCATAAAAGGTTGCCACATATCCATGGCAACGGCCGCAACGCCTTGGCGGACAAGTTCGTCCAGTGTTTTCCAAAGGTTATCAACGGCTTCCCTGGTCCGGCCTGGCTCAACTTCCAGCACGCGATTGTTATCGATGTCAGCCATAATCGAAACATAGTCTTGTCCTTTGCCAAAGCTCTTCTCATCAATGCCTACGTGTTTTACTTCGTCCAGTTTCCGCAACTTCAGTCCTCGTTCGACCGCTCGTTCCATAATCGCATGAACAGACTTCCAGTTAAGGCTCAGCAGCGTCGCCGCGGACGCAAGACTGGAACACGCCTGGATTACTTCGATGGCCATGCATTCGAACAAAAGTGTAAATCGAGAGTGCTTATCAGCCCACGGCACGGGTATCGTCAAGACACCGCACTTTTCGCATTTGGTGCGTGGAACCGACGCATGAATTGTCGTCGTGAATTGCATCGTGTCCAAATGCCTCCAAGAACGTTGCGGCGCCAAATCGGCCTGCGTACAATTGCATTTGCATTTAGGGCACTTCAGCCCAGATCCGCAAAAAATGATATGGATATCAACGGCTTTTTGCTTCGGCAAAAACTCAACGCTGGTTACCTTCCAATTGGCGTCAAGACCCAGTAATGCGCGATAATGTTCTGTGGTTAATTCGTTCATCCCAAAAGGATACCGAATCCACAGCGTTTTCAAAACTACCCACTAAAATTGGCGAAGAACCTATTTTTCGACAGCAATCATCCTGAAATCAAGTAGGCTGTAACAGGTCGCTTTGGAAGCAGTTACGGCGTGGAGTGATAGACAGGATTGACCCGAAGCGATTGGGGCGATTATCAGCTTGGTGGATGGCACCGTCCTCGCATTTTCCAGTCAAACCTACCGCTTAAACAGCAATAAAGTTGCCATTGGGATTAATCAATAGGCCAGACTGGCCCGTCAATTCCACGACCAATCCTTCATCGTTAAATTCCACAAATGAATTCCAATACTTAATAAAATTTTTCCACTCAAACAGAACTACTTCGATACCTCCAAAAAAACACATCGGCGTATAGTGGGGCCTTTTGCAATTCATTGCAAGGCAAGTCGCCACAGCCTTAAAGTCATTACAACTTAATCCTTCGATCCAATTGCAAATCGGCTTTGATTGATCGCAATGAAACATCCAGAAATCGTCGGGAATTTTTCTTTTTCGTCCATCATTACGAAAATTTAGCATCCAAAATTCGTTCAGCGTTCGTTCGTCTAACACTTGGAAACTGGTATCAACCATATCGCGAGGTAACCCGTTTTCAAGAAGGATTCGGCCGAAATGAGATTCACTTGCGACAATATAGCTTGCTCTTGTCGGTAGCAGCATGAAATCATTCGCCTCGTTAGTTGGGGTTCTTGTAGAAGATATGACCTGACGTTTTGTTTGCATACCATTTCAAGTGCTGCAATGAATGAACTGTTAGCTCTCGGGCGTTCATTACATTATGGATTTCGAATCCTTTGGCATAGTTTAGTACATCGTGAGCATAGTTGTTGTACTGATTCATGTCTCCTAGGGCTTCTTTAAGTAGTTGGGTTAGATCAAAGGGGTCAGGCCTCTTTGATTCGAAGTGCAAGTCTGCTTCCAGCGTTTCTTCGACTCGGAAACAATGTTTAGGAGCGATCACTACAAGCAGACGAGTCGGATGTCTCAACGACTTGCTGACCCAAAAAAACCTCCACGCTACCATCAAAGGCCTGACCCCTTTGATTTTTCTGACCCCTTTGATTTTTCCCCAACCAAAGTGGAGTGTCCCCAAAAAGGCCTCGTTGCTGTGTCCCTTTGAGGTCCTGTGCCGAACACTATTGAGCCTGCCTCCTTTGATTTTTCCAGTTCTCCGTCTCAATCTCCTGAAAATTCCGGAGGTTGGCCGCGAATCAATTGCCAACCTCGACCTTGAAGCCACTCAATTAGAACCACATGGCTCATTACTGCATCAGTTGGAAATTGCCGCTGGTAAGAATTCAGTTCGTTAACTCGATACGTCTCTTCTCCGTCATCGATAAACCACCATTCGACTTTCCCATTAAGCACCATCCCAGGTCGGAGCTTTTGAATGGGGCGAGGCAGCCTTAATAGTTCATTGCCTACGAACGTTAAATTGCCTTTTCGTACGTTCAACTGGATTGGGTAAAACACAATTAGTGGCTTGGTTTTTTCGCCATTATCCCGTTGACACCATAAACAACAGCTACAATCATCTGCTATGTATTGCAAAAACACACTTCGATCTTCCATCTCGAAGGAGAAAACATCTCCAGGTGATACTGTTTTTCTAACTTTTTTTTTAGAAGCCATGGATGATTAGCTTGGTGGATGGCACCTTTCGTGGCAGATGGCACCTTTCGTGGCACGGAAAGAACCGATACAAGAATTATCGATTCAGAATAAGGAATCCAAATTCAACGTGCAACTACCCACCCGAATAAATGCTGTGTCCCTTTGAGGTCCTCTTCGGGACAAGCCCGAACGTCGCTGCAGCCAAAGTTCGACGCAAAGCACATGCGCCGTTGGTTCAGATCCGTTTCTCGATTTGACTAGAGTCTGTCGAAAAATGTGGGGCGAAAAATTTCAGAAACTCAGCCCAGCGGGCGGCATTTCCCTGCCGATGGTGTAAACCACCGGTGCATTGAAGCGCAATGAACCAAGCCCCGAGGGCGACACACCGGTCAGTGAGTTATGATTCCCCTGTGCCGCCCTCCGGGCTTAGCAACTTGTTCCACCCGAGTCCGGCGGCTCACGCCGCCGGCAGGAAAATGTCGCCCTACCGGGCTACAGCACTCAATCAAAGGGCCCCCGGTCAAAGGGCCCCCGGTCAAAGGGCCCCCGGTCAAAGGGCCCCCGACCCAAGAAGCCTGACCCCTTTGATTTGAGCATGCTGCTCCAGAGAGACCGCATCAGTTTGCGCATCATGCAAACCCATCCCTTCATCTTACAGTTCTGTAAAGGGACACAACATATACTCGGGTGGAGTGGAGCCAGGTACTAGCCTTGTTTTTCTACGTTGCGATGGATGGTCCCATCTATTCCGTAGGAATTATAGCCTGTAGCCGGTGGTTGAGCGTCAGCGACACCACCGGTCAGGCATCGCCTCATGCACGGCACCCCGATGGGGTGCCAGCCAAGGAGCTTTGGTCGTGTTGAACTCGACCGGAGTGACATAGTTCGCGACGGGGGCTTGCATCCCCCCAGGATGCTTAGGTCGCGCGGGGCAACGTTCCGGTGGTGTCGCTGACGCTCAACCACCGGCTACAGGCTTTTATCCTTCCAGGTTGTAAGTTCCCTGTGGAATGCCAGACCCTATACGGATCGACAACCAAAGTAGAGTTTCCCCAAAAGGCCTCGTAAGGAATCCAAATTCAACTTGCAACTACCCACCCGAATAAATGCTGTGTCCCTTTGAGTTCTTCCTTTGAGGTTATTTGCAAAATCGATTGCACCATTCTAGTTCGTCGAAAATCGAAAACCAAGCCTGCCCTGCGAAGCTTCCCATTCACATCAAAACACTTGCAATAATCTATCGGAAAACTCAATTAGTTTCGATCGTAAAACGCGACATCTAACGCCCCTATACGAACGTGAACAAGTCGCATCATCGTGGTTAATAAGTAAGAAAATTGTAGCGGTAACCGCTTCGTCATCAACATCGGAAAAAGTCAACTCAATACCGAGATCCAAAGTTACAAACGTGACGTCGCAAGCTCCCGGATAATTCGATTCGTCAAGTTGTACAATCCAATCGTTGAGCCGATCGGAATCAGCTTGATCAAACCTTACATCTCGCGAATAGACAATCCCTGACGCAGAATCAACGATTGAGAAATTAGCTGTGTCGAGACGACGAACTACTTCTAGTCTCCAACCGCTCGCTTCCAAAACTACCGGTTTAATCATAGCACTACCAAGGGAGAGGGAAGCCATAGTTTCTGGCGAGGTTTGAAAGTTCTTTGGGAGTAAGGTTTTTCATAGCCGTGACTATACCAGTGGAACCGTCAACAACCATAGAGTACAGACGTCCACGGCCGCTTTCTTTTAGCAAGTAAACGCTCCCACCGTCTGGTTGTTTCAAAATCCACTTCGCATTGTCAACAACATTATCAACATCGTTAAATGGTTTCCTAAAACCGTGTCTTATAAGAGACTCTTGCGCGTGCTCAGTGAGCTTTCGTCCAGCAGCAGTACACACGTCAGAATTATGCACCAACAACCCGAACTCACCGACCTGGTACACATGCTCGCCGTGGATTTCGACATTGTAGACGGGTAATGAACGATTTACGAGAGCGAGCGATAAAACCGTTGCGATACCGTTTGCGGCGTGTAACGCTTCGCCTTCAATAAGCTCACCCAGCGGCACCCATTCTTGTCGATCTACCGACCAAATTGGGTGGATCGGTGTGCCGGTGATCGTTTCGATGGACCCGTCTGGGCCTTGAATATCCACGCTGGCAACCACGTGCACTTCGCGTGTGATGAATCGCGCGGTTACCACCGAACCTTCTCCGTCGGCAATCTCTGGACAATCGTCGATCGAGGTGACCGTGGCTGAACCTTTGACTTGCAGCTCTTCAATGTTGATCGGCAACAACTTGCCCGCCTCAATACCAACCGATCGGATCCATGCTCTTGGGCGAATCAACTCGGCATCCACGATGCCGCCGTCGCTGCGTTCGACGGTGATCGACAGCTTGGCCCAAGTCGCTTGGTCAGGCTCGGGCTGTGGGTCCACTTCGTAACGGTTGGGATTCTTGGTTGGCACTCGGGCCCCGAGTGGAACCTGCTCGATTGGGATTTGTCTTGCAGGCTTGAGCGATGAGGCTTGAGACTTGAGGTTCACACTTCGAACTTCAAACTTCTCACTTCCAAACCCCTCATCCCCCGGCCCCTTCTCCCCTGAGTACAGGGGCGAAGGGGAGAAAGAATATTCGTTATTCGAGATCCAATCGGTTTTGGACCAGAGTGTGGATTCTCGCGAGGCGGAATAGGGAAGTTCGGATACCGTGACTTGCGTCCCCGCCACAAAGCAACCGCCGTGAACCAGCTTGGTGAAAGTGCTGGCACAATCACCCAAGTCATCGAACTTGTTGTACGCTTTCCATAGTGCTGTGCCGGGTTTTGCAATCGCACTAGGACCGGGCATGAAGTTTCCTGCCATGTCACCTGCAAAATACGCCCAGGTGTTTTTGTCTACATAGTCCATGCCGTGAAGCTCGCGCATCTTGGCAGAGATACCAAATGTAACATTGTCCCCAAACCCGGACAGAACGTTCACCCCTTGGTCGAATGCATCTCCCTTGCTGCCTGCAAACATCTCAAGGCCCCATTCGGACCAAGATTTCGTTCGTGGGGCTGGTATCACAACCCCAGCAGGCTGCGTGGAGGCTGTAGCAGGAGGGTTGGGATCAGGGCTGCCATCCAAAAGATGCTCGTAACTGTTTCGGCCATCCCAATTCGGCGTTTGATAGGTTCCGTTCAGTGTGCCACTACTTGACTCCCCATCTTCTCCCATCGTGTTGATGCCAATCGACGATTGAATGGTCACGATCCCCGTTGCTAAATCCAGTGTGGAGTTTACCAGCGCGCCGATCGGTCCCGAATTAGAATGATAGGTGCCTGAAACCATGACTCGGCTATCGCCCGAATTCGTCGTGGTTGGTTCTCCAGATCCGTCTAGGGTTGTGTTGGCTGCAATACTGTAACGAGCGGATCGGCTATTGTTCGTGGACTGTTGATGGCCTGGAATTCCTGGTCGCCCCTCATTCCTCGACTGCTTCACATATTGTTCGGTCGTGTTGTAACTGAAGGATTCGTTGGCCTGGCCGGAAGAGGTGTTGGAGACCCCGACGCCGTCCGGTTCTGAAGAATCCGGAGTGGCGGTAATCTCACCGCCAGCTCCCGAGTTAAAGGTCCAGGCTTCGTTAGCGGTGTACTTCGTAAAACTGAACGCTGGCGAGCCATCCAACGCTTTCCGTAATGGATCTGGATCGTACGCAAACAGGCTTGTCATGCTGTTGTACTTTTCGCTTTCGAAGCGAGCCATACTTT
>JBIKLJ010000081.1:0-20817 GCA_044359895.1 Pirellula sp.
CAACCGACACCGGGGCGGTGCGTAGCAATCAGTCAACGGCCGCGAACTCGGCTCCAGTAACCAACATTTACGACGTGAACCGGGATGGTCGAGTCAATGCTACGGATACGGGTCTAGTACGCTCGAACCAGCAAACTGCCGGTATCGTGGCACCGATTACGATACCTGGTTCGGTGCCTCCATCGGCTCCATCTGGATTCGGATTCGTGACACCTCCGATGAAAGGTACACAGGCACCTGTTGTTTCGGCTGGAAAAGTTGGAACCGAAGGAACGAAAGTGGAAGACGTACGCAACACTGTTAATACGAGTGTTTCCGCAGACATTCTGAACCTTGCAGCGACATCCAAGCCAACAACCGTACAGCATGAAACAGTGGTTTCGGCATCGGATAGGAGTGATACTTCGACGAACGAAGTGGATTCCAACCTGCAAAGCTTAGATGAGTATTTCGCTTCCATCTGGAAGAGTTAGTGGCTGGAATCGGCCTTTGGAATTAAGTGAATGTGGTTGTGTATGGAATCTGGAAGAGCGGGATGTCTATCTCTCGTTCTTCCTATTCGGCGACCAATACGAGGATACTAATACGGGGATACTAATACGGGGATACTAATACGGGGATACTGTGCATTCGAATCAGCAATCGGTCGTAATCTTGGCACCTTTTACCCTTCCTGGCACGGTCACTCAATCGGCTCCCTCCGCGCAGTTAAGAACTAAACTTTTATGATGTTGGTTTCTCTGGATGATTTACGCTGAGAGCGATGCCGTGACTGCAAATTGCAAAGAATCCCTTTTTGGCGGACCTTTGCGAAATCGATTCGGAATTGTTCGATTCAGGTTCCGTCTTCGACGTTCCCTTCGGCAAACATGATACAACTCTTGGATGACATTACTGCTTTTCGGTTCGACTGCGACAGTGATCACAACATTGTCCATAAGCTGTTGAAGAGATTAAGTGCTCTTCGATCGCTGATTGCAGCAAATTATTCTTTTTTTGTTTCGCGAGGATTTTTTTGCGTCGATCCAAAGTTACCTTCAACCCCTTTAAGACATCTTAGATTTGAACCGCTTGAATCAAGACGAGTCCTAGCAACAACTCTTGGTTTAGGGGACATTGCATTTACGGGGTATCAGAGCACCGCACCCGATAAGATTTCCATTGTCTTGTTGAAAGATGTCACCGCGGGAACGGTCATCACGCTAACCGACAATGCTTGGACGGAGAGTGGGGCACTCGCATCGAATGAAGGGAGTACTGTCCTTACCTTCGGGGCAACATTCGTTGCGGGTACTCAGTTGAACTATGATGCGACTCGAACGTCTGGAGCGAGATGGGCGAATGGAACCGCATCGACCAATTTGTCGGAGGCAACTGGTCCCAACTTCGGGCTCAACGCAAATGGAGACAATCTTTTCATTTACAATGGGACGACAGCCCCAACTTCTGCGACCTCTGAGGCTTGGATTGCAGGTTTTGCAACGAACCCATTTCTTGCGACCGGCAGTTCATCAGCTAGTCTTACCTACCTGCCAACGGCGCTTACCAGCGGTAGTGCTGCATTGTCACTGGGCATTGCTAACGGAACGTCCAACGAAAATGGTGCCTACACAGCAGGCTCGTTTGCCGGAACCGCCGCATCGGTTCGCTTGCAAGTTCACACCGTGACAAATTGGGCGTCCTTTACATCTGCCGGCGGTCAAGCGATTCCGCCTTCAGCTATTTTTACAGTCAACAGCAATACGAACACGCCTCCGGTGATTGCATCCAACCTTGGAATCACCGTGAGGACAAGTTCCCTTGGGAACGTGATTGCGGGAGCTCTTCTCAATTCGATCGATGCGGAGCAGTCTGCGCAACAGCTAACCTATCGCGTCACGACTTTACCTGCGGTTGGGACCTTACGGTTCAACTCGACAGCGGTTGTTGCCAATGTCACGACCTTTACGCAATCCGATATCAATTCTGGTCGGCTTAGCTACGATGCGTTAGCGTTAGCCGGCAACACGTCGTTTGCCTTCAGTGTTAGCGATGGAAGCTTGACCACTACGGGAAGTTTTGTGCTTCGCGTGATTCCCAATGTTCTCTTGAACGAACTTAAAGTGAATCCACCTGGGAGCGAAGAATCGGGAAACAGGTACCAATACATCGAGATTCGCGGGACACCCAATTTACAGCTTACTAATGCTTTTGTGATCATGCTGGACGGGAATGGCTCGAATGTGGGGCGAGCGAATTACGTCATCTCATTGGACGGTCGTTCGCTTGGTTCTAATGGTCTTTTAATGATCAAAAGCCCAACGAGTGGACATATGCCTGCACCAACAACTTCGGTCGTAGCCGACAGTCGATTCGACACAACCGTTGGTGGTGTTCTTAGTAAGTTGTCCGTCACGTTTTACTTGGGAACAACTGCCACGGGCATCATTCAAGGAACAGACTATGACGCCAACAACGACGGAACCCTCGAGCTTCTCCCAAGCGATTTCACGGTCCTAGATAGTGTTGGGTGGACGGATGGGGACGCAGGTGACAGGGTTTACGGTGGAGTCACTTTAACTCAAAGCGGTGGCACCCCGGATGCTTCGACTCGTTTGAATCGAAATGACTCGGTCAGCGCAGCAGCCTGGTACAACGGGGACTTGTTCGACACGGGCAACGATCCGTCCCAGCTTATTTACGATGCAACGCGACGAAGCGCGAATTTGCCCATCAATCCGGTGGTTGCTTCCCTCACACCCGGGGATGTCAATTTCGTTGCTCGGCCCGTGATTTCAATCAACACAGGAATATCCGTTCTATTCAATTCCGTCGGAAACCAAATTCTTGGATCAAACCTGACTTCCACCGACTTGGAGTACGCAAGTTCTTCGCTCGCTTATCGCGTAACTTCATTACCGACATCGGGAACGTTACGATTGAATGGGGTTAGCGTCGTTGCCAATACAACGGTGTTCACGCAAGTTGATATTGATGCAGGACGACTCACCATTGATGCTGGGTCGGCAGCCGCCGGGACGGGTTTTTCCTTTAGTGTCAGCAATGGCGTTGTTTCGAATTCTGGGACATTTTTGCTGGGGTATCGTTCTGTTGCGAGAACCAATCTTCGGATAACAAACTACAACATTGCCAGCTCTGGCGGTACAGGCGCTCCCAGAACGGGTTTAAGCACTATTCTGCAAGCGATTGGATCCGAGATCGTAGGCGGTGTTTCAAGGCCTATTGATGTATTGGCACTGCAAGAGGTATTTAGCCAAGCTGCCACGACTCAGCTTGTTGCCGGGATGTTAAACACCGCTTATGGAACTACAGCCTATGCTTCGGGTACCCTGAACGGTGCTTCCTCTGGAAACGGGACGCTCGGAGTCGTGTTCAATTCACTGACTGTAGAGCTATTGGGCGAGACCGCTATTGGAACAGTATCGACGAATGGGGCACCCCGACAAGCGATGCGGTATCGGTTCCGGCCCAAAGGTACCAATGGAAACGAAGACTTTTACATGTACAACAGCCATCTGAAATCCGAAGACAACTCGGCGGATGCACAGCGACGATTCGAACAGATTCAAACCATTCGCGCCAATGCAGATTTGCTCGGAAGTGGCGTTAACGTGATCTATACGGGTGACTTCAATGTCTATCGTAGTTCGGAGTCAGGATATCAAGAGTTTCTATCGACTGGAAACGGACGTGCTATCGATCCGATTAATCGTCCGGGAAATTGGAATAATAATGCTTCTTTCGTAGATATTCATACACAGGCCCCTTCGGACAATCCACCAAGTGGATTGGTTGGAGGTGGATTAGATGATCGATTTGACTTTCAATTGTTAACCGCAAGTTTCTTCGATGGTGTTGGCTTGGAGTACTCCAGCGGCAGTTATCGAACCTTTGCAAACAATGGGACCGTTGATTTAGATCAGAGCATCAATTCCACGACGAACACCGCTTTGCCTGGGCTTTCAAACCGAACTACGGTCCTGAATCTTTTGACAACGGTTAGTGATCACTTACCTGTCGTCGCGGACTATTACTTCGGAACGGCCCAAGCCAACACCTCTCCTACCAATATCAACTTGACCAATTCGACGATTCCCGAATCCACTGCAACAGGATCAATTGTGGGAATCTTGAGCAGCGTGGACGCGAACGTTGGTGACGTTCATACCTATTCCTTGGTGAGCGGGACGGGCAGCACGGACAATTCGCGATTTGTGATCAACGGTAATCAGCTATTGGTCGGTGCCCTGGCGGCCCTTAATGGCCCCAACACCTACTCGCTTCGTATTCGATCCGTGGATCAGAATGGGCTTTCATTCGAGAAAGCATTGTCCGTTTCGATTTCGAACGTTGCTCCTAATATCGCCACTGGCTCAACGAGTGTCACTGGGACAGTCACTTCGACCCTGACGAACACGGGAACTTGGTCAGACGTGCCTACTGACACGGTAGTCTTAAGTGCATCGTTGGGCACCGTTGTCAAGAATTCGAATGGTACCTGGATTTGGTCGTATATCCCACCTGGGGTGGTTATATCTCAAAATGTTACGATCACCGCAAGCGATGGCGTCGCAAGTAGGCCTGTTCCATTCAGCTTTTCAGCAACCATCGCCAATCCGACCTTGAGTATTTCATCTGGCAATCGCACGTATGATGGTAATGTTTATGTGGCGATTGCATCCATTTCAGGAAGTGCAGCTCCAACACCGACGATTACCTACCAGTACTATCGCGACTCTAATGCAAGCACGGTCATTTCAGCCCCAACGAATGCAGGCACTTACTACGTCCGAGCGTTTGCTGCAGGCAATTCCAACAACACCGATGCTCAGTCTGCGATCACTGCGTTTACGATCAATCCTGCTACGCTCGTGGGCACTGCGACAGTCAGCAACAAGATCTTTGACGGTACAACTTTGGCTACCATCTTGTCGCGATCACTCCTGGGTATTATCGGCTCGGATGAAGTGACACTTTCTGGGGGAACAGCAAGCTTTTCTGATGTCGCAGTTGGTAACAATAAATTAGTTACGATTAACGGTTTGTCGTTGGGGGGGGCGTCCGCTGGTAACTACACGGTCAACACGACCGCGACCACGGTTGCAGACATTATTGCCCGAGGCACGATCCAAACTCGGGCTCTTCGATATTTGGGGACTAACTTAGGAACAAGTGCTGCGAATAATCTTGCTGCGGATAAGACGCCACTACTGCCGGGGCAGAACTCGGGTTTCGCAAACTACACCAATTACTCTCGCGGATTAAATGGTGTTGTGATTGACATCGCTAATTTCCCAGCCTCGACAACACTTGCACAATTGTTGGCAAGCTTGCAGCTTGCGCAGTGGAACGGTATCGCAGCAGGCGGCTTTGCAGCTCTTCCTGGCGCAGCGATTCCAGACATTACTGTTGTTTTCGGCGGCGGAGCAGGTGGTTCGGCCCGCGTTCAAATCGCGTTTCCAGACAACACGCTTCAAAACACTTGGCTGCGGGTAACTGTTCGGGCTGGGTTAGCGACGGCCTTAACGAACGATGATGTGTTCTACTTTGGTAATGTGATCGGTGACTTTGGCGTCGGCAACATTCTGACTGGCCCGCCCGCTAGTCAACGACTCCGAGTGAATGCGACCGATACAGGAGCAGTGCGTAGTAATCAGTCTACCGCGTCGAACTCGGCTGGAGTGACCAACATTTACGACGTGAACCGGGACGGTCGAGTGAATGCGACCGATACAGGCATCGTACGCTCGAATCAGCAGACCGCTGGTATTGTGGCTCCGATTACCGCCCCCGGGTCGATTGCGCCGCCTGCCCCAACTGGAATTGCTCCAGTGTTTCCGCCTTCAGTAGACTTGACTGCTCCGGTCATTTCGACAGGAAAGATTGAATCGAGCGTAGTCATAATAGAAGATGTTCGCGAGACGATCAAGACACCCAACAGTCTGAGCTTTGCAGCGGCAACTGCGATCGGGAAAGTTCAGCAAGGCATCTTAGATTCCGATTTTAGCTCGACTACTTCTACTACCAAGGAAGTGGATTCCAAGCTGCGAAGCTTGGATGACTATTTCGCGTCCATCTGGAAAAAAGGTTATTGCGATTCGCTCGCAGATGATCATCTCGTTATCCGCAAGTCGTTTCGCCTAGTCACAAAATCGTCCGAACGCATGTTTCCATGCGCATGGATTTTCTTATTGCCATGATTCGAATCGACGCAAATCATTTCGATGGTCGGTTTGATTCTCGCCGTGCAACGGCAGTATCTATGGCGACGGCTGGCTGAATCTTCTAAACTCTTGGTCATGGTGCCCATAGAGAACGACAATCAGATTGATGCTTTGCCCGCTCTTCAGCGGCGGGTGGTGGTATTCGGCAAAGGTTGGATCCGAAGCTTTTTCCCCAATCTCCGCGATGCTGGCATTCGTTGGACCGAAGATGATGCTAGCTCTTTGGCTGCCTCGGTAGCCTATTATCTGGCTCTGTCGTTGTTCCCAATGATGCTATTGCTGACGTCGGGCTGCGGGCTGTTTCTGCAGTTTTCAAACTCCGGGAAAAAAGCGGAGCAGCAGATTTTGACGATCGTCGAAACGTATGCTTCGCCCGTGATCAAAAAGCAGATTGAACAGGTTCTGACTCAGTTGCAGAACCACTCGTTGGTTAGCGGACCTTTTGGCTTTATTGCAGCCACTCTGGCTGCGATCGGTATTTTTGCTCAGATCGATCGTGGCTTCGACCGGATTTTCCGTATTCCGTCGCAGAAGGATGCGACCATGAAGCGTACCATTTACCGAGTCATGAGGAGCCGATTCCTTGCGTTCCTCATGCTGGTGAGTCTTGGTGGCATGATTTTGGTTTTGTTCGCGGCCAGCATGATCATTGCTCAAATTCGGTCCATCACCGATTCTTCATTACCCAGCATGCACCATGTGTTTAGTATTTTTGAACTATGTTTTGCCGTACTAGCAAACGGTTTGCTTTTCGCGCTCGTCTATCGGTGGTTGCCCAAGCGACCGGTGGTATGGGCGGATGCTCTTCGCGGCGGTTTGTTGGCCGCCTGTATTTGGGAATTAGGCCGCGAAGTTTTAGGAGTCTTTTTGATCGGAATGCGGTACACATCCGCGTACGGCGCGATCGGCTCGTTCATTGCCATTTTACTCTGGTGTTACTATGGTATTTCGATCTTGTTCTTTGGTGCGGAGTATGTTCAAGTTCTCCAGCTGCGAAGGCATGGTCAAGCGACAACCGGTCAAGAAACCCTACGGTCTCAAGAAGTTCCACGAGATTTGCTTTTAGGCACCGTTGCATTGATCGAGGAACCCTCGTCCCATACCGATGAAAAAAATAGCGAAGCCTATCGAGTTGCAATCGCCACCGAACTACCCATGGACAAGCAACGACCGCGTCGGTCTTCCGATGTTTAGCAATGAATTGATCGCCAAATCACTCGTTTTACAACAAGGTTAGTTGCGAATGTCGAACGAATCCCCTGGGAATGTGATCAGTATTGGAACGGACATCATCGAATGCGTTCGCATTGCCCAGATGATTGAAAAGCATGGTGAAGTTTTTCTTCAACGAGTCTTCACACAAAAAGAGATCTTATACTGCTCCTCGCGCAAGGCAGCCACTCAGCATTACGCGGGGCGTTGGGCAGCTAAGGAAGCCGTCTTAAAAGTGCTTGGTACTGGCTGGGCAAAGGGTATACAATGGACTGACGTGGAGATTGTGAACGAAGTCACGGGCGCCCCCACGTTGCACATGACAGGCAAAGCTGCCGAGATCGCAAAGCAACGGGGGATTCGGGAAGTTCTGATCACGATCTCGCACTGTCGAGCGTATGCAACCGCGTTCGCAACGGGCTTGACCTGATTGCTTGGATGGCGGTCCCGATTAATCTCTCCCGTAATGTTCCTGTCGAAGAAAGAACTTGATGATGCCTTTCACCCATCGAATGCTTGTTCCCATGTTGTCGCTTATGGCATTGCTTGCCACGGTCCAGGCTTCAAAATCGCAGGAAGCCAACGAGACCAAGCCTGCCAGTTCCGACAAGAACGATCCAGCAATTCAATGGACTCCGTTGCTGCAATCGGATTCGCTTGAAGGTTGGCAATCGACCAATTTCGGCGGTGAAGGAGAGGTCGACGTTGAAGACGGTGTGTTGACAATGCGATCCGGACAGCCGCTGACTGGGATCCATTGGAAAGGGAAAGAATTCCCCAAAGAGAACTTCGAAATGCGTTGGTCCGCGAGAAGAATGGACGGAAGCGATTTTTTTGCGGGTGTTACCTTTCCGGTCGGAGATCAATATGCAACCTTTATCTGTGGCGGTTGGGGCGGAGGCTTGGTTGGCCTAAGCAGCATCAACGGTAACGACGCATCCGAGAATCAATCCGCCAGCTTCATGAGTTTTAAGAACAAGCAATGGTATGCCTTCCGAGTTCGAGTGGACGCGACGCATGTGACTGCATGGATCGACGATGAACAGGTCTTTCAAGTCGAACGCGAAGGGACGAAGTTTTCTTTGCGGGCCGAAGTGCTCAAGTCCCGTCCGTTAGGCTATTGTGCATTCCAATCCAAAATTGAAGTCAAGGACTGGGGCTTCCGCGTCCTGGAGTAAATCAATCCGAATACAGGCTGTGCAGAACGGATCAGTCGGCTAAGTGGACAACCAATTAGCCGTTTGACGAGAGCACATCGCCATCTACTTTCAAGCTGTTTTGAATATCGAACACCGAATGCGGAATATCGAACACCGAATGCGGAATGTCGAATGACGAAATGGCGTGCGAATTCCTTCGGATTTCGACATTCGTTGTTCGAAATTCGATATTATTGATCCAGGAATAACAGAGTAGATGCCATCGGGCGACAGCCTGGTCATTGCCCATATCTCCACAATTGTTTCAACGCAATTCGTTGCTTTTGTCCGTGATTTCTTGTTGATGCTCAGTCGTATGACAGGTGCTCGTGCTCGATCGCAAAAAACAAGTCGATTACGTGCACGAGCACCATTTCATTGAGCACGAGCACGACGGAAGTCAAACTGATGTGGATAAGGACAATTTTATTGCCGTTCGACAATCAGATTGTTTCACTCGAAGACTCATACCGAAGTGCTTACTTTGACTTTTGTCGACGGCGTCTAAGTGGGCCATTCTGCGGCCGACTGCGGGCTGCCTTTTGTTCCGGATAATCGGTACAAGGCTTTTATTCACCCAGGGGACTTTTCCCAGCCGGGTATCTAGCCCTGGTTCTAGGCTGAATCGCTTCCTTCTTGGTTATTATACATGTCTGGGCAATCCATGCGCGACCGTGCGCACTGGGTTAAGCCATCCTATCTGGAAAGCGGACAGCCGAGGTGTATCGTACCTGTTATCTATTTTCTTTTAATTCCATCAGCACTGCTGTCACCAACTTTGCGGGACTGGATAGGGACGACGCCCCATGCAAATGCGACTGATTGGGAATTAGCCTATTCCATTTTGGCTGCACTCGTGCTGTTTTGGAGCTTCGCCATTATTGCAAGATGGCTTGTGGTTGCGAACAAGCTGTTTGGTCGCGCGGCCCCCAGTCCTAGTGCGAAACATTTCGCCTTGCTTAAGAACGGACATGTACTTTTGGTATGGTTCTGGTGCTTGATACAACCTGTTTTTATCACATCTTCAGGTTGGCTAGAGTGCGTCGAGACATTTTCCGATGCACGAACCTTGCGCAGTCTGAACTTGGTTCTCATGATGCTTCCATCGCTGATCGTTTTGTTTTGTATCGAGCTAGGTCGATACGTTGGTGTTTCGCGATCGACTGAAGTGTGCGGTGCCCCAAGTCGGGTGAGACTTTTCTTGAAGCACTATTGGGTTCATGCCATACACACATGGCTTTTGCCTTTCGTGACGGGTGTTTTAGTGGCAGGAGTTGCCGATGGTTCGATGGTTGTTTCCTATTGTTTTCCAAGCATGGGGCTCAAGGGATCCGTAGCGGTGGCAATCTTTTTCTCCATCGTGGCAACGATTTTGTCCCCACATCTGTTTGTGGTGCTGCTTCGAGTTTCCACGATAGACCCAACGATAGAATTACGAGTTCAAGATGTTTGGCGTCTTGGCAGCAACCGTCTGCCTAAAGTACTTCAGTGGTCAACGGGTTGTCGAGTTGCCAATGCAGCCGTGGTTGGCATGATTGGCTATGGCCGAAAGCTGCTGCTGACAGATGCTCTTTTGCAAATTTTGACGGATCGAGAATTGGAAATGGTGGTTTTGCATGAATTGGCTCACTGCATCCGACACCATGCATGGATTCGACTGTTACCCACCTTAGGAACCATCGGGCTTTTGCTGATCGCCATGCAATTCGCGAGTGGAGCGCTGTTGAGCCTGATCTGCGTGGTTCTTTTTGGGGTGTTTTTAGTAGGACTGGTTGGTGTCTGCTGGTGGACGGAATTCGATGCGGATCGCATTGCAGTCAAGCTGGGTAACACGCGCGACAAGGCCATCTATGGCCAAAACACAATCCTGAACAGCGAAGGAATTGGACGCAGCGCTGACGATTTGATCCTTGCTTTGCGAAAGATCTATGGCGAGAGAAATCTTCGGCGATCAAGCTGGATGCACCCAAGCTGCGAGCGACGAATGACCGCAATTCGACTCCGAGCGGGTAGAAGCACGGTTTCTGTGGTTGAAATCGCTCCAGCGGAAGCTTAAGCTGGGCGAAGCCCGTCTGTTCCCCAAGTAGCCATCATGCCAATCGAATTTCAATGTACAGCCTGTTCGAGAACTCTGCGAGTTCCGGATGGAACCGCCGGAAAGTTTAGCCGATGCCCCGGTTGTTCGGAACGACTTCAGATCCCAGCCCCCAGCGAATTAAGCGAAGTTGCAGCACTCCCAAATCGCATAGGAGTTCCATGCCCAAAGTGCCATTCCCCCCTGGAATGCGACGCGTCCTTGGATGGCACACGAGGGTGCTGCAAAAGCTGTGCACATATCTTTACGATTCGCATCCATGCTGATTTGCAGGAAGTGCTAGAAGACGAATCGGTTTTCCCGTTTGCATGCCCCAGGTGCAAACAGTTGTTCGAAGGAACGCCAGACAAAGAGGGCCGCAAGGGGAAATGCACCAATTGCGCAGAAGTCTTCACGATTGAGCGATATTTCCCAATCAAGCCGATGGATGCTGTACCCAAGCCTGTGCAGAACCAGAGGAATCTGAAAAATCTGAAACCAAAGCCTGCAACGCCAGCCGTCCCAACTTCGCCTTCCAAGAGTCAAAAGCCAAAGACTTTTCCCGATCTGCAGCCTACTCTTCCGAAGTCTCAAAAGGCTCGCAAGGATCTGCCGGTAAGTCCACAACAAGATGGGTTTGCAAACCTGGGTGACTTTCTGCCACCCACCCAACCTAGTTTCCCATCACAGTCTAGTCACTCGGATCCATCCAACATTTGGGCAGGACAAAACGTTTCTCCGCTTAGTTATCTTCCACCAACAACGCCCGCAAGCCAACGCCGCCGCATGAAACAGGGGGGCGGTTCTGCCGTCAAGTTGGTACTGTCAATCCTGGGGGCGGTTGCAGGAGTTTGTGTATTGCTGTGCTGCGGAGGTGGGGGAGCACTTTTTTTCTACATGACCAGTGCGAAAACGATATCGGCGGGTGGCTATTCGGCGGATGCCCCCGGTATGCCGTTTGAACCGAAAATGCGCGACACCACTGTTTCTGGTAAAGCGATTTCGAACCCACGCACAAGATCGGAGTTCATGATAGCCACGGTAAGTTCGCCGAACGGGCAAGGAGCGAGCCTTGACAATTACATATCCTCTTTGAAAGCGGTTGGCATAACGTCCAGTCAGGACGTAACCGTTTCGGAGCGAGCAGGTTTACGAGGATTCCGAGTCAAGATGCGTAGAACGGCAGGCATGCCATCAAGTATCACGGAGGTTTTCGAAGTGAAAGGGCAAATTCTGATGATGGTCTACGTCAATGGTGTAGAAGGGGCTAAGACAAAAGGTATAAGAACGTCTCTTTCAGAAACACAGGCGGAGGCGATCGATGTTCCAGAGCAATTTTTTCAGTCGCTTCGTGCTTCCCCATGACTCTATAGCCTATACTGACGGTCTTTCGAACAACTTGGATCGGATCTTGCTTTAGAAAACCGTTGATCCAGCAACCGCTTTGGAACAAAAGCAATTCAACTCATTAAGAACTGAAGGCGGAATGATCGCTGCGTGCCACTTGACCAAGCAATTCCAAGTCCGAGGGACTCCGTTAGTTGCCGTCAATTCCTTAAGTTTCCATGTAGGCAGCGGCGAAGTGTATGGGCTTCTTGGGCCCAACGGCGCCGGCAAAACGACCACGATTCGGATGATCATGGGGTTGTTGGAACCAGATTCCGGGCATGTGGAAATCAACGGCGTTCGGTCCGACCGCGGAAGTTCGGAAATTCGGCGTCAGCTGGGGCTGATTTCCACCAACGATGGCGTCTATCCGTGGCTGACGGTTCGGGAAATGTTGCTGTATTTCGCCGATTTATACGCGGTCGATATGGAGATCGCTACGGAGCGACTGAAGGAGTTTGCCTTGTTGCTGGATATCGGACGATTTCTTGACCAGCGTTGCAGCACTCTTAGTACAGGCCAAAAGCAACGGGTTACTCTTGCTCGCGGATTGATGCACGATCCGCCCGTGATGTTGCTCGACGAGCCTACTCGGGGGTTGGATGTGGTTGGGAGCCAGACGGTGTTTCGATTTATTGATTTGCTTCGGCAGCGGGGCAAGTCGGTACTTTTGTCAACGCATCGTTTAGATGAAGCGGAACGAGTCTGCGACCGCTTTGGGCTGCTGCATCGCGGCAATATGCAGTTTGAAGGATCGCTCCACGATTTGCAGCAAAAAACGGGCAAGCAACATTTGGTCGACATCTTTATAGGACTCCTTAACGAGTCCGACTCCATTCCTCCGGTATCTCAGACACTATGAAAGAATACTTAGGCAATGGTCGGTTATGGCGATTGTGTCAGAAAGAGCTTCGCGAGAGCTTAAGAGATCGTCGCACGATTGTGACGCTTGTCTTGATGCCTATTCTGGTTTATCCACTGCTGAGTATGGCTCTGCAACGGTTGTTGATTGGGAGCATTTCCAAATCTTCGCCCGAGACAGCCTACATCATTGCCGCAGCAGACCAAGCGACCGGATATCAAATTCAAGATGCATTGATTCGAGCGCGGCAACTTAGTCAGTCTGGAACGGAATCTCCGATCCGAATCTTGCGGACAGGCAAAATCAAGGATGCGTCGCCAGGTGAAACCAAGAAAACGCCAGCACCGGACGAAAACGTAGATGCATCGAAAATCGATCCTGATCCATTGATTGCAATTGCGCCCGACCGGATTGGGTTTCGTCTTCGAGTGATCGAGAATCTAACGCCCCATGATGTTTTGCAAGCATCCGAAGTTGACCTTGCGGTCTCCCAAGTCACGTCCTCTAGTGTTCCGCTTGAACAAGGAGAAGCGTTTTCGATCGATATCCAAGTAGAGTTCCGGGAAGGAGATTCGCGAAGTGAGGCCGCCATGTCCGAGTTTCGGCGGGCCATGCAGCTCGTAAACGATTCTCAATTCGAAGCGAGTCGCAAGCGCGTCGACGCTCGTTTACCTTCGGTGATTACGATGCGAGGCACGGGTATCGGTTCAGCGGTGGCGGACATGTCGACGTCGATTGCCGGAGTCATCCCGCTGGTTCTCATTTTAATGACGATTACTGGGGCTGTTTATCCAGCCATTGATTTGACAGCGGGAGAGCGTGAACGCGGGACCATGGAAGCATTGATTGCTACACCTGCACCTCGATTTGCATTGCTTCTAAGCAAGTATGTGGCTGTCGTATGTGTCGCAATTTTGACAGCGCTGGCGAATCTGTTTGCGACTTGGATGACTCTGTCGTTTGGCGGTTTGGGGCAAGCATTGCTCGGGAAGCAGGGGTTTTCCATTTGGATGCTCGTTCAAATTTTGCCATTGCTGGTAATCTTTGCATCCTTCTTTAGCGCCATTCTTTTGGCTTTATGTTCGTTTGCACGGAGCTTTAAAGAAGCCCAGGCCTACTTGATTCCTGTGATGCTTTTGTCGCTTGGGCCGGGGCTGATTACCTTGATGCCGAACGTTGAATTCACTTCGTTGTTGGGGGTGGTACCCTTGGTCAACATTTTGCTTCTATCCCGCGACATTATGCTGGGGCAATCTGAGTTAGTACCTGCGTTTGCAGCTGTTTTATCGACCATCATTTACGCATGTGCGACACTAGTCGTTGCATCGCGATTGTTCGGGGCAGAGGCCGCGACAGCGGGTTCACAAGAAACATGGTCCGAGCTATTAGGACGACCGAAACGGCTACGATCGAGTCCAACTATCGGGGAACTAGCGATTTATCTCGCCATCTTGTTTCCTGTTTTTTTTATTGCTTCCAATGTGGGAGGAATGTTCAACTTGAAGGGGACTCAGGCGATGTTCTTCAATGCGATTTTGCTTTTCGTCTTGTTTCTCGCCATGCCGCTCTTTTTCGCGTTGTATCGCAGGCTAGATTGGAAATCCACTTTCTTGCTCCGGTTTTTTACACCCATCCCATCCGCGGCTAACCTTTCTACGGACACCCTACCCCCAACAGCCAATTCGCTCGTTTCCAGATCTCTCGCTTCCAAAGGGTGGATTGCATTGAGCTGGATTCTTTCCGTAGTGTTGCTGGGTTGTGGGATGTGGATGGTTGCGTTTGAGGCGTATCTACTTTTTGAGAGTTGGAGTTTAGCCTCGCAATTGACTGAAGAGGATCGAGTGAAGCTGAAGGCAACCTTTTTGGAGATCCCGTTTTGGGTGGTTCTCCTGACAGGGGCCGTTGTACCTGCGGTTGCCGAAGAGTTTTTCTTTCGTGGCTTTGCTCTATCAGCTTTTCGAACGAAACTATCCCCTGGACGCAGTGTTTTGTACTCCGCCATCCTGTTTGGCGTCTTTCACATTATTGCGGGAAGTGTTTTGTCGCTCGAAAAATTCGCTCCGACGATTATCCTGGGAGTGGCGTTGGGAACACTTGCGGTTCGGACAGGTTGCCTTTGGCCAGGCATTTTGCTTCACATGATGCATAACGCTCTGGTGTTCAGCATGACTCGGATCAGCGAATCGGAACTCGAAAAGTGGCTTGGTGTAGACAGCAAGCATCTTCCGATCAGTTGGATGCTGGGCGGTGTCTTCGCGATCGGCTTGGGGTTTGTAGTTTTATTTTTGGCAACACGGCAAGAACGGTTCAATGAAAACTCTTATTAAGGTATTGGTTGCACTTGGGATTCTGGCGGGATTGGGATATGCGGCTTATGGACCCGTCCAGCGTTATTTCGAGGAAGCCAACCGACCCAAATGGCGAACCCAAAGCGTGGTCTTTGGCGAGATCGTTCAGGCCGTCAATTCGACGGGGAAAGTCGAACCGGTCAAGCGCGTCAGTGTCGGCGCGTCGGTGAGTGGTCCTATCAGCGAATTGTTTGTTGATTACAACAGCAAGGTCACGGAAGGGCAATTGATGGCTCGCATCGACCCAAGGCTTTACGATTCAAGCGTGTCACGCGACAAAGCGGTCTTTCGTACTCGTGAAGCCGAAGTCGCTCGCGCTGATGCCATGCTGCTTCAAGCTCTTGCTGACGAGCGACGCGGCAGCCAGCTCCAAAAAAACCAGCAGGACCTAATCTCCGAGGCGGAACTGGACCAATTCAAGTTCATGCGAATGACACGTGAAGCGGAACTGCAAGTGACGAAAGCAAACGTCGAGCAAGCAAAAGCGCAATTAGAAAACTCCGAAGCCAACCTCGCCTTCACTGAGATTTTGGCCCCTTGCGATGGAGTCGTCATCGAAAGAAAAATCGATATCGGACAAACTCTTGCAGCCCAATTTCAGACGCCCGAAATGTTTGTCGTTGCGCCGGACATGGAAAGTAGAATGCACATTATCGCTTCCGTCGATGAAGCCGATATTGGGCTGATAAGTAAGGCTCAAATCGATGGCCAAGTCGTTCGCTTCACGGTGGATGCTTATCCCGACGAATTGTTCGACCAAGGCAAAATCGTTCAGGTGCGTTTGAGCAGCACAGAAGAGCAGAATGTGATCACTTACCCTGTTATCGTAGAAACCCCCAACACAGATATGAAACTGCTACCAGGTATGACTGCAAGCTTGTCGTTCCAAATCAACAAGCGAGAAGGAGTCCTGAAAGTTCCCAATTCCGCATTGCGATTTTATCCGCCCAAAGAACGTGTCCATCCTGACGATCGTTACATTTTGGATGGTGTCGACGAACAAAAACAAGCCGTGGCCGATACCGCTCGTATGATGTCCGCGGACGAAAAATCAGAAGCGAGCAAAGCCAAGAACGATCGCTACGTCTGGGTTTCCGACGGGAAATTTCTACGAGCTAAGAAAGTGCGTTCGGGCGTTTCTGATAACCGATACACTGAGCTAGTTCTAGGAGAGCTCAGCGATGGCGAAGAGTTAGTCGTTGGAGAGAAACCAAAGCAGTGACCGTAGCCAGCTCTTACTGAACCGACGAGATTGCAATGTCGACTTGCAACTGAATGCGGCGGGATGCTAGTTCAGCATCGCTTGGATCGATGGTGATCCAGACTGGGACGGCTCGAAAATCAGAACGAGCCATCGGGTTGGGAGAACGCATTTGAACCGCTCCGACAACACGGTCGATGCGCGTGATCGTTCCGGCGAGTGTGCGTTGAATTGCGGGCGATCGCAATTCCACTCGATTTCCAACTGCAATCTTTCCGACGTCGGATTCATGAACTTCTGCCATGCATGCCATTTCACTAAGGTCGGCGACTTCAGCGATCGGGAGCTGGCCGACACGTTCGCCAGCTTCCGCGTTGACACTCATTACAAATCCGTCTAAGGGGGAGAGAAGCTGTGATTGCCGAACTTGCTCTTTCAGAATTTCGATTTGCTTTTCAAGGCTAGCCACCGGGGATCCTTTGTCGACAAGCATCGACGATTCTAAAGCAGAAATGACCGATCGTTCAGCCTGTTCAACCTGAAGCTCCCCAAGTTCAACGGCGTGATTGGAAGCCAGGACCGTCTGTTCGCTGATTGATGAGACGCGTTGCATTTCATTCCGACGCGTCTCCAGCTCGATCGTCCCGATAGCCGCTCGGGTGAGTGGGTCGTTGCGAAGACGTTCAAGGGTTGCAATTTGTTTGCCCAAGGATTCGACTTGGGCGATTCCCTGGGTGGCTTGTTGGCGCTGTGCCAACGCTTGTTTCAATTGGATCGAGGCGGATTGTTGCTTGATTTTTGCAGCCTCCAATTGGAGGGCTGCTTCCTTTTGTTTCACTTCGAGCAGTGCCTTGGCTTCCGCTAACTTTAGCAGTGCGGCTTCAAGCTCTAGCGTTCTAAGGCCAAAGCTCTGAAGCTTTGCAATCGTAGCGCCTTGTTGAATAGGCTGTCCGGGTTTAACGGCGATTTCTTCAATGCGGTCGCCTGGCAAACCGCTGATGCGAACCGTGCCACGAGCAGGCAGAAGTCGACCTTGCGCGAACACTTGCGAGGCCTTGGGCAAATTCGGTTCTTGATAGGCAACTTGGATCGAGGTGGCTGCTGCTGGTTCGGAGCCAGGGACACCGTGGGCTGGTGAGTTTGAGGTCATGAACGAAGGTGCACAGCCACCGAATGCAAGCAACCCGACCGATACCGTTTGGGTCGGAAACCAGGTAAATTTGGGACTATGTGGGCTAGATGTCAGAATCAAGCAGAACAACCTTTCCGGAATAGACTCAAGACAGTTCGACGTACGGTTCGAATCCACTACGAGAAATGATAACAAAACGAAACCAGTGCGTGTTCCGCTCCAGATAGGTTACACTGCAATCCAAGAACTGGCGTTTTACTTCAGAGAAATTCTTGCTTCAAACCCATGGAATTAAGCGGATGCTGCCGGGAAGCATACAACGAGCAACCTTATTTGATCCGAACACACGAGTTCGGAAGGGACTTGAAAGCCAACCGTCGATACGCGCAACCAACTTGTCGCATTTTTATGGTACTGGAGAACTGCGGAAGCAAGTACTGTACGGGAACAACTTAACAGTTTACCCAGGCGAAATCATCATTATGACCGGTCCAAGCGGTTCCGGTAAAACCACTTTGCTGACGTTGGTCGGTGCACTTCGCCGAGTCCAAGATGGAAATTTGTCCGTTCTTGGACAGCCCTTGGAAGGAGCGAGTCGATCGCAGTTGGTCGACTTTCGCAGGAACGTTGGTTTTATCTTCCAGGCACATAATCTTTTTGAGGCACTGACAGCAACTCAAAATGTTCGAATGTCACTTGAACTGACGCGACCGGACCAGTCCATTCGCCAAAACACCAAGGACGCTCGAGAAATGTTAGATCGAGTCGGGCTTGGCAATCGAATCAACCACAAGCCCAAACAGCTTTCGGGCGGCCAAAAGCAGCGTGTCGCGATTGCTCGAGGCTTGGTCCACAACCCGAAGCTGGTATTGGCCGATGAACCCACCGCAGCCCTGGATGAACAAAGCGGCCGAACCGTGGTTGAGCTCTTGCAGAAGTTGGCAAGCGAGAATCAGTCGACCATTGTGATTGTGACGCATGACAATCGTATCCTTGATGTGGCGGATCGCATCATCACCTTGGTCGATGGAGCGATTCGAAGCGATGCTTTGGTGAAAGAGGCAGCGATCCTAACGCAGATGCTTGCCAAGTGCAGCATCTTTGAACGTGTTACGCCAAGAACGTTGACGCGCGTGGCTGATGAGATGACGATTGAACGCTTGCCACCTGGGACTCAGATCATTCGTGAAAACGACCCAGGAGATCGCTTTTTCTTAGTTCGCTCGGGAAGCGTTAGCGTTCGCCGAGGCCAACCGGAACAAGAGATCGCAACGCTCGGGGTTGGGGATTTCTTCGGTGAGACAGCCTTGCTCACGGGGCAGCCAAGAAATGCGAGCGTCTACACACGGGAGGAAACGCTTTTATGCTCGCTGAGCAAAACGAATTTTCAATCCGCGATGGCCGAATCGGCATCGTTGGAAACCGAAATTCGTGAAGCCTATTTCGAACGAAAATAAGCTATGACAATCAGCCGTTTCTCTGAACCGCAGGCGATCGTTTTTATGTTGCACTATTGATCTGTTTCGCATTGAACAAAAAACAAAAAGCTTGGACGGCTATTCCTACGGAAAAACCATGCAATAATCCAAAAAGCATGGATTCCAAAAAAAGTGGCGAAGGCCACTTGCCAAACCTAGGACTACAAAGTCGCTCGCCTTAACGAACATCCGTAAGCCACTGTTGCTATTGAGTCTGGAAACGGCCTACAATGGGCTTTCCTATCCATCGAAATTCTAGGTGTAAAATGTCGTCATTGAAAAGATTGTCTTTTTTGTTTTTGGCTCTTCTTGTAATTGCAATACCATCCCGTGGGACGGAGGTAGAACCGGTCGATAGATTGGGAAGCCAGTTACGACCGTGGCTGGATGCCTGGAACTTGAAATCAGAGTCGCTTCAATGGAGTGGCGATTTCAATCTTCTCATCGATGGCAAGAAGCAATCGGTAAAGTTTCGATTGATTCGACAGGACCAGCAGACCTTTCAATTAGAACTGGTGCATGCGGACTACGAAGTCACTATCGTCCGCAATCAGACGCACACTGCATTCGTCCTGCCCAAGCATAAACGTCTCTTCCTGGGGAATGGGGCTGTCGATGCATTAGACCACTTGCAGCCGACAGATCTGTTTCAGCGTCTCGTTAGTGATGGCAGCATGGTCCATCTCGCCAAGGGAATTCTGAAGAGCAACGATGCTTCCGATGTTGCAGGCGCCGTAATATTTTTGACCAAGCTTCAACAAGCCACGGACCTGGGCAATGCGGTTTGGAAGCTACCAGATGGAACAACGATTTCACTCGAAGCTCAAGAAGTGAAGATCCGCACGGGTGATGTGGATGGTGTTCTACAAATGCATAGTTCCGCAGATTCGTCTGCTTCGATTGCAACAGGCGAGCAGATTGCCCGGCAATGGAAAGACTTCGAAGTCGTTTCGATCGATCGCGCCGAGTTAGAACGCAGTTTGGCTCGGGGAGTTCGTCGCGCACTGGAGGTTTTTGCTCCATCTCCGAAATTGACTTCACCTAAAATGAAAGATAAATCCGTCGAGCACGGAAGACTAGTATGGCGAGAGGGGCAACGGTTAGCGTTGTTGTGGGGAACACCGGATGAGATTGGCGAAGCGCATGGCAAGCTCCTGGGCAAGGAAGCTCAGCGATGTATCGATTCGGTCGTTTATGCGTTTGGTGCCATTCAAACCATTCAAAATGGTCGTTGGTTTCGACAGGACCTGGAAAAAGCATACGAACGATTGGCGCCGCACATCCCCGAACGGCACAAATCGGAAACACGAGCGCTCGCTATCTCGATGGGCGTGGAACCTGCATTGATGCAAGTCGTCAATGTCTTTCCGGAGTTGTTCCATTGTTCAGGATTCGCCGTGTTCGGATCTGCAACGAAAGATGGAAAGCTTTACCACGGTCGTGTGCTAGATTACATGACAGCGATCGGACTTCAAGATGCTGCAACGACGTTCATTGTTTCCCCAACCGGCTATCAATCCTTTGCCAACGTCGGATACGGCGGATTCATCGGAAGTGTCAGCGGTATGAATGGCGCCCAGATTTCACTTGGCGAAATGGGTGGTAAAGGAGAAGGGAAATGGGATGGCGTTCCCATGGCGACATTGATGCGTCGCGCTCTGGAGGAATGCACGACCCTAGATGAAGTCAAAAAACTTTGGG
>JBIKLJ010000082.1:0-20807 GCA_044359895.1 Pirellula sp.
TAGTTATTGAGAGATTGAATAGCACCTGGAGATAAGCTTTCGAGTTCTGATGCACTTACTGTCACCTGATCAAATACACTCAAGTACAGCCAGTTGTTCGGTAGCCTTTCGGAATCAGCATAGATCGGTTTGTTCGCGCCAATCATCCGATTTTCGGATTGCGAATACCAGCGCCCCGTCTTCTCAAAGTCCTCTTTCGCGGTCTTACGTTTAGGGTCCAGTTTCGATAGATCCTTTGAAAAGACAACCAAGCATGGAGCGTTGCTTCTCCCGGAAAATCCGAGCTGGTTGTACGCGTAGACTTTCTGTCCGCTCAACCTTTGTCCGTTCAGCGTTGCAAAAATGTTGACCACCTGCGTGTCGAACATGTTTGCCAAGATCTCGCCACGCGCTTCCGATGTTCCCTGTTCAATCGCAATTTCCAACACCGCCTGAGTCCCGGTTTCGGAGAAGTATTGGCCATTGGCGAAATGAACCTTGAGATTACCGTCCGTCTTGAATACCGCACCTCGTTGCGGAACGACTCTTACATGGACGGGGCAATAGCCTGCTTTGTATCCCATCCACTCAGGGACCGAGACATAAATAAAAATGTCTCCCGTCGCGCCCGATCGCTGAGTTATCAAATACTCAGTTGCATTCTGGGATAAGTCGATCGCCCCCTGTGCATTCCCACGACTTGCATGAAAAAGCACTGAGATCAAAACAGAAGCTATCAAGCCCACCGCAAAGTGTGAGGTGAATCTCAGGCTTTTCCCAAGGTAAAACATATAGCAAACCTACCGTACGGGAGCTGCTTCTTTTTCGAACATTGTCTTGTAAAAAAGACCTGCACCAACGGCACCAATGATGGGCGCAACCCAGAATAGCCATAGTTGAGCAATCGCCCAACCGCCAACCATCACCGCTGGACCAGTGGAACGCGCTGGATTGACTGACAGGTTAGTCACTGGAATTCCAATCAGATGGATCAAAGTCAAACCAAGCCCAATTGCAATCGGAGCAAAACCGGCAGGAGCACGTTTGTCCGTCGCACCATGGATGATGAACAGAAAGAAGAAGGTCAATACAACCTCTGCAACAAAGCACGCGACCATCGAATACTGACCGGGGGAATGTTCAGCATATCCGTTGGAAGCAAAGCCATCCGAAAGCTTGAAGGCAGGATTCCCAGAAGCGATCACATACAGCACCGCCGATCCCAACAACGCGCCTGCTACTTGAGCCAAAATATAGGGGCCTACGTCTGCGCCCTTGAATCTTCCACCGGCTGTTAAGCCTAGCGTGACTGCAGGGTTCAAGTGACAACCCGATATGTGGCCAATCGTGTATGCCATCGTCAGCACGGTAAGTCCAAAGGCCAATGCAACTCCGGCAAAGCCGATTCCCAAACTGATTGGCGTTTCTCCCACTTTGGCTGCAAAAACCGCCGCCAAAACAGCGCTACCGCAACCCCCGAATACAAGCCAAAAAGTGCCAAAACATTCGGCCACACATCGCTTTCCTAAATCCACTAGACTACCCAACTTTCTTTGTTGTACTTTGTTCTGTTTTTACCACGAAAACTAACCGAGCCCCAGGAAAGGCCTTGGCCCGTACGAGACATACGGACTGCTTCTGCGACAATCAGCTCCTAAGATGAAAATCGCCGTCAGCCAAAGATCCTGCCTGATAATCAACGCGTTAGTTCAGGGATGTGATGATACCAAAAAATGACATTGTGTGCGTTGACCTAGTTGCTACCCTGAACACACATAAAAAAAGCGTCTAGGACATCTTGACCAATTTGGAAATTCGTCCAGTCTCTACCCACTCCGCAACGTAGATATTTCCTTGGCGATCGAAACAAGCGTCGTGCGGATGAACAAACTTTCCATCTTGCCATTTCGTTTCGTCCCTTCGAATCGCAAACCCCTTGTCCGCTTCAATCCTGGCGACATCATCCCCCAAGGTGGCAATGGTTTTATAGTTTTTGTCTAAAATCGAGACGCGAGACTTCAGTTCGGGCACCAGCAGAAGATCCCCTTGCTGGTCCACGTTTGCGGGCAAGCCAAAGCCGGCGATTGTCTTTTCGTACTTACCATCGATGGAAAAAATCTGAAGCGTATTGTTGGCTCGATCGGTCACCACAATTTTCGGAGATTTAGGATCACGGTCGTCGATCCACAGTCCATGCGGTGTATTGAATTTGCCTTCTCCTGCACCCTCGCCGCCAAACGAGCTTAACCACTTACCATCTTTGTCGTACCGATGGATTCGGAAAGCACCGTAACCGTCTGCCAAGAAGAAACCACCATCGCTGGTAAACGCGAAGTTCGTTGGCATGAATCGATCTCGCCCCCAAACGCGCGTGGGCGATTCGGACTCGTCCGCATGGTATACACCAGATTCTTTAGGTGCTCGTTGCTTCCAAACGACTTCTCCCTTCAAATCTAGCTTGGCAAACTCCTTGACCTGCTGATAAGCAGCAACGTAAAGAAACTCCTGCGAACCTTCTTGGCGAACTTCGATTCCGTGCCCCCCACCTTGATACTGACTTCCAAAGGCCCGAATAAACTTTCCTTGATCGTCGAACACGAAGATCGAAGGGTGGTCCTTGAGTTGCTCTCGACCTTCATGAATCACATAAAGATTATTGGCAGAATCGACGGCGACGTTATGAGTTGTCTGCCAGGTGTACTTGGAAGGTAGTTGAGGGAAATGATGGCGCACTTCGAAGGTGTGCTCCCCAGATCCCGTTACGATTTTGGCAGACGTTCGACGTGCCAACGCCAACTTGGGAGCAACCAAAACCCCAGCCGTACATGCTGCACTGGTTCGAATAAAGTTACGGCGATCGCGATTTTCAGCATTCATAATCATGTCCAATCAATATCAAGGGAGAGGAATACAGACCGGGGAACGGCCCCCAGTATAGAGGATAGCCGCGTCCTCTGTCACGGAGAATTCTTTCTCGAAGAGAACACCGATTCGATGATTCGTGCTCTTCGAGTGGCCTTCTATAAGCGTGGTCTCCCTGAGCAGCTATTGGTCGATAACGGTTCGATCTATTGCTCGCAAGAGATTACGCTTATCTGAGCTCGTGTGGGTTGTGTCCTGCGTCATACGGCGGTTCGTGATGCGTGGCAAGGATGTGTTCGTGGGATCAATTGGAATGCATAGTGTATACGTTGCTTCAGATCCGTTAAGTTTAAGTTTAAGTTTAGGTTGAAGTTTAGGTTGAAGTTGAATAGGAAGTTGAGTAGGAAGCAGGAACTTCCTTGATGCGATCACCGGCTATGCTTTTTGCAAGCGAAGTCAGCATGGCTACAATTTCGGCAATCTGCCCTTTACCGGATTCAACTTCCAGCGGAAGAGCAAGCTTCATGGCGACAGCCTTTGGTTTCGAACTTCGAACTTCACCATTCAAACTTCGACCGTCTCTCCAGGATTTTCAACCATTCGGCCCGTAAAACCAAAAACCGAAAACTTGGTCTGACCCCAACGAAGTTATAGTTTCAAACCAAGGGTTTTGTGATGGTCTTGACGAGTTCTATCTTTGTGTCTTCGTGCCTTTGTGAGAGCATCTGACGATCGCGTCTAAATCGCCGTGAACTGGGCTGGACGTTTCAAAGGACCTCAAAGGGACACAGGACCTCAAAGGGACACAGGACCTCAAAGGGACACAGGACCTCAAAGGGACACAGGATTTGTTCGGGCTGCTCGTGCACACCTATTTGGGTGGAAAGCCAGTGGGCGGGCAATGGATTGCGGTCGCCAACACCTTTTGTCGACAGGTCAACGCACGAATTCAAATTGCAACTACCCACCCGAACAAATGTTGTGTCCCCTTTTGCCGTCCTTTTGTCCCCCCGTTCGGTCCCCCGAGCAAAAGTATCTCGCACGGAGGCACAAAGGCACGAAGTTCAATTGGCAATGAAGCTGGATATCTCATTAAGGCAGCCATGGTTCCGCTGCTCAATCGCCATTTTTCATGGGAAGCTGTGCATCTCCCAATGAAGTTTTATTCGCAACTTCTCCGCGAAGCGTCTCATGTGAAGCCTATCTGGAGTCCGTTGATAGTAGCTTCTTTGTTCTTTAAGCAAATTCGCAAGGAACATTCCATTTCGCATCGGCGAGGGACAGCTGCGAAGTATGTTCAGTTGAGGAGTGCGGGTGGAGGGGCAGTTGCCTCATTCCTGGCTGTTTTGGGGCCTGGATTACTTGCAGGACTTTCTGATGACGATCCCGCGGGAATCACAACTGCATGGAGTTCTTCCTCCGATAGCGGCTCTTGATTTTTTAGCTGACTTGAAAGAATCTCCAAGGTTGCGTCGGACGCATCGCTGCTAGTCGCTCTTCGATGCGTTATTCGCTGTTTCAATGTCTCTTCGTCAGCCTGGAAATCGAGTATCCAAAACTCGGCGCCTTCCATTTTTGCCAATTGATGAAAACGCTTTCTATCCGCAAAATTCAGAAAGGTCGCGTCGACAATCACATTGAAGTCAGATTGTAAAATAGTCTTTGCAATATCGAATAGGCTGTTGTACGTCGTTCCTGTAGCGGTCGGCGAGTACATTCCAGCCCCATGTACGGACTCGTTAGATTGGCATCCCTTGGAGGTTTTGAAAAGCCGCTTTCGCTCGACATCCGATCGAACTCGTATTGCCCCCTCGCGTTCGATAATCTTTTGGCTACCAGTTGTCTTACCGCTCCCACTTACTCCGTGCGTAATCCAAAGTTTTCGAGTACCTAAGTCGATGATCTGTTTTGCCATTCGGATGTACGCTTTGGCTGAAGTGATCTGTTCCATACGCAGTCGCTCGTCTTTATTCCGTTGGCGCGCAAGTAACACGGCCACTTTGGCTCGAACCATTGCCCTGTATACTAAGTACCATCTTAATACCGACAGCGACTGAAAGTCCCCGGTTCGCTCCAAGTACGCATTCAGAAAGATTGCCGCTAGCTCAGGATGCCCAAGCTCCCGCAAGTCCATCACCAAGAATGCGATGTCGCTGATAACGTCGATCCAAGAGAATTGGGTGTTGAACTCAATACCGTCAAATGGAACCCATTGCCCTCTCCAAAATGCGATATTGCCGCAATGCAGGTCACCATGACACTCCCGGATGAAACCCTGGATCGATCGATCCACAAAATGCTGGCGATGATTCTCAAAGTAGGTTAGTGTCCACTTCTCAAGCTGTCGAACCACAGGGGTTTCTCCAAGCAATGGTTCACTGAGAAGCAAATCGAAATTTTGCTGCGCGTGGACGAGGATTTCCGAAGTGCGATCACTGATTGGTTCAAACTTTGATGCGGCGCTATGAAAGTCCGCGATGGTGTTTGCCAACTGAACCATGCTATCGACGGAAACAACTTTCTTGGTGAGCTGATGGCTCAAAAGGGCATCCTCTTCGAATCGTCGCATCCGAACTGCGAACTCGATTGGCTGTGCATCGCCATCCATACGAATCCGACCATCCTCGAACGTAATCGGAACGATATCGAGGTACATGCCAGATGCGTATCGATTTCCGAGCCTAAGTTCTTCGCAACATGCATGGTGGCGTTTCGAGAGGGATCCGTAGTCCAGAAAATCCGTTACAATGCTTGATTTTATAGGCAAAATCGCCTGCTAGGAGTACCCATGAAATATGCGTTTCATACAAGACAACTGGCTCGTCGACAGAATGGACGTACGAAGTTGGGTCGAGAAGCGATTCGATGATTGCATCGCGTCCATCATTCTCACCGGTGCAAATCATAGTACGACCTTATTCGAGCTGACGAGGGGGGGGGCGATTCTTCCGTGTCCGAGGCGACAACGAATGCAAATCCACAGCCCAAGAGCCATCGTCGGAGCCGATGGCCTGAGTGAGAGCCATTGTCAGAATTCAGGATTCGTAACGGTATCGTTCGTCGCCTTGAAACGAGAAAATTGGATCGAAGCGTTGAAGGGAACTAGTTTCCCTTGACAACGATCTTCTTGGTCTTGGCACCCTCGGCTTTTGGCAGCGTCAGAGTCAAGACCCCGTTCGTGTACTCAGCAACAGCTTCACTCTCGTTGATAGAACAGGGCAAGGAAACGGTTCGAGCAAAACTGCCGCTGCGACGTTCCATCCGGTAAAAAGTTTTGTCCTTCGTTTCCTTTTCCTCCTGCCGTTGGCCGCTCAGTGTTAGTGTGTTTCCATGAACCTGAACATTGATGTCTTTGGCTTGGAGGCCTGGCACATCCATTTTGATTTGAAAAGAATTTTCCGATTCCACAACATCCAACGGGGGCGACATGGAATGCGTCAGAAAGTTTGGCGTGTTAGCTCCCCAGAAGCTGGAAACCAGATCTTCCATGTCTTTTCGCAACAAGGAAAAAGAATCTTTGGAATTTCCAGTCGAATTGGAACGTGTTGGGGTAAGTGTTGCTGTCATGCTACATCTCCAAAAGTCTAATCTGTTCGGCAAGCTCAAATCCAATCACCACACCATGCGGCGAGTTTGCTTGTCCGTGTCCACAGTAAGTTAGTGCAAAACGAGTACCAACTAGCGGTGGCTAAGTGCAAATTCATAGCGAATAGCGTGCGCCCATCGAACAACTGTTTGCATTTCTTCGCTTCGTCCTGAAATAGGATTTGCTTCTGGCGAATGCGAGAATGAGACATAATGAAACGCCTGTGTGCCAGATGGTGAGACGGGGCATGCATTGCAAATCGCGAACTTGCACGAGATGGAGTTCGTCAGCTTTCGTTAGCAGAAGGTCATCCAGCCGTGTTCGGCTCTTGGGGGCCGACGCCATATCGGTTATTCGCTCTCAAGGAAAAGTTTGTATTCACCTGCTAAGTCGATTTGCTGGCCGTCGTGCAGGAGCGCTCCGAAGCGGAGTTGAAGTGCTTGGCCTTTGACGATTTCTACGGAGCTCGTTTGGCCCTGCTTCATCGCTTCACGACCAAATGGATTGGCTACAAACACACCATAGTCGCGGTTGTGCCACCAACTATCGCGAAAGTTCTGCTCGCCGGCCATCAGCATGATGCCGCCAGCTTGCGGGCCGCTACCTGAATAGTCGCACCACTTCGCCGGCTGCCCCCAGGTTTCTTTAGCGGTCTGCTTGCCTGACGAACTGCGAATGGTTCCGCCATTTTTCTCGGTAAAGAGAGTTGCAACTCTGGCTCCAAAACCCATCTCTTCCTGATCGCCGAAAACGATGGTGCGTTGGTCCGCCCGAAACGTAGCCGTCCACGAAAGCATCCAGCCACTCGGTCGAGCCATTAACATGAACTCGTTTGTTAAAAGGCAAAGCGACTCGCCCTTGTTGCTCTTTAAACGGCATTCAGTCGCAAACTGCAACTGTCCCTCTTGGAGGGTCGGCGGAGCAACAAAACGAACATGTTCCATCGCGGCTTTGTTTCGCCAAAAATCTTGCCCGCTGATGTCGCCAAAGCCGAGCCAGATACCGGGATGCATCGTGTCGTGATCGACGGCATCTTCTCCTTGAATTGGCGGATGATTGCGAGTCACCTGAACGCCGCCGGCAAGTCGTGCATTGGAAAAGTAAGGTCGCAGAATTTTTTCATCATGAAAAACGAAGTCCGCAATGGGCTTGTCGTCAAGCGAAATACGCAAGCGATCTTGCTGCTCTTCGACACCAAAGCGGCTACGTTCGGAAGTAGCGTTGGAGGAAACCGTCGAATTCGTGCCGATGCGAGCAGGCTGAGTTTGCATCGTTAGCAAGAACGCGGTTATATCTGCAACTTGCTGCGGTGTGAGTTGTTCCGACATGTCGGGCATGGCGGAAACCGGGCTCGTCTTTCGTTCTTCGATTGAGTCTTTCGGAATGTCAATTCGCTCGCCGTTGGTTTGACCAAGTGACAGGGTCAACCCGCTTTCTTCCAATAAAACACCCGAGTAAACCTGCCCTTCCTCGGTGACGACCTTTATTTGGTTGAAGCCTTCGGTGATGACCGCACTGGGCTCGACCATGGACTGTACAATGTGACGTGCGTTGGAACGTAGGCCGATGCTACTCAGGTTCGGTCCAAAGCCATTCTTCGATTGATCAACGCTATGGCACTTCGCACAGCTTGCGCCTTGAGTGTGCCGAAAGAGCAATTCACCACGGTCCCGATCACCGCGATCGAGCAGCGGCAAGACGGCGTCCATCGTTGTCTTGGTTTCCAGTTGGGCGAGCGGCAGGGGAGCGATTGCGACGATATAATTTCCTTTCCCACCACTGCGACCGTCATCGGTATTTCCGCCCAATTCGAAACGTCCCGCGTCGAACGTTCGCGAATAGAACAGGAACGTAGCGCCGTCATCGATCGTTGCAGTGAAAGATTCTTTTCGGAAGTTTTTGCTTAGCCAACTTGGAGCTGTCTTCTGTCGAGCGTCGATGCCGACCCAAACGCGCACAGGAACCAAAGCTTCGGTGCTGAGCCATTGTAGACCGCGCGAGTTGTCATCGTCGTTCGCAGTTTGAATGAGATCGGCGCCTTCAAGCTCTATTGGCACGTGTGTTAGTCGATAACTGCGATCCACATAGGTCGACGCATTTTGCCTAAAGCCGCGCGGTACGACTTGATATGCAGAACCGTTCGTTACTTTGGTCCCGCGAACGCTAGCGATTCCAGTTGGCGTTCGAGCATCGACAGCGCCCCCGGTCGAAGCGGCTTGTAGAGATCGCCCCTTGATCTGGGGCGCACTGTTGCCGCTCTTCTCTAACCACAAGTCAGCAACTTCTCGCACCGCGGTGTCGACATCCTTTTCGGCCAAATCGCGGACCTCCTGTTGAGTTGCTGCGTTAGTTTCAAGCAGACCCAACAAAGCGGCGCGACGAACCGCAGCGTTCGAATCGCTCAGCAGGTCACGCAGTTCCGTCGTCGAACTCAGCGCATGCAAGGCTCGCCATCCGGCATAAAAAACGGAAGAGTCTGACTCATTCTTGATCGCATTGAGTAACTCGGGAACGAGCAATGTTTGGCGAGTCTCGTGGACCGCTTGAACGGCAGCGAAACGGACGCGTGGCTCAGGATGTCCGAGTGCGATTCGAAGGCCATCCGTCAGTCGTTCGGTTTGAGCAAATTGTTTTGTGCGATGAGCCAGGATTCTTACCGATTGAACTTGCAGATTGAGCAAGGTTTTGGAATCGGCTTGCAGTGTGCTAACCAGAAAATCGGCCAGTGACGTTGCACCTGGCATCCGACCGAGCGACCAGACGGTCCAAGTCTCTTGATTCTCAGTCAGCTTGCCATGAGCCAAACGTTGCAGGAGTTGTGCGTGCACCTGTTTATCGGCGGTGCCTCTCTGAACGAATGCGTCTTGTGCGTTGATCCGGCGAATGGGCAACGTGGAGTCGAACTCGTCGACAAGCTCGTCGATCGAAAAATCGGCGAGAGGTTTTGCAGTATTGAGTGGATCGGCAGTTTTTGCGTCCTTCCAGGCAACGCGATAGATCCGTCCTTCGTTGGTAAGTTGCCCGTCCTTCCACTCGGCTCCATAGCCGCTACTCCATCCAAGCACCCACAGCGCGCCATCGGGTCCGAACTCCATGTCGGTAGGACGAAACAGCGATGATCCACCTTCGATCAACGGAGTGAATCCGCCGCCAACGGGCCGCATCAATGCGCCATCCCAATCAGGTCGCCAGAGGTAAGTAGTCTTTTGTAACCAATCGTTGACTAGGAAAGCTCCGCGATATTCGGGTGGAAACTGCGGTGACTGGCAGACGACGACGCCTGTTCCCGAGCCTTCAAACACTGGGCCGCTGACCGGTGCGGTAGGAGCGTGCGGATCGGTGCCCCAGTGGCTGCTCCACGGATGGTTCCAACCAAAATGCGCGCCGTAAAAAGGCATGATCACCCGATCGCCCCCCACTTGATCGTTATCGGTACCAATCCAATTGAAACCGCTGTCGATGGCAATATCCCACGGATTACGAAAACCACGGGCGACGATTTCTAGATTGTGACCGCCGTCATCGCATCGCAGCATTCCGCCGTCCAGTCCCCAGTCATCTGCGGGATCGTGATACGCGCGGCGATAATTGTCTTTACGGAACTTCGATGGACTGGGGAAGTCGGGCACATCTGCCGGCGCATTCAGCCCCCATAAATCTCGAAACGGTTTTGGTGCATAGCGGCCTGTTTGGTTGAGCCCCTTGGAGTTTCCTTTGCTCATGTAGAGCTTGCCGTCAGGAGCCCAATTCAGTCCATGCAGTCCGTGTTCGAGATTACCCAGATCGGTGTAAACCTTGATGTACTCATCGGCTTCATCATCACCCTCGAGATCTTGAACAAGGGTCAGGTCAGGAGCATTGGCAACCCACAAATCGCGACCATGCCAGGCCAACCCTTGAATCGCATTGAAACCGGTTGCGAACACCTTGGTCGAGTCTGCTTTGCCATCACCGTTGGCGTCGAGAAATAGCACGACGCTGTCGCCCGGCGTGTCCGGTTTTGGATTGCGATACTGCGGGCCCATTCCAACGAACAATCGTCCCCGTTCATCGAAGGCCATCGAGCATGGTTGCCTGACCAGCGGCTCGCTCGCAAACAAAGTCACTTTGAATTCCTCAGGGACTTTGGGTAAAGCTTGCAGATCCGAGGACTTGTCGTCGAACTGCCCCCAAACCGAAGGTATCAAAGCGAGCCACGCACACCCCATCCAGAAACAAAGACCACTTTTCATATACCACCCTTCATCCAAACGATTCAATGACTATGAACCAAAACTCGTTCGCTTACAACCTTTTGCTGGCCTGCGAAGTATCTGGAGCGAACCAGATGACAACCAAGCCAAAGACATACACAACGGCGCACAGAGCACCGACTCGAGAATAGTCACCGCCGAGTGCAGAAAAGAGAAAACCGGCCAGCAGCACTCCGACTGCGGTGGCGAATCGCCCCGAGTTGTAAGCTAATCCACTACCGGTAGCCCTTACATGCGTCGGAAATAACTCAGGCAAATAGAGCGCTAGCCAACCAAAGAACAATGTCGACACCAGCCCCTGTGCGAACACGATCGCATGAAACTCGGGACGTAGTGGCGCGGTCAGCAGGAACATCGCCCAGGTCAACGTTACTGCCCCGAAGCTTATCAATACATAGCTGCGGCGGCGTCCTAACCACGCGGCAAGTTGTGCTCCGGCAAAGCTGCCGATCACCGCACCCAGCGCCCAATAACCCTGCGTGATCGCTTTGTATCCACCGTATTCTTTTCCCGCTACTTGATCAGCCCAGGGAATCATCCACTTGCTCGCCGACCACGCCCCGATCATCGGAATAGCGCTGACGGCAATCCCCACCAACGTAATACGAATCAAACCTGGCGAAAACAGTTCTCGCAGCGGAGTCGTTCGCGCCTTCGTAACTCCCGCCGTTGCCAGCCAACGAGGTGACTCCGGCAGGGCCACGAGCACGAACAATCCTAAGAACGCTGGTGCGCCGGCCAGATAAAAAATCCACCGCCATGAATCAGCCGTCACTGGCCAAACGCGGGCTAGTTGCGACAACAACAGGATACCGGTGTTGAGCCCCGCCATCATCGCGCCGGAAACGAGCGGACGTTTTGCACCTGGCCAACATTCCGCCACCAGCGCGATGCCGTTAGGCCACAAACCACCCACTCCCAGACCAACTAAAAACCGCAGCACAAGCATTTGCTCCTGCGTCTGTGCCCATGCCCCCATCGCGGCAAAGACCGAGTAGAACAGAATGCTGATTCCCATCGCTCGAGAGCGACCGATGCGATCGCCAAGGCTGCCCAGCGCGATTCCGCCAATGGCCGCGCCAAGCATCAGAGCAGCAGTAAAGCGTGCAAACCAATCACCACCGAGGGTCGGTGTGTAGTTGTCACCCAGCAAACTTTGTGAAACCGATAGCGAAGCAACTGGCATCAAGCCGAGTTCTACGCCGTCGAATACCAGCGCCGCAAAAGCTACGACCAACACCAACATCCGACTGCGTGGCGCCAGCGCATCTTCGTTCGATTGCCGATCCAGAGCACTTACTGTTGACATTGTTGAATCGCTTTGATGATGGCACAGTTGTCCGCTTCGCCCAGCCCCATGGCTTCGGCTTGCTCCAACAGTTGCCGATGCGTTTCGGACAAAGGCAAAGTCACACCGCTGGCCAGAATCAAGCGAACATCTTTCAAGTGCTGAGAGAGTCTTGCCTGCACGGTGAAATCTTCGTCCAACATCTTCTGACCTTTGACATCCATCGCGCGCGAGTACGCCATGCTGCCGCGAAGGACTTCGAGTGCCGAAGCCGGATCAACACCGATTCCCTGGGCAAACACCAACGCTTCCGCGAGCGCGGCGCGGTTCAATCCCAGCACCAGGTTACTAATCAACTTCATTTTTGCCGCGCTGCCGCTTGCTCCGACATGGTAAGTATTGGCACCGAGCATTGGCCACAAATCGTTGCATGCTTCGAACGCTTCTCGTTCGCCGCCGACCATCACCGTCGCTTCGCCGCGACGCGTCTGTTCACTGGAACCCGAGATGGGTGCATCCAAGTACTTTAATCCTAATGATGCTAACTGAGTAGACATCTCGGCGCTTTGCTCCGGGGCCCCCGTGGTCGTGTCGATCAAGATCTTTCCAAGCAACTCTTCGGAGGCCCGCTTAGTATGCAAATCTTTTAGTAATTGTTTTATGACCGATTCGACAACATCGCTCGTATAGAGACTGATAATGATGCGATCGCAATCGGCCAGCGGATTATCGGACCATTGAGCGCCGAGGGCGATCAGTGGATCCGCTTTCTCTTGGGTGCGATTCCATACGAGGACATGAAAGCCGTGTTCGAGCAAGCGCTCGGACATAGCGGTTCCCATCAGTCCAAGGCCAATCATGCCAATGCATTTATTTCCCATTCCAAATTCTACCCACGAGCTGAGGTTTTCTGGTAACGTTCTTTCACCATGATAGCAGATACCTTCGATGGAAACGCCACGTGTCGTGCCAGGGTACTAACCCATGACTGGAAATCCCGTGTGCGTAAAGAAATTGGCTTGTGCGTGCTCATGTGTATTTTCGAGCCTCATCTTTTTGTATTTCGTGCAGTGAAGAAGAACCATCCTGAATCTCTCTGGCCGTCATACCTTGTATTCCTTACTGTTGATTGAATTCGCTCGAAGCCTGCCGAGCGCCTTCGCAAACCATTGTTCCGATCCTGTCAAATTCGTCTTCAGGGATTCGCGAGGAAGGGCCAGCAATCGTAATGGCAGCAACGGCGACACCATGTCGGTCGAGAATTGCAGCTGCTATACAATGAACGCCGGGCATCCCTTCAGATCGATCCAGGGCAAAGCCTTTTTCTCGAATCGCGTTGAGTTCATCGCGAAATGCTCGCTTCGACGTAATCGTTGTCGACGTAAAACGCTTGAACGCGAGACGCGAAACGATCGCCTCTCGTTCATCATCAGGAAGAAAAGCGAGAATCGCCTTACCGGGCGCACAACTGTAACATGGACACCGGGCGCCAAGGTCGGCGGAGTATTTGAAGGGATGTAAAGATAGTAACTGATCAATAACGACCATCTCCAAATCGATCATGCATCCGAGCTGGGTCGTTTCCCCCGTCGCTTGTCGAATGCGCCGCATCGACGCGTTCGCACATTCGGAGAGTCCGCGTGTTGCAGTGCGTGGCTGACCAAGCATAAGAAAGCTATTGGTCATGTAGTAACGCTTGGTGGCCTCTTCACGTCTGAGATAGCCAAGCTCTACCAGTGTTCTAGCGATGCGGAGGACCGATGCTCCTGGCAACTCAAGTCGTTCCGTGATCTCACGCAATGTCGCACCATCTGGCTGGTGCGCGAGCATTTTCAGCACATCCAACCCGCGTTGGAGGCTGGTCACTTCGGATCTTGCACCCTCATTCTGCTGTCGCATCTTCGATTCGGCCTTCGCCATAATCTTCCCCCAGAGTATTTCGCTAGTGAAATCTATTTCACCATTGAAACTACCCCTAGAAACCTTGTCAAGAGATCGCTAAGATCATAGCCTGTCTCGCAAGTTGCAACGAACTTTGTCGCTGAAGGTCGTCAAGTTTCGGATGGTGTCTTGCTCTGGTCATAATTTATTGACTACGTGGCAATTCGATCGCAATGGAGGGCGATTTCTCAAAATTCTTAGGTGGACAATCATGAAAGCACATTCGATTTTCCTTTGTTCCATGATAGCCGTGGTGGCTGCGACGCTGAACGGTTGTAGCTCTGCGTCGAAGGAAGTTGCTCCCATTCCATCGGCGAAGCGGGGTCTGATAGGAGTTTCACTACTGACGCTGCAAAATCCATTCTTCAAAGTCATCGGCGATAACATTACGTCGGAAGCTGCGTTGAACGGCTACGATACGATTGTTGTTAGCGCCGACAACGATGTTTCTAAGCAGGGAAATCAAGTGAAAGACTTTATCGTTAAGAATACAGTGGCGATCGTTCTGAGTCCTTGTGATCCGAAATCGATTGTACCCATCATTCAAGAGGCTAACGCCGCTGGAATCCCTGTGTTCACGGTCGATATCCCTTGTCCCGACACAAGCGTCAAGATTGCAACGCAGATTGCCACGGACAACTATGGTGGCGGTAAAGAAGCTGGCAAGGCCATGATCGAGGCCTTGGGTGACAATGGTGGCAAGATTGCTATTTTGCATCTTAAGCAGGCCCAGTCCTGTATTTTGCGAGTCAAAGGTTTCCGTGAAGTCATCGATGCACACAACGAGAGCGGAAAGCGTAAAATTGAAATTGTGACCGAATTAGATGGCGGAGGTGCCAAGGATGTCGGGTACCGGGCTGCCGAAGACGCTTTGCAGGCTCATCCGGATTTGCAAGGCATATTTGCCATCAATGACCCATCCGCGCTGGGTGCGCGAGCGGCGATTGAGAAGGCTAATAAAGCGGATCAAATCAAGATTGTCGGCTTCGATGGGATGCCTGAAGGGAAACGAGCAATTAAGGAGGGGAAGATATACGCAGACCCAATTCAATACCCTGACAAGATGGGGATCGAAATCGTTCGATCTTTCGTTCGTTACTCGAAAGGAGAAGAACTGCCGCCCGAGATTCTAATCCCCACCAGCTTATACCGAAAAGCGGACGCTGATCAAGACTTGGAATTGAAGTGAACGGAACGCGATCGTGATGCGAAGCGTGTTAACAAAATCGATAAAATCAAATAAATCATTGCCTGAGATCAAAAGCAAAAGCGAGACGGAAATGAAACGAAGACTTTCAATGATAACGATAGGCATAGGAACAATCGTTCTTGGGTTTTTGGCTACCGCCCCAGCTGCCGATACGGAAGTACGAAACGGTCAGGCTTCGTGGGTCATTCAATCCGACCAGGTGGAACTTGCTGTTACCGAACTGGGCGGACATATGGCGCCCGTTCATTTTTATCGAAACTCCTCAACGCCAATTCAACCGTATCATATTAGTCCCTGGCAAGGTGAAACGCATTCGCATCCAGCTCCAGTCCTAGTGCCATTGCGGGGCGACTTTTTCTGTATGCCGTTTGGAGGGAACGCGGACAAGTATCAAGGTGAAAAGCATCCTCCGCACGGAGAGGTCGCGGGGAGCAAATGGACACACGTTGGTACTGAGAAAAAAGGTCCGATAAGCACGCTGACTTTGGAGATGAAGATAACGGCCCGCGCCGGCAAGGTAACGAAAACGCTTCAGCTCGTGGATGGGCAAAATGCCGTTTATTCCAGCCATCGAATCGAAGGCTTTCAAGGTCGGACGCCTCTAGGACACCATGCAACGTTGGCCATGCCAGACGTCGAAGGTGCATTCAAAATATCGCACAGTCCGATCAAGTTCGGGATGACGAATTCGACTTTGTTTAGCGATCCGTCCAATGGTGAATATCAACAGCTTGCAATCAATCAACGTTTCACGAGTCTTGCGTCTGTCCCGTCGAGATTTAAGGACGCATCGGACGTAGATGTTTCTCGACTACCGCAAAAACAAGGTTACGCTGATCTTGTTATGATTGTAGCCGCAGACTCTGCAGATAAGCCGGCGTGGCTGACGGCAGTGCGAGCCGACGAAGGCTGGCTTTGGTTCTCGCTGAAGGACCCTCAAGTTCTGGCAAATACCGTCTTCTGGCTCGAGAATCACGGACGCCATCAATTACCCTGGCTCGGTAGAAACAACTGCGTTGGTATCGAAGACGTCACTGCTTTTTTTGCGGACGGGATTAAGGCGTCTGCCGAGGAAAACGCCTTAAGCAAGCTCGGAGCAAAGACCGCGATGGACATCAACGGAGAGTTAACGGTCCGTTACATCCAAGGGGTTGCCAAAATCCCCCCAGGATTCATCGAGGTAGCCGATGTTGAATTTAAAGACGGAAAGGTAACGTTTGTTTCGACGACCGGACAGCGAGTCAGTGAGCCGATTTACTATGAGTATTTAAGAACAGGTAATCTCGCAAAGACGTCAGTAAATTAACGTGCCTGAATCCGACGCTTCCAATTTGCTCCTGAGAATGCGAAACGTCAAAAAGTCGTTTCCGGGGGTTCAAGCGCTGCGCGGTGTTAGTTTGAAGCTTCATGCGGGAGAAGTACTTGCTGTCTTGGGTGAAAATGGTGCTGGCAAAAGCACTTTGATGAAAGTTCTCGGTGGTGCTCATGTCGCTGATTTCGGCACCATGGAAATCGACGGAAAAGAATTGACATTTCAATCGCCGAAAGAATCCGCCGCAGCGGGCATCGCCGTTATCTATCAAGAGTTTAATTTGGTCCCTGGGCTGAACGCCGTTGAAAACATATTTCTCGGACGAGAAATCACATATCGAAGCGGTCTGATTGATGTGGGCCTTGAACGAAAAAAAGCCAACGAGCTGTTTCAACGACTGGGCATGGAAGTTGATTTAGATTGCCCGTGTCGTAATCTGACAACGTCAAAGCAACAGCTTGTCGAAATCGCAAAAGCATTAGCCTTTGACGCGCGTGTTCTTGTTCTTGATGAACCGACCGCAGCATTGACGACGCGTGAAGTCGAAGGTTTGTTTAAGATTATCCAGGAATTAAAGCGGCAGGGCTTAGGGATCATTTATATCAGCCATCGCCTCGACGAAATCTTTGCGATTGCTGATCGAGTAAGCTTTCTGCGCGACGGGGAGAACGTCGGTGAAAGCAACGTGCGCAATTTGACTCGCAAGACAATGATCGAATACATGGTTGGGCGTGAACTCAAAGATGAATTTCCCAAACGTTCCGTTTCTATTGGTGAACCGCGACTATCGGTGAGAAACCTTCTAGGTCCAGCAGTCAAGAATGTTTCGTTCGAAGTCCGACGCGGTGAGATCTTGGCCCTGACTGGTTTAGTCGGTGCTGGTAGAACGGAAACGGTGCGACTCATTTTCGGAGCGGATAAAAGAAGTTCCGGCGATATAATTCTTGATGGTCAAAAGCTCCAGATTCGATCTCCAAGCGATGCGATTGAAGCGGGCATTGGTTTACTCACCGAAGATCGCAAGCTCCAAGGACTCGTGCTCGGACATGCGTTAATTGATAATTTCGCACTTCCCAACCTTGATCAATTGTCGCGATTCGGCTTTTGGAAGTCGAGTCAAACAAGACAGGAGTTCGCTCAATACACGTCGGCTCTCAATATCAAAATTGCGAGTCCGCGGCAATCGGCTGGAACTCTTTCAGGCGGTAATCAACAAAAAATAGTATTAGCCAAGTGGCTTGCTCGGCAAAGCGAGGTCTTGATCTTTGATGAACCGACGCGCGGGATCGACGTCAGTGCAAAGTTCGAGATTTACACCCTGATGAACGAACTGGTCGCTCAGGGGAAATCGATTTTGATGATTAGTTCCGAGTTGTCGGAAGTGCTTGGCATGGCAGACCGGATCATCGTAATGCACGAAGGAAAAATCACTGGCGAGATTCAGAACGTCAAAACCACAACGCAGGAGCAGATCATGGAATTAGCGGTGGCTTAGAAGGTGCTTTAATGTCAAAGTGGCAGGCACATTCCATGTGCCGCATCTGACCATCGTAATGTAAAACTTGTCGAGTCGGTTTGCGGACGGCACGCGGAGCGTGCCTGCTACCTTTTTCTAATCACACCGTAATTGAGTTACGGCCTACACACTTTTGCCTTCATCGAATCATTTGCGCGCTATGAACTCTCTCCGACTTTCGCCAGTTCGCATTTTGACTGACTACGGGATGTTTTTTGTCCTCATTTTATTGTCTTCATTCTTTACTGCCGTTACGTTTACAGAACAATCGGCCAACGGCCCAGCCGCTGCGGAACATCTGTCGAGTTCAATGACCAGTCGATTGGAAAACGGGGCCAGGGTAATCATTGCCGCCGGCCTACAAGCAAGTGATCCTGCGTTTGCAGATGAGCTTGAACGTCAGCTAATTGAAAGGGGTTTTGAAGTTCGATCGTGCATCAAAGGGGCTCCCAAAGATGCCAAAGCGATTCTCGACAAGATGCAATCTCAAGCCGAGCGTCTCGACGCCATCGCATGTAGTCAAACTTCGGCGAGTTGGTTGGTCTTTTCGAACCTCGCTTCTGATTATCCTGCCCTTGGCGACCCAGCTATTTTCATTCCTAAGATCTACCGATACCCGAACTTTCTCAAGTCAGACAACCTACTTAACATAGCCAATCAGATTGCCGTGATTGCGATTGTGGCTATCGGAATGACGATGGTCATTATCACTGGGGGGATCGATCTCTCGGTTGGCAGCTTGATTGCACTTTCCGCCGTCGTATGCTCCGTGTTGATACGAGACGTCGCAGGAGGCAACGAGGCTTCGACACTTGGAATGTTTCTTTCTTGCTCGGCCGCAATTGGATTGTGTGGATGTGTCGGTGGTTTTTCGGGATTGATGATCACCCGCTTCGCGATTCCGCCATTTATTGTGACGCTGGCCATGATGTTGGTAGGTAGTGGAATCGCCTACATCATTGCGAACGGACAATCGATCAACGATGTTCCCGATTCTTTTGTTTGGCTTGGTCGAGGTTCAGATTTATTGGGGGTGCCGAATGCCGTTGTGCTCATGATTATTCTGTATGCGGTTGCCGCGGTCGTCATGTCTCGGATGAAACTGGGGCGCAGACTGTATGCGGTCGGAGGTAACTCAGAAGCTGCGCGACTCTCCGGAGTCCCCGTCGCTAGCGTGATCATGATCGCTTACCTCACCAGCGGTCTATTGGCTGGGCTGGGTGGTGTTATCACGGCGTCGCAACTCAAAAGTGGCTCGCCGGCCTATGGGAATATGTACGAACTCTACATGATCGCTGCCGTTGTGGTCGGCGGAACAAGCCTCAGCGGTGGTGAAGGAAGCATGCTGGGAACTCTGATCGGTGCCTTCACCATTGCCGTTATTCAAAACGGAATGAACCTAACCAACGTAGAACCTTATACACAGAAAGTCGTACTTGGCCTGGTTATTTTGGCCGCCGTGTTGTTGGATCGCTTGCGACATCGCTTGAAGTGACGGCTATGAATTCTTCTGCCCCTTCGAACTATGCCGCCTAGCTATGTGCAACACGATCGAATTGCAGAATCGAGACCGACAAGTGGATCGGATCTTGGTTGCACTAGGCGAAAAGCCAAATGTCGTTCTTGTCGGGTTGGTTGGCGACTCCGTACGGGAGCATCAAGTTATCGGCATCGTGTTATGTCGACAGCCCAGTTCAAATCCCCGTCAACCGCTCGGTTGAATCGCCGAATTGGTCGAGTTCCAGGCCGCCCCACTCCATCATGCTGAGAAAAAGGCTGCACATCCGCCGGTTCGGCGAATTGAGGTAGTCGAGCACGCGGCCGCCTCGGAGTTTTCCCCCGGCGCCACCGAGCAGGACGATCGGCAATTGATTGGCGTCGTGGTTGCCGTGCAGCATGCTCGAGCAGTGCGCGATAGCAGTATTGTCGAGCAGTGTTCGGTCCCCTTCCTTGACCTCCGACATTCGCTCGCAGAGGTAAGCAAGCTGAGCCATGAAGAACTGGTTGAGGGGGATGAGTTCCGCCGGCTGGGTGTGAGCCATCTGGTGATGCTGATCTTTGGCGCCGCAGTGAGTGTGGGTTTCGGCAGAGCCATCGTTGCAATACTTGAGAGTCGCGATCCGAGTGGAGTCGGTACGAAAGGCCAGTAGTACGATATCGTTCATCAGCTTCCAGTAGTCCGGGATCTCAGTGGGAATGCCATCGGCGGGCCTAGGGCGATCGGGGGCGGCCAGGCTCGGGGTCCAGTCGCCTGTCTCGCGCTCTTGGCCGGCTCGCTTGATGCGACCCTCGATCTCGTGAACGCTGCCCAGGTACTCCTCGAACCGCTGCCGGTCCGATACGGAGAGCCGCTGCCGCAGCGACCGGGCGTCTTCGAGCACGGCATCGACGACTCGACGGTCGCCCCGGTTGGGCTCGGTGCGGAAGAGCTGGTCAAAGGCCAGCGCCGGACGCGTCTCTGTCCAGGTCGGCGACACCGCTGTGCTCCAAGAAATGTGTGAGCTATAGAGCAAGGGATGCCCGTCCTGGAGCCCCGGAATCGGTCCTTCGCAGCCCAGCACCAACGATGGGATTCGAGTGCGGTCGCCGATCCGCTGTGCCATCACTTGGTCGAAACTGACACCCGTGTGGACCTCGGTCTTGGACATCGGTGCGCCGCTGAGCATGTTCCCGGTCTGCATGCAGTGGATGACCCCGTTGTTGGCCTGCTCGTTCCACAGGCCGCGAAGAAATACCATCCGCTCCTTCCAGGGCTCAAGCGGTTTCAGGCACGGCCCGAGCTCCATCGCGGCGCCCTCCCCCTTGGCCCACCAGTGCTGCGAGTGGAAGCCCATGCCAGTAAAGGTGACGAGCGTGCGGG
>JBIKLJ010000419.1:0-6210 GCA_044359895.1 Pirellula sp.
CAGGAACTACTGATGTCTTTTTCATCGATGAAAAATCACTTTTGCGTCGGCGTGTACCATCCTCGCTAATTCGTGTGACCGCTTGTGGAGAGCACGTACGAGACTGGTCGGTAAGTGGCGAGTTCCATAGTTTTGCTCCGTACGATTCCAACGAGGACGCCATTGGATGGGATGCTCAAGCAACTTGGGCGAAGTACATTTGGAACTTTAAGTCCATTCTTGAAAATGTTGTATCTTTTGGCGGAAAGACTCGTAAGCAACTCGGCGATAATTGGTGGACTTGGTACCGATGGCAGGCGAACAAGTATCGAATTCCAAAGTCGATTGCATACGCTGACATCGCTACTCATTTACACGTTGCGTTCACAGACGAGAGAATTGCATTTGACAGTACTGCGCCAGTTATCAAATTACCTCCTTCAGCCAGTGTATCTAGGCACCTTGAACTTGCGGGTGTGCTCGCTAGTTCTACTGCATGTTTTTGGCTCAAACAGATTTGCTTCCCTAAAGGCGGAGATCACGTTGGGCAGGAAGGTGCTCGCGTACGTCGATCACTATGGGATGAAAGATACGCATTCAACGGCACGAACATTGAACGACTTCCGGTTCCCAACGATTGGCCGTTAAAAGTTACTGAACGGATTGAAGAGCGAGCTCGCAGCCAGAAATCACACTCGCCACTTGAGGTGATGACAAGAAATCTAAAGAAGTCCTCGACTGATGGGATTGAAAGCAACTTTGGCCGATTGAAGTTGGTACTCGAAAAGGCACGAAGCGAATGGTACTCAGTACGTAAAGAGATGATTTCCTTGCAGGAGGACCTCGATTGGGAATGCTACAAACTTTACGGCCTAACCAACGAATTGCTTACAGGAGAGTCATCTGATTTGGCATTCGCTCTGACTTTTCCAATTGATTTTGGCCAAAGAGCCTTTGAAATCGTTCTAGCACGAAAGATCGCTGCTGGCGAAACGCAATCGACTTGGTTCGAACGCCACGGAGCAACTCCCATCACCGAGTTGCCAGTGGCATGGCCCGACGACTACAAGAAACTTGTCGAAAGACGGATCAAGCTGATCGAGAATGACCCAAGCATCCGCTTGATAGAACAACCCGAATACAAACGTCGCTGGAGCACCGAGCTTTGGGAATCACAGCTCGAGCGGGCGCTACGCGAATGGATACTGAATCGTCTTGAGACATACTTCGACTTTGATGGCCGCATGACTGACGAAGCTGACGCGAGCAACAGACGGGTGCCACTCGGTGAAATTACGATGTACTCCGTTGCACAGCTCGCCGACGCTGCTCGGCGAGATCCGCAGTTCATGGAAGTCGGCGAACTCTATCGAGACGATCCCGCGTTCGAGGTCCAATCGCTCGTCGAAGAACTGGTGGCTGCCGAGAGTGTCCCTCACTTGCCAATCCTGCGCTACAAGGACTCTGGACTTCGTAAGCGAGCCGAGTGGGAGAAGACCTGGGACTTGCAGCGCCGCGAAGACGCCGGCGAATCTGTCGGCCCGATTCCCGTTCCACCCAAATACACCAGCGCCGATTTCATCTCGACCGGTGGAGCTCGTTACTGGTCGCTTCGAGGCAAGCTCGACGTGCCCAAGGAACGATGGATCAGCTTCCCACATTGCGAAGGCCCCGACGGAACGCTCGTCATCTGCTGGGCTGGTTACGATCACCTGCAACAAGCCCAAGCCATCAGTGCTTACTACGTCCGCGTGCAAACCGAGTTCGGCGGCAGCGACGATCCCCGGCTCATCCCCTTGCTCGCCAGCCTGATCGAGCTCCTCCCCTGGCTCAAGCAATGGCACAACGAACCCAACGCCAACTTCGACGGCCTCCGCATGGGCGACTACTTCGAAGGCTTCGTCAACGAAGAAGCCCGCAACCTCGGCAAAACCCTCGCCGAAATCAAAGCCTGGGTGCCACCGAAGAAGGTTGCGAAAAAGAAGGCTGCTTCGAATTCGGCAACGAAGAAGACAAGTAAGAAAAGAGCTGCGGAAGAAGCCTCGCAGGCGGAGGCAGATGACTGATGAAAAAGTCGCATAAAGAAATCGCGGATCGACTAGCTGATACAGCTGGTGTCGAAAAGGCACTCAAGCAGGCTGCGTCGGAGATGATTCGTGACCATGCCAGATCGGGTCATAAGATCGTAGTTTGGCGAAACAACCAAGTAGTTTGGGAGGACGTCCGGCAAGCCTCAATACCCGATGGACCAACGGAACCATCATGAATCATTGAGGGGCAAAGGGTAGAGTCCTGAATCAATCGAACTCTGAAAACTGAACACTGAAAATCTATGACTTTACTAAAAGACCTAATCGATATTCCCGAGCACATCGACAAGGGACAGTTCGTCTTGCGACTGACCGAAGGGGTCACCGATCCGCAGGCGACCGTTGCGGCTTACGTGCCGACGCCTCAGCTCGTGCTGGCGTTTGATGATGCGTTGAATTTCATCAAGGGCTCAGTTCTCGGGCACACGAGCAAGGCCACGTATCTGCACGGGAGCTTCGGTAGCGGGAAGAGCCACTTCATGGCGATCCTGCACCTGATCCTTTCGGGCAACTCTTCGGCCCGAGGAATTCCAGAGCTGGCGTCGGTGATCCAAAAGCACAATTCGTGGATCGAAGGCAAGAAATTCTTGCTGGTTCCGTACCACATGATCGCGGCCCACGATGTGGAGTCTGGCATCCTGGGTGGCTACGTCGATTTCGTCCGTCGAGTGCATCCTGATGCGCCGATCCCTGGCGTCTATCTGGCCGAAGGTTTGTTCAAGGACGCTTCGGCGCTGCGTCAACGGATGGGTGACGATGCGTTCTTCGCTGCGATGAGCGAAGGTGCTAGTGCCGATAGTGACTTTGGCGATGTGGACGTTGGTTGGGACGCAGCACGATTTGATAGCGCCGTTGACGCTGATCCAGGTTCGGAAGAACGGTCGCAGTTGATCAGTGCGCTCGTCGGAAAGTTCTTCGGTTCCTACGATACGCAAGCGGGCGGACATGGCGAGGCGTTCATCTCCTTGGACAAAGGGCTGTCGGTTATCAGCCGACATGCAAAAGATCTCGGCTACGATGCGTTGATTCTCTTCCTTGACGAACTGATCCTGTGGTTGGCCAGTCACGCTGCGGATCTAAAGTTCGTTCACCAGGAAGGTCAGAAGCTGGCCAAGCTGGTAGAAGCGCAAACGGCGGATCGACCGATTCCGGTTGTTAGCTTCATCGCTCGTCAGCGTGACTTGAGTGAACTGATCGGAGATTCGGTTCCGGGAGCCGACCGACTCAATTTCGGTGACGCTCTCAAGCATTGGGAAGGGCGCTTCCACAAGATCACGCTTGAAGACCGTAACCTACCAGCGATTGCAGAGCGACGCGTTCTGAAGTGCCATACGCCTTCGGCGCGACAGGAGTTGAACGCTGCGTTTGAACAGACAGCGAAGATCCGCGAGTCGGTGATGACGACCCTGCTGACCGGTGAAGGTGACCGGGAGATGTTCCGCAAGGTCTATCCCTTTAGCCCGGCACTGGTGCAAACACTAATCGCAGTGTCGAGCGTGCTACAACGCGAGCGTACGGCGCTCAAAGTGATGATGCAGTTGCTGGTCGAGCAACGCGATGTGCTCACTGTTGGCGACATTGTTCCTGTGGGTGATCTATTCGATGTGATCGCTCACGGCGACGAGGCGTTCAGCCAAGAGATGGCGATCCATTTCGACAATGCCAAACGGCTGTATCACCAGAAGCTGTTGCCAATGCTGGAGAAGACACATGGCCGCCGTGAGGAATTAGAGAAGTTGCCAACGGACGATCCGCGTCGTGTCGGATTTCGCAATGACGATCGACTTGTGAAGACATTGTTGCTGTCTGCTTTGGTTCCCGAGGTAGAGACGCTGCGTGGATTGAACGCAGAACGCCTAGCCGCCCTAAACCACGGCACGATCAAGACTCCGATCGCTGGACGCGAGGGACAAGAAGTCTTGCGTCGTGTGCGTAACTGGGCGGCCAGTGTGGGCGAGATTCGTATCGGCGAGGAAACCAACCCGTCCATTTCTATTCAGCTATCCGGCGTTGATACCGAAGGGATTATTAAGCAAGCAGAGCGAGAAGATAATCAAGGCAACCGCATTCGTCGCGTTCGGCAGATGCTGTTCGAACAGTTGGGCGTCTCGGGCGAAGACGAATTCCAGCAGCACTACGATTTCAATTGGAAGAACACCAGTCGATCTTGTACGGTTCTCTTCAAGAACATTCGTGAGTTGCCAGACGCATCGTTTGAGAACAACGAAGCAGATTGGAAGTTGGTGATCGACTTCCCATTTGATGAGGCCGGCCACGGACCAAAGGACGATATCAGTCGTCTGCAACAGTTCAAGACTGTGAATCCGTTGGGCGCAAAGACCGTTTGCTGGATTCCTCAGTTCTTCAGTACAGACGCATTGAAGGACCTCGGGATGCTCGTGATCCTTGAACACATTCTCACTGGCGAGCGATTCGGCCAGTACTCGAACCATCTTTCTCCGCAAGATCGACAAGCGGCGAAATCGCTCCTCGAGAACCAGCGGAGCGTATTACGAACCCGAGTCCAGAATCATCTAGATGCGGCCTATGGTCTGGATGCGATCACACAAGGTTCACTTGATACAACTCACGAGCTCGAACAGCATGAGCAGTTCGTCTCGCTAGATGATGGCTTCGATCCACAACCTCCCGTTGCTGCAAACCTTGGCGGCGCAATGAATCATTTGCTTAGCCAGGCTCTAATGAGTGAGTTCCCTGGGGCACCGAACTTTGAGGCCGAAGTCAAGATCGGCAACCTTCGCAAGGTTCAAGCCGTTCTAAGCGAGGCGGCACAGTCACAGGATGGACGTGTCGCAGTCGAGAAGACCATTCGATCGTTGGTGCGCCATATCGCTAATCCTCTTCAATTGGGCGAGATGGGGCACGATGCAACGCACTTTGTCTTGGGTCATCACTGGCGTAATCACTTTAACAAGAAGGCTGCTGAAGCGTCCAGCACCATCAGTGTGGGGCAACTCCGTAAGTGGATTGATCAACCGCGGCCGATGGGTTTGCCCAAGGAAGCACAGAACCTAGTGATTCTGACTTATGCCGAACAGACCAACCGCACGTTTGTTTATCACAACGCTCCTGTTGAAGTCTCGCTGACCAATCTCTCAAACGATTACGTGTTGCAAGAGCAGAAGCTACCTGATGAGGCGCACTGGAGCGTAGCAGTTAACCGAGCTGCACAGATCTTTGGTGAAGCCGTATCGCCGCTTATGAAAGCCACGACCGTTGCGAACTTGTCGGCCGCACTGAAGAAGAAGTCTTCGGAGGTCCGTTCGTCGTGTGTTTCGCTCCAGGACAAGTTGAAAGAACGATTGTCGAAGCTCGGAGTCGATCCTGCGAACAGCCCACGACTGACGACCGCCTCGGCGACTGCCAGCCTGGTCGAGAAGCTGCATGTTTCAGAAGCGAGCCAAGTTGTGTCGGTTCTCGCGTCGGCTGCGGTCGCAACGACTGAGGCAGCCATGGGAGAATGCTTGAGCAAAGCTTCTCATTTGTTGGCGACGATCGAAAGTACGAACTGGGAGATCTTCGACGCGATCGCGAAGCTGGCTGATGAGAGACAATCGGTCGCTCAATCAATCCGTTCGTCTATCGCTCAAGCGTTGCAATCCGACGAACACGTGACGTCGCTTGGTCCAACTCTAAAGGAAGCTCAACACAAAGCGGTTCGTCTGCTTACTCAAACGCCTCAACCCAATCCGCCCGTGGTGCCACCGGTTGTGCCGCCAGTCTCAGGTGTTACCAGTGTTACTTTGCCAGGTGTGACGACGCCTCCTGTCACTAAGCCGACAACCACAAGGAAGATCCTTGAATCGGAGACGAGGTCGGATCTGTCGATCAGCGAGCTAAAGAAAATTGTCAGTGACCTTGAGACGAAGTACACCGGCAAGCAAGTGATTAAGTTCAACGCGAGTTGGATCGTGGAAGAAAATGGAGGCACTCAGTGAAAGACGCATCTCCAACATTTGCCCAAATTAAAGCTCAGGTTGCAGCGATCAGAAAGAAGCTGCCTGGAACGAAGAGTATTGCTATTCGTTCCAAGGCTAAATGGTCTGGCAACAGCAGCTACGAGGACAATGGCGAGGTCTTCCAGATTCATCAATGTGATTCTCCACTTGCGATGCGATTG